>JASHPB010000272.1 GCA_030038355.1 Candidatus Binataceae bacterium
GCCTTAAGCGTTGCTGAGCTCCATCCGATGAGCGAACTCACGCAGCGGTAAAAAGTTTCCACGCCTCGGCGCGCATCGTTTCAAAATGAAAAGTTCCATTACAAAACGCATCCGACCTCGACGCGCCAGAAAATGAATTCGCCAACGAAATCATGAGCTTTATTTGTGGCATACTAATTGCCGGAGGGAGCCGATCAACATAGATCAGAAAACGTCATCCCACGCTGCCCGCTTAAATTTGGGAGTTTGGCACGGGAGTAGTTTGCCTCGGGCGATACTTGGCGGGATTGTCACGTTGAACTGAATCATGACCCCAGCAGCGTCAAAAAGGTCCGCAGCGGAGCCGTGCCATTTCAGCTTCAAAAGCAACCTTTGACGACGGTTCATAAGAGTTGTGTGCTAACTTCAGTCGATAATCGCTGCCCTCGAAACGGAGGGCCTAGCACCTAAATCGCTCCTACTTCCTTGCCGAAGCTACCCGTTACGCATACCACCTCTCAATTGCCGCAGCTTAGTATTAGTCGCACGATGATCAGTCTCAACTTCGATCGATGAATTAAGATCATCGTGCTTCTTCGCAATGCTCAACTGATATACTTACGATACTTGGTAAGTATGTAGTGAAGTGTATCTTCACTGTTACTGGTCTTCGCTAACTGCTAGCTACATTTCAAAGTGAACGGGCATCGATCGTCGCAGAACGATCGTTAGGCATCGGCGCGTTTTTAATGCATCACTTCAGAACTGGGCCTGCGAATTTCACTTAATTTTGTTGGAGACATTCATAGCATCAAAGTTGCTTCGAGGCTCGTTGACAAGGTATCGGTCCAATGTTTGACGAGACCATTCCTGAACTCTCGATTGATAAGTCGAGCAAAGCACACAGGAGCTGATGCGATGGATCTGACCATTTGGTTACCCGGAACTTTTTTATTGGGATTGGCCGCAATAGGAGTCTGTTTCCTATTCGTTATCGCGTGCGAGAGGATTTGAGGAATTTACGATGATCTATCTAACGGCACTAGTTGCGGCTGCAATATTCGTTTATCTGGTCACGGCGATGGTACGGCCGGAATGGTTCTAACTAGATCGGGTTTATTTCGGTTCGCAAAAAACAATTCTCGGAGGCAAGTACCCTCATGTGGCTTTTCCCTATTTCGGTAATCGCCGTTCCCGCACTTCTCGCTATTCCGTTGAGCCGTTATCTGGCCTGGGTAATGGACGGACATTATCGCCCGACAAAGCTTCTAAAATGGTTCGAAGATCATGTGAACAGCGGGCCGATGAACTGGAAGCAGTATATAGTTGCTCTTCTGGTCTTCAACACGGTGCTCTACTTTTTCGGCTATCTGGTGCTGGTTCTGCAACCGTGGGCACCGCTGAATCCGCGCGGTCTCGGCGCGATCGCACCTACGACCATTTTTAATACGGTCATTTCGTTCATGACCAACACCGATATTCAGCACTACTCCGGCGATGTCGTCTTTTCGAACTTCAGCCAGATTTTCTTCTGCATTCCGATGTTTTTTCTGTCGGCGGCGATCGGATTTTGTGCTTTGACCGCAATCATCCGTTCGTTTCGTAGCGATCCGAATGTCGGAAACTTCTTTCTCGATATGTGGCGGGTGGTGTTTTACACATTCTTGCCCATCGCATTCGTATTGAGCTTGTTCTTTCTGGCCTCAGGCATGCCGATGACTTACCAGAGCGCTAACCAGGTTAACACCCTGGAGCCCGCCGCGTTGGGCACGGACAACAACAATCAAGCCAAGCAACAGACGATCGTGATGGGTCCGCTGGCTGCTTTCGTTCCTATGAAGATGCTGGGTACGAATGGCGGTGGATTCTTTGGCATGAACTCGGCCCATCCGTTCGAAAATCCTAACGCGACGACCAACTTCCTCGAAACCGCAAGCATGATGCTGTTTCCCATGGCCCTGGTGCTGATGTTCGGGCGCATGCTCGGCAGACTTCGGCATTCGATAGTGATCTTCTTGGTGATGTTAGTGCTGCTGGTCGGGACCGTCGGTTGGGTGATTTATTACGACACCTTAAAACCCAATCCCGGGCTTACATCTCATCCAATTGCCCGAACATTCGAAATCGCCAG
The DNA here is from genome assembly GCA_030038355.1 of Candidatus Binataceae bacterium. Classification (GTDB taxonomy): domain Bacteria; phylum Desulfobacterota; class Binatia; order Binatales; family Binataceae; genus JASHPB01. The sequence continues at coordinate 2,111 of JASHPB010000272.1, forward strand.
CGCGACGGCGCCGGGTGGCAAGCGTACCATCGCGCTGCCTCCCATAGCGGGTCTGCCCGTGGACCAGCATCTGGGCAACCTGGAGGGCAAGGAACTCCGTTTCGGAACGTCGGCGGGTGCAACGTTTGCCGCGGCAACCGTCGATTTCACCTGCGGAGCAATCATTTGTGAACACGACAGTCTTAACCCCGTAGCGGCGCTATCGCCGTTCTTCGGAATGTGGGTGAACTGCATTTTTGGCGGCAAGGGAGTCGGCATGATCAACATGCTGCTGTTCCTGGTCATTGGAATTTTCGTAGTTGGCCAGATGGTTGGCCGCACCCCGGAATACCTGGGCAAGAAAATCGGCGCCCGCGAGGTAAAGCTCGCGCTGATCGCTTTGCTGATACATCCATTGGTCATTTTGGGACCTACGGGACTATTTGCTGCCAAGGGATGGGGAATGAAAGCAGAGAGTAATCCAGGTCCGCACGGTTTCTCGCAGATCGTCTACCAGTTCTCGTCGGACTCGGCGAATAACGGTTCCGCATTTGATGGCTTGGGCGTTTCCTATGGCCTCAACAGCAATTCGAATCCGGCCCCCGAGGCAGTGCCGTGGGATATCGCGGCGGGCTTCGTAATTATGTTCGGCCGCTTTATTCCGATCATAGCTCCAATTGCGATGGCTGCTTTCCTGGGTATGAAAAAGAGCACTCCATTCGGACTGGGAACGCTTCGCGACGATACGATGACCTTCGGCTGCATGCTCTTGGGTACAGTTGTGATCGTCGGAGCTCTGCTGTTTTTACCTGTCGCAGCGCTCGGACCCATGGCCGAGCACCTGGGGCCTATCCCATTCGGCGGCTAGCGACAGAAGTACCCGAGAAAAGCTTGTGAAAGAAGAATTGCTGTCGAAAGGATTTCGGAGGATCGAATAATGGGAGCTGCTGCACGACCCTTACCTACGATCGAGTCGCCACAACATCCTCGTCCACCACGGCGTATCAAGAGCCGCAGCCTGTTTGAGACCGATCTTATTCTCGAAGCGCTGAACCAGTCGTTTGTGATGCTGCGGCCGGACCTTCAGTGGAGCAATCCAGTGATGTTCGTGGTCGAGATCGGTGCGGTCCTGACATTGCTGTTCATCATTCAGGCGATCGTCAGCACATCGGCAAGCCAGGTTCCGATCAATTACTTTATAGCGTTGGATTTCTGGCTTTTCCTGACTGTCCTCTTCGCCAATTTCGCGACCGCGCTCGCGGAGGCACGAGGCAAAGCTCAGGCTGAATCGCTGCGCCGAACCCGCGGCGAGACCCCAGCCTATCGCCTAAAAGTCGGCGACGTGGTCGAGGAAGTGCGTTCGACCGATCTGAAACAAGGCGATCGCGTAGTGATCGGGGCCGGTCAGGTAATCCCGGGAGACGGAGAAATCGTCGAGGGGATCGCATCGGTGGACGAGTCGGCCATCACCGGTGAATCTGCGCCGGTGATTCGCGACTCGGGTGGCGATCGTTCAGGTGTAACCGGCGGGACCAGGGTTATCTCCGACCGGATTGTGGTCAAAATAACCGCCTTGCCTGGTCAGTCCTTTTTGGACCGGATGATCACGCTCGTCGAGGGAGCGGTTCGCCAAAAGACGCCGAACGAGATCGCCCTGACGCTGGCGCTATCCGGACTAACGCTCGCTTTCGTGATCGTTGTAATTCCGCTCTGGCCGATGGCATGGAATGCCGAACAATACATGGCGAGCTATCTAGGTATTTCGGATGCTGTGAAGAGTCTGGGCACCGATGTTCCGACGCTGGTCGCTCTGCTCGTATGTCTGATCCCGACAACGATCGGCGCCTTGCTGGCCGCTATCGGTATAGCCGGTATGGATCGCGCCCTGCAGGCCAATATTCTGGCGAAGAGTGGCAAGGCTGTCGAAACGGCAGGCGACATCGATACCGTTCTTCTCGACAAGACGGGCACGATCACAGTTGGCAATCGTCATGCAACGAAGTTCGATCCAGTCGCGGGTTACACGCAGTCGAAGTTGGCGTTGTTGGCTGCGCTCGCGTCGTCCGCGGACGAGACACCTGAAGGCAAGAGCATCGTTACCGCTGCGCACGCTGTTGGCGTAGGCCCAAGGGAGCTGAGCATCGGCGGATCAAAATTTATAGCATTCAGTGCACAAAGCCGCATGAGCGGAGTGGATCTGGCAGACGGCAGATGCATTCGCAAGGGAGCTCCTGATGCGGTGATCGCATTTGTGCGGCAGAGGGAGGGCCAAATTCCCGTGGAGCTTCAGCCGACTATTGATGCGATCGCGTCGAAAGGCGCAACACCTTTAGTCGTCGCTGAGGATTCCAAAGTTGCCGGCGTGGTTACGCTCGAGGACATACTCAAGACCGGGATGCAGGAGCGATTCGAGCGGCTGCGCAACATGGGACTTCGTACGGTTATGATCACCGGAGACAATCCTCTGACTGCGGCTACAATCGCAAAGCAGGCCGGAGTTGACGATTTCGTGGCGGAGGCGACTCCTGAATCCAAGCTGGCTTACATCCGAAAGGAGCAGGCCGAGGGAAAGCTGGTCGCGATGATGGGTGATGGCACCAATGACGCGCCGGCCTTGGCGCAAGCTGACGTTGGTCTTGCCATGAATTCCGGCACCCAAGCTGCCAAAGAAGCCGGTAACATGGTGGACCTCGACTCTGACCCTACCAAGCTCATTGAAGTGGTGGAGATCGGCAAGCAGCTGCTCATGACACGCGGCGCGCTTACAACGTTTTCCATCGCCAATGACGTAGCGAAGTATTTCGCCATCGTCCCAGCGCTATTTGCTGGAACGCTACCCTGGCTGAAGGGAATGGACATCATGAATCTCCATTCGCCGACATCGGCGATACTATCCGCGGTCATTTTCAACGCTTTAATCATTCCTGCTCTGATACCTGTAGCTCTGAAGGGAGTCAGGTATCGTCCCTTGGGCGCCGACGCGCTGCTTCGCCAGAACCTGTTGGTTTGGGGTGTTGGCGGCGTGATTCTTCCGTTCATCGGCATCAAGCTTATCGACCTCATTATGACGGCGACGCACCTCGTCGCGTGACGACTTTTGCACTGAGGACTAATGACAATGAAAAATATAACAAAGAGCCTCTGGTTGCTGATCTCAACTGTGGTGGTCGGCTCTCTGATCTATCCGCTGGTGCTATGGCTGATCGGTCAAACTGTCTTTCCTTTTACGGCTAATGGAAGCATCGTCAACGATCAAGGCAAGGCCGTCGGATCACTCCTGATAGCCCAACCCTTCACCAAGGACGAGTATTTCTGGCCGCGGCCGTCCGCTGCTTCTTACGATGCCTCAGCAGGCACCTCTTCGGCTCTGGCAGCATCGAATTATGCGCTCCGGGATCGCGTGGCACGAATGCTAGGCCCGATCGTCAAGTATTCGAGCGGGCCCAAGGCTGGACAGTTGGTGGCTCCCGACATCGAGGCATGGTTTCAGCAGGATCGCTATCAGGGCAACCCACATATCGTAGCGCAATGGGCGGACAACCATAACGAACTCGCTCAAGGATGGGTCAGCGCAGATCCGACGCACGCCGCGTACATCACGGACTGGCAGAAAAGTCATAAGTCGACGATCGCCGATTGGATAAGGCAAAATCCGGGGACTCCGCAGCCCCAGCCCTCGGATCTGGCGGTCCTATTCTTCGAGACGTTTTCGAAGGAGAATCCCGGCAAGTTTCCTTCGGCTATCACCAGCACGACTCCTGATGGAAAGTCTCAGACGGCCATCCAGCCTGTCGCGAGTGGCTCCGATATACAATCGGTATTTTTCGACATGTGGCGTCAGGACCATCCCGACGTGGCTTTAGCGGACGTGCCAGGCGATATGGTGACCACTTCCGGTTCTGGCCTTGACCCAAATATCACCGTGGAAAACGCCGAGTATCAGCTCGATCGTGTCGCTTCCAAGTGGGCCGCTGACACCAAGCGCGATCCAAGGCAGGTTCATGAAGAAGTCGAACAGATGGTGCAAGACAACTCAGCGGCTCCGCTTGGAGGGCTATTTGGCGAGAAGCTCGTCAATGTAATGCAGATCAACCTGGCGTTGAAAAGCCGCTATGGTCAGCCTCAATAGTGTGACAAAGGGTTCCAGTGAGAACCGTCGACCGGCGCGCTAGTTGGTTCCATGGAAACGACTTGCACCCGTACCTGGGGCCGTGCGACTAACGCGCTTCTCGAGAGTCTGGATATTCCCGCGATTATTCTCGACAGCGGCGATATCGTCGCCGACGCCAACGGGTTGGCCCTCCTCATACTTGAAATGGATCGCAACAAGCTGATCGATCGGCATTTTTTCGAACAAGATGATAAAGGGCATCACTTCGATCAACTGCGGGCAGCGCTCGAGCGTGGAAGAAGGCGATCACCGAGCGAACAACAGTCTGAGTTTAGTCTGCACGTTAGCGGTCGCGAGCACATTTACCTCCTGAAACTCGCTCGAATTCAGATCGAGGACGGTACTCTCGGCACACTGATTACTCTCTACGACGTCAGCCATCAGCGCGAGCAGCAGCGCGCATACAGCAATTTGATCGGTACTCTGTCGGAGGCACTAAGGACTCCGCTCACCTCGATCTCACTCGGAATTGAACTCCTTCAACGTGAACGGCGCGATAAGTCAAAGGATCACATAGTAGCCGCCTTAGTGGAGGATCTAGAACGTCTGCGGACCCTGTCCGACGATCTCCTGAACAGAGCTCGCCACGCACTCCCATCAATTCCCATGAGGACCATAGCAGTCGACCTTTCCGAGATTGTCAACTCGATCGCCAGGGCTTTCATTCTCGACGCTAAGCAAAAGGAAGTCGCATTGCACAATCATGTCGACCACGGAATTCGATTGTATGGGGACCCGCTCAAACTTGGCTGGGTCGTGTCAACTCTCGTTGGCATTGCTGTACGCTGCACGCCTTCCGGCGGATCGATCCTAGTATCGGCGGACGTCTCTGGCGAATGCATACGCCTTTCGATCTCCGACAGCGCGGAGGCGATATCTCGCAACGTTTTGGAAATGGCGCTTGAGAATGACGCTCAGCAGTTGGTGCGCAATTTCAATTGCGAACGGCGCGGTTTCGAGCTGGCTATCGCAAACCAAATCGTCGGTGCACACGGCGGGCGGCTTTTGGTAGAGACTTCGCCGCGCTGTAATAGATTTATTATCGATCTGCCGTATCGTTGACGTGTGTATGATTTGACAGCTCGACAGGTGGCAAGCGCTGGTGAAAGACTGCCTTTGCTTGCCGCTCTAAAACCCTGAGCCCGGAACCCCAATTCCGTCAATCGCAGCATCATTCCTAATACCAAAAAGGTGTCCCGAAGCTACATATGCGGTTAGAATACTTAACCCAAAAATCTCAGTTGAGGGCTGGTAGTAAGGGTGGTTGGAAGCGCGGGGGAGGGGGTTTCCAAGGCGAGGGCAGAGGATTTTTTTGGATGGCAGCGAACTGCGCCACAGTTGAAACAGCGAGGGCCGCGATCCGTTCCAGCAGCGCGGCAAAGCGTTTGCGCCAGCGCCGGTGTAGACCTAAGCGCAGGACCTTTTGGCGGCCGTCGGCG
>JASHPB010000030.1 GCA_030038355.1 Candidatus Binataceae bacterium
CGGGCTTCTACTATGGGGCACACCCTGAAGTTCTCGGCGACTACGATGATCAACATGTCTGGCATGATCGCTACTGGTGGATTAGCAATCATCATGAATGGGTACATGAGCATCACCCGGATTGGGTGGCGAATGAAACGCCCGCAGAACACAACGCATACGAGCATCACCAGTGATACCCGAGGACGAGTGGGCCCGCCGATTGATCGTCAACTAATCCGAGTCCCGACCAAAGAATGCGTCAATTGGATGCGACGCGCGCGTGCGTGCTTCAGTAGGCGTCCGCGCCATCAACATACGGCTTCGTTCATACGCTGGCCTCCACCGTGGGGATAGCCTAAGCCGGTATGCAGGAGAGCCTGCCTCCCGTGGATGTATGGGACTAGATGAGTTCGCGTCCTGCTCTGCGCGGTTCGGGTCCGCCCAAACTCGATAGCGAATCATGCAAGCGGAACGCGGTCAAAAGCGCGCAATGCAGTCACGGGTGGACCACACCGGAGCGCGCACGAGGAGAGCCGATGACCGCGAAACTAGCACGGCTTTGGTCCGTACTATCAGGCATACGCGTATGCATCGGCGGCGAGCCAGGGTCACGGCAGCAAGCCCGGTTCGGGCCGCGATTCTCGGCTGAGGAGCTTGGATTTGCACTTGAAATGCCTGATTCCTTTATTGATTGCAGTCCTCATGACGGCGACTTTTTCGCAGCGGGCGTTGGGCGCCAGTGGCGCAGTTGCTACGCAGCCTTCGGCGAGCGATACGGCAGTGAACGGGGCGGAATTCGGGCCCGGCAAGGCGCAGAAGACAGGCCACAAACCGACCAAGCACAAGAAGAAGAATTCGTCATTCGGCCGCAAGGTGTCTGCGCAGGTCAAGAAGATGCGCGCGAAGCTTCCCGCCTTCCTGAATTCATTCGACAAGGGAAAGTCCGAGCAGTGATCGTTGGCGGGCATGGCAATTTAAACCGCTCCCACTTCTCCGTTTCGCGATGCATTGCAAACCGACGCCCCTCTTTCCCGCGCTCGCCGCGGCGCTAACCATCGTCGCTGTGCTCCACAGTCCGCCGGGAGCGGGTCTCGGCCAGACGAATGCGAGGTCATCAAGCGCGGCCCAGAGTGTATCGCAGAGAAATCCGCCCGCACGTCCGAGCACTTCCGCGCGGCCCAACATAGTTTTCGTTCTGACGGACGATCTGTCGCTCAACCTGCTCCAGTTCATGCCGCACGTACTCAAGATGAAGCGCGAAGGCGTCACCTTCTCCAATTACTACGTTACTGATTCGCTATGCTGCCCGTCGCGGTCGTCGATCTTTACGGGAGAATTCCCCCATAACACTCACGTGTTCCGTAATATCGAGCCCGACGGCGGCTATGGCGGCTTCAACGCGCATGGCAACGAGCCGCTGAGCTTCGCGGTCGCGCTTCAACATGGCGGTTACAAGACTGCGATGCTCGGCAAGTATCTGAATGGCTATAGCCCGGCGAAAAACGGTGTCGCAATGGGATGGAGCGAATGGGACGTCGCGGGAGACGGCTACCGTGAGTTCCGCTACTCGTTGAACGAGAACGGCAAGCTCGTGCACTTCGGCACTGCGCCGATCGACTACCTGACCGATGTTCTCGCGGCGATCGCCGTGAAGTTCGTCCAGCGATCTGACGCCACACCTTTTTTCATCGAGATCGGGACCTTCGCGCCACACGCGCCCTACGTGCCGGCGCCGCGCGATGCCCACGCGTTCTGGGGCCTGCATGCGCCGCGCAATCCGGCATATGACGCCAAGCCCAGCAAAGACACGATCAAATGGCTGAAGCGCTATCGTCCGCTTTCCAAGTCCGATATGTCGTCGATCGACCATGACTTCCGCAGGCGCGCACAGTCCGTGCTCGCCGTCGACAAGATGCTGGGCGAACTCGAAGCCGCGGTGGCCGCATCGGGCCAGCAGAATAACACCTACTTCTTCTTCAGCTCCGACAATGGTCTCCACATGGGCGAGTATCGGTTAATGCCGGGCAAGATGACCGCCTTCGACACCGACATCCGCGTGCCACTAATTATCAGCGGCCCGGGCGTGGCTCGCGGTCGGACGGTCGACGAAGTCGTCGAAAACACCGATCTCTGCCCAACCTTCGAGGACCTGGCGGGCGTTGCGGCTCCGGACACGATCGATGGCCGAAGTATCGTGCCGTTCATGTTGGGAAAAAGGGTCTCGGAGTGGCGCACGCTCGCGCTCGTCGAGCATCACCGCGTGCTGAGAGGTGTCGCGCAAAAGGGCACGCGCCACAGTCTGGCCAAGCTTTGGTCGATGATCGATCCGGATGCGGGCGATCCGGATGAGCCCACGATTCGCAGCGGCAATCCACCGAGCTACGAGGCTCTCCGCGGCCGCGCATTTGTCTACGTCGAATACGAGGACGGGACGTTCGAATACCATGATACCAGTAGCGATCCTTACGAGCTTCACAACACGTTTGCGCTGCTCGCCACGGATGAGAAGGCCTTACTGCATGCCGAGCTGATGGATCTCAGCGGCTGCCATGGCGCCCGCGCATGCTGGCAGGCTGCGGGTGGTGCCGCTGCTCGGGTCTCGCAAATGGTCGAATATCGATAAAAGATCTCGACAGTTGAGCGATTTTACTGTCGACCGATTATGCAGCCTCCGCTGATTTACCGGCGGCCTCAAGTTCCTGCCAACCCACCAACCGACGTAGTTTGATCGGGCCCCAGGCAGCAGCCCCGACAGCAACTGATCGCTCCTTCGGGCGGGAGGCATGGGTTTTGGTCCGGCCACGAAACTCTTCTTTGATCCGCTTAACGCGTTGCTGGTGTGCCATCGCTTTTCATTGTGAGGATGCAAAGGCGGTGAAGATAGAGAGACACTCGACCTTAGGTCGCGCCGCTCGCGCTTGACCGCGATAAAGTTGATTCTGATTTCTCGTACACTGGCGCGGTTCCCCCGCGGCCTCCTCATTGGCTGCGATCCGGCA
>JASHPB010000004.1 GCA_030038355.1 Candidatus Binataceae bacterium
CATCTCGACCTCGTCATCCTGGCCGATGTTTCCGGCTCGGTGCGCTATGCCGCCGGCCTGATGCTCGAGCTGGTCGCGGGCGCGAGCGCATGCTTTCGCCGCGTCAGCGCCTTCGCCTATGTCGATCACCTGGCAGAGGCGAGTTTCGAACAGGGACATCTCGTGACCTCGCCGCCGCTCGATCTCTACGCCCGCTCGGATTTCGGCCGCGTGCTCACCGAGCTCTGGGAGCGACGCCTCGGTCTTCTCACGCGCTCGACGCTGGTCGTGATCATGGGCGACGGGCGCAACAATCGGCGTCCTGCGCGCGCCGATTTACTCCGCGAGATCGCGCGATCATGCCGCGGCGTGGTGTGGTTGAATCCCGAAGAGGTTGCGCGCTGGGGCACGGGCGACAGCGCGATCGAGCAGTACGCGCGCTTTGTCGACCTGCTCCTGCCGGCGCGCAACCTGCTCGAGCTGCAAGCCGCGATGCTGCGCGTTGCGTGAGCGATCCAGCGAAACTCAGAAGTCGAAGATTTCTCTCATCTTGGACATCAGCCAGCGGCGCGTGCCGGCCTTGCCGTTGTCGCCCCCGGTCGCATCGAGTACTTCGAGCCGCTCTGCGAGCCGCGTCGCTATGATCTCGCTCATCTGCTCGGCGACTTCCGGATGCGCCTGGAAGAGGCGCGTGAAGCCCTCGCGATCGATTTCGATCAGTTCGACGTCAGTCTTGGCGCGATTCGTGGCATTGCGCGGCTGGCCGGTCATCAACGCCGCCTCGCCGACGAACGAGGGCGGCTTCATCTCGGCCACGTGGCGCATCGAGCCGTCGGCCGCCTGGACCAGCACCTCGACCGTGCCGCTCCTGATGATGTAGAAGGAGTCGCCTTCGTCACCCTGGCGCACGATCGTCTCGCCGGCGCCGTACTCGCGCACCTGAACCGTCGGCACCAGCATGTTCAATTCCTCTTCGGTCAGCGCGCGCAGGAAATCGACCTGGCGGAGCTCGGTCATCAGGCGATGATCGTCGCGCGTGGTTTTTTCAACGCGCGGCTGGCGCAAATCGATCGAGCGAATCGGATACGGAATTTCAATCGCGTGGCGGCGGAGCGCATACCAGAGTCCCGATACGACGTCGTCGCGAACCACTTCCTGCGGTCCGTAGTCCGCAAGGCAATACCTGATACGGTAGGTAATCGCGAAGTCGCCGAACTCCCAGGCCAGCACCTCCGGGGGTGGCTCCTTCAGAATCTGCGGCGAATTATGCAGCAGGCGCATCGCTACCTCGCGCACGCGATTGGGCGGCACGTCGTAGCTGATACCGATGCGGATCTCGTCGCGGATCCAGCTGTCACCATAATTGACGATTACGTCTTTGCCGATGACTGAATTGGGAACTTCCAGCCGCTCGTTGGCGCGTGTGATGATCGTCGTCGAGCGCCAGTTCATGCCCCGGAAACGGCCTACGTAGTTGCCGGTGCGGACCCAGTCTCCCGATTTGAATGGTCTTTGCAGCTGCATCGTCAGGCCGCTGAAAACGTTGCTGAGAGCCTCCTGCGCGGCGAATCCGATCACGGCGGCCAGCACCGAGACGGAGGTAAGAATCGAGAACGATTTGACGCCGAACTCGACGTTGAGCGCGACCGCGATGACCACGCCCCAAAGTGCGAGCATGATCAGGTCTTTGAAGATGGTCGAGAAGGCCGCCTTGCGCCGGCGCATCGCGGCGTCGATCGCCTCGAGCACAAGCCTGATGAGGCCGAACGCTAAAGCCACAACTGCCAGCGCGCCGACCTTTTCCGCAGTTACCGGGTTCGGGATCAGATGGGTCGCGACGCTCAAGCCAAAGCTCACGGCGAGGAATATGAAGGTGGTCGGCGTGAGCGATCGGCGGCGGCGGCGCACCGCGAGTGCAATCGCCAGCATGACGAGGCCAAGGAACACCTCGATCCCGATCGCGAGATGGAGCGGGAGGTCGGCCAGTCCAACAAAATTTTCAAGCGCGGAAAACATTATTTAGCGCCGTATCGGCGACATCGGCCAGCAGCTTGGTTGCGTCGAAATAATTGACCGCGATTTCACGCGCGGCGCGCGCATGACGCGGATAATCCGCGTTGATCAGTTTGATCGCCTCGACCGCCTCGTCCGCGTCATCAAAGCCGAGCAAACCTTCGCCGGTCGGCACAAATCGCTCGAAGCCGGTGCGCTGCGTCACGACCGGCCGCCCGGCCGCCAGATAGCATACGGTCCGATCGCTGAACCATCCGGTGCGCGGACGCACGTAGATGTCCTTGGCGACCGTGAACTCGCCGCGCGATCCGCTGATGAAATTCCGATACGCATCGATATCAAGCGACATCGGCACGACCGGCGAGAACTCGAAGCCGCCCGCAATCGCGGCATCATAGTCGGCGCCTGAAGTCAGATCGGTCGCCAACTCGATAGGCTGATTTGCGCGCCGCGCGACATCGAGCATTTTCCGGAAGTTCACGTGCTTAGACCAGTAGTAGGTCTGCCCGCCAATTTCCATATCGCTGCCGTTGTTGCGCCAGGTACCAACCGTGGTCAAGGCGCGCGGTTCGGCGGCGCCGACGCCAGGATGCCATTCGTCGAGCACCACGGGCGGCCGCGTCGGATGCCAACTGAGACCGGCCGCGGGCAGCACGCAATCCAGCGCGCCGATATTCTGCGCGTATGTGAAGAAGTGCTTGTGTGCGCGCGCGAAATCGAGCGCGGGCGGAATCTTGCGCTTCAGCTCGAGCTGGAAAACACCAGGATCGGTTTCAAGATAGATGAGGCACTTCGCCGCACGATGCTCGTCGCGCGGCTCGGTCGCGCCGCACAGATTTACCACCAGGTCTGATACGCGAAGCAGCTCGAAGCATCGCGCGCGCGTCATCCCCACGTATTCCTCGCGCACCGAATCTAGGAACGACCAGCGGCCGCCGAAGCCGAAGCGGGTCAGCACGGCATCGAGGCGTTTCAGGTTGTTGCTGGGATCGGAAACGAGCGAGAGCGCGTCAGGATCGTAAACGTGGCCGCGATGGTCCTCGATGTAATAGACATCAAAGCCGAGTGCGCGAAATCCGATCAGATGATGAAGCAGTTGCCATACGACGCCGCCGAACGGATAGCGCGCCGCCAGATGCAATACGACGATTTGTCCCCGGCTTTTGCCCTTCACCTTTCCGGGCGCGAAACCAGCTCGCGCATCAGGAGATAATACGCAGGCTCACTACCTTCTTGCTATCCGGGCCAAGTCGGGCGCGAGCCGCTCAAGCGCCTCGCGGCGTTGGCTCATATGCGCTTCGTCCGACTCGCCAAGCTCGCCGAGAAAGATGTTGCGGTGAGGAAGAAAGAGCACCGCGCGGTAGGGAAATCCCGGCCGAATCACGGGCCATGCCTTCTTCGCGATAACGCCTTCGATTGCAGCGGTCACGACGCGTTCGCGTGGCTGCCCCTGTTCTTCGTAGATCAACGCAGTGGCAGCGCGAAGTCGTGCCGCGCGTTTTCCGTCGGGCACCCCTGCCATCCGGCGCATCACTTCGGCGGCGAGCGCGGCATCGGAATTATCAGCGCCCTCGCCGAGCCAGCGATGCGACCGAACGCCCGGCTCGCCGCCGAGCGCATCAACTTCGAGGCCGCCGTCATCGGCAATAGTCGGCATCCCGGCACGCGCGAAATAAAAGCGCGCTTTCAGCAGCGCGTTCTCCTCGAATGTCGCGCCGGTTTCGTCGGGCGACTCTGTGATACCGGCATCGTTGAGTGCGACCGCGTCGACGCCATGCTCACGCAGCAGGATTCGATACTCGGCGAGCTTGGCGGGATTTGTGGTCGCGACCAGGACTCGTTTCATCGAAAAAATCGCACCGCGACGCATCAGCCGCGGCGATGATAGGTCACGCTAAGGGCCTCGCGCTCGCGATGCTCTTCCAGGGCCAGCTCAATCAGCCGATCGATAAGCTTCGGCAGCGGCAGGCCCGACACTTCCCAGAGCTTGGGATACATGCTGATCGCGGTGAAGCCTGGGATCGTGTTTACCTCGTTGACGTAGATTTTCTTGAGGTCGCGCGGCGCGAGGAAGTCCACGCGCGCCATCCCGCGCAGATCCAGGGCCTTGAACGCCGCTATCGCCATCGCCTGAATTTTCTTAACGATCGCGCGCGGGAGGTCGGCCGGAATCTGCACCGCCGAGCCGTTCTCATCGACGTACTTGGATTCGTAGCTGTAAAACTCGTGCGCGCCCTTCAGAATAATCTCGCCCGGCAGCGATACCTGCGGATTTTCGTTGCCGAGCACAGAGCATTCGAGCTCGCGCCCCTCGCACGATTCTTCGATCAGCGCCTTGCGATCGTACTGGAACGCGTCCTCGAGCGCGGCCTTCAGCTCAAAGGCTCGCTTCACTTTCGATACGCCGACCGAAGAGCCGAGCGAGTTGGGTTTGACAAAAACGGGGAAGCGAAGCGCGCGCGCGAAGCGCGCCGCCTGCGTTGGGTGAGCCTGGTAATTGGCGCGCGTCACCGCGTGGTAGCGGACGATTGGAACGCCGGCATCGCGGAGCAGACGCTTCTGCGCGTCCTTGTCGATCCCAATCGCGGAGCCGAGCACGCCCGCGCCGACGTACGCGAGGCCGGCGAGCTCGAAGAGGCCCTGCACGGTGCCGTCTTCGCCATAGGTGCCATGAAGCACGGGAAACATGACGTCGAGTTCGCCCTCGAGTCGGGGCGCTCCAGGAGCCGTTGCCAGCGCGGCGTCGCCGGGGTTCGCCGGCACGAGAGCCTGCGCCTCGGGATGCGGCAGCAGCGTGACTTGGGTGCCTTCGGAATCGAGCGCGCCGAGACGCTCGGTTTTTTCGGCGAGCAGCCGGAGCGCATCGTCCTTCAGAAACCATTTGCCGGAGCGATCGATTCCAATCGGAACGACTTCGTACTTGTTGGCGTCCATCGCCGACATCACGGTCAACGCGGAGCGGAGCGAGATTTCATGTTCGCTGGAGCGGCCGCCGAAGATCACTCCGACGCGAAGCCGCTTAATGTTCTTCATCGCTATGCGCTGCGCCGCCTCCGTCGTCGATCCGCGTCACCGCGCAGCCCAATGATTTTTGCATTTGCGAGGCCCGCGTTCGAGCGGGGCCGTTACTGACGGTAGTTCGGCGCCTCCTTGGTGATAAAGACGTCGTGGACGTGGCTCTCGCGCACGCCCGCGTCGCTCACGCGGACGAACTTCGCGCGGCGGCGAAGTTCCGCCAGGTTGACCGCGCCGACGTATCCCATCCCGGACTGCAATCCGCCGACGAGCTGCTCGATATTCTGGGCGAGCGATCCGCGATGCGGTACGCGCCCTTCGATTCCCTCGGGCACATACTTGCCGCCTGTCACTTCCTGCTGGCCGTAGCGGTCGACGGTCCGCTCGCTCATGGCGCCGAGCGAGCCCATGCCGCGATAAACCTTGTAAGTGCGGCCCTGGTAGAGAATCGTTTCGCCCGGGCTTTCCTCGGTGCCGGCGAATAGCGAGCCGATCATGACCGTGTTCGCCCCGGCGGCCAGAGCCTTGGTGATATCGCCTGAGAAGCGGATTCCGCCGTCGGCGACCACCGGGATTCCGCGCGGCTCGGCAATCGCGGCGACATCCATGATCGCTGTAATTTGCGGCACTCCGACGCCGGAGATCATGCGCGTCGTGCAGATCGAGCCGGGCCCCATCCCCACGCGAAGGCCATCGGCGCCAGCATCGGCCAGCACCTTGGCGGCCTCCGAGGTCGCGATATTGCCGGCCAACACGTCGAGCCCGGGGCATTCAGCCTTGGTCGCCTTGAGGGCATCGACGACGTTCCGCGTATGCCCGTGCGCCGTGTCGATCACGAGCACATCGACGCCCGCGCGTCTAAGCGCCGCCACGCGAGCCTCGCGATCGGGACCGACGCCAACTGCGCCGCCCACGCGAAGCCGCCCGTAGCTGTCCTTGCTCGCAGATGGATGGCGGATTGCCTTGTCCATATCCTTGACGGTGATTAGGCCGCGCAGGCGATTCTGATCGTCAACGAGCGGGAGTTTTTCAATCCGATGCGCCTGCAGCATCTCCTTCGCTTCATCGAGCGAAATACCAGGGCGGGCGGTGATGACTTTGGTTGTCATTACCTCGCGCACGAGCTTGTCGAGGCGGCGCTCGAAGCGGAGATCGCGGTTGGTGAGGATTCCGACCAGGCGGCCGTCGGCGACGACCGGCAGGCCGGAGATACGGTAACGCTCCATAATCGCGAGCGCAGCGCCGATTTTCTGATCGGGATGCACCGTGATCGGGTCGACAATCATGCCGCTTTCGTACTTCTTGACGGTTTCGACTTCTGCAGCCTGCTGCTCGATGGTCAAGTTGCGATGGATAAAGCCGAGGCCGCCGGTCTGCGCCATCGCAATCGCGGTGCGCGACTCGGTGACGGTGTCCATTGGGGTCGAGAGCAGGGGAATATTGAGGCGGATATTGCGCGAGAGGGAGGTCGAGACGTCGCACTGCGAGGGAAGAATGTCCGACGCCTGGGGCAGCAAGAGCACGTCGTCGAACGTGAGTGCTTCGCGAAGCTCCTGATGCGGCATATGAGACCTCCTTGGATAAAAAAAAGCCCGCGGATTTCTCCACAGGCAGCGTTATGCGGTCAGTTGATGTGCGCGATCTGATTATTCAGGTGCGCCATGCCTGAAGGTATCGGACGGCAGGGATGGAATCAATACGGGGGAGTTCGCTCGTGTGCCCGACCAGGGCACTCTGATTGTCGGGCGCTGCCGTCTTGAGTCATAGCAATGCCTTGCCAAACAGAGCTCGAACGACACTCGGAATCGGCGGATCGCATGCGGCTCTGACTCAACTCGCCGCCGCCATTAACGAAGCACCGCAAAAGGCGAGGATGGCGCAGCGCGGATCCGCCAGATCCATCGGCATGACGAGACCGCTCTCAATTGAAATCAAGATCACCGACGCGAGTGATCTGAAGTACATGATGTCGAGCGTTGACGATGCGGTGAGAATCACTGACGGCTGGCTCGAAGAAAAACGGTGTGCAAATGTTCGAAGACAGGGCGCTATTGTTCGAAGAAAGCTACCTCGAAACATCGGATCGCGAGGCAATCTGCTGCAGATCTTGGGCGCTGAGTGAGGAACAACGGTAATTCTAGTTAACCGTCAATGAGATCTGCGCCGCCGTGTCGCGAGCGACGTCGTCGAGAACTTTTGTTGAAAGAGGGAAACGCCGACAAGATCAAGTCAACAATGTCGGTCTGCCGCAGGGATCGATGCCCGATGAAAGAGTAAGCGCCGCTCTCTTAACGAGAGCCAGGTTTCTTCACGACACGGATTCGCAAGGCTAACGATGACCCGCGACGTGCGAGCCACTGTTGAGTACGCGAGAACCTGCAGCAGATCATTGCGATGACGTTCGCGTAGCTCTTCGTCGAGGTTCCGCCATCGAGTCCGCCGCATCTCTTTCCCAGTGATCTTTGTATTTGGCGTCCACGATTACGTTAGGTCCTCGCGTTCTACAACGTCGGGGATGAGCGATTTTTGGGAGCCTAAACTGCGAAGCTGCTGCTCGGTCCGAGGAGGATGATGCTTTGCCCAAGCGATACGCTTGCCCTTTCCGAATTCAGCGTTCAACCACGCACAAATTACGCCAACTTTCTCGCGTGTCCCGGCCTACCGAGGACACCTTCATCGGGCGCGACGTCATTAGTACCGACAACGAACGTTACGAGGCCGGGGCAATCGACACCGGGGAAGATCGCGATCGACATCCCGCCATCCGCGCCCGACTTTTGGTTTTCGGGATTTATGAAGGCAACGAAGGGAACGAAATCCGAATTCTCGGCGGCCTTCCGAGCTCTTACCTGAAACTTACCCTCGGCTTTTGTGGGATACCGACCCTCATCGGAACCGAAACGCGCCTTCCAACCCTGCTCGGCTTTTCCCGGCCAACCATTTGAGTATTTCTGCTCAAAAATGAGGTTGAGTAGTTTATCCCCCCACATGAAATCTCACTTTCCGCTCCAACTAGGTTGGCGTTTTTCCAGGAAGGCGCAGATGCCTTCCTGGGCGTCGGAGGCCATCGCGTTCAGGCTCATCACTTCCTTGGTGTAATCGTATGCCTTGGCCTGATCGAGATCGATCTGCGCGTAGAAAGCCTGCTTGCCGATTCCGATCGTGAGCGCGCTCGCGTCGGCAATCTGTTGCGCGAGTTTCATCGTATCGGAAGCAAGCTCCGAGTCCTTGACAACCCGATTGGCGAGGCCCCACTCGCACGCGGTGTGCGCATCGATTGGAACTCCCGTCAGCAGCATTTCCATCGCGCGCTTGCGCCCGACCGCGCGCGACAACGCGACCATCGGCGTCGAGCAGAAAAGCCCGATCTTCACTCCTGGCGTGGCGAAGCGCGCACTCTCGCCGGCGACGACGAGGTCGCAGGTGGCGGCGAGCTGGCATCCCGCAGCGGTCGCGATTGCATGCACGCGCGCGATCACCGGCTGCGGGATGGCCTGCACCGACTGCATCAACTGCGCGCAAAGGTCGAATTCATGGCGGTAGAAGGCGAGGTCGCGGCCCTTGAGCTCGGAGAGGTCGTGACCGGCGCTGAATGCCGGACCATTGCCCGCGATAATCACGGCGCGAGCGTCGCGCCGCGCGCCGATCGCCTTCAACTCGGCCGTCATAGCCGCCATCATCGCAACGGAAAGCGCGTTGCGCTTCTCGGGACGGTTCATTGTGAGCGTTACGACGCCGTCGTGTTCTTCGACGATAAGGTTGCGCTCGTTCATGGGAGGCGACCTCCTGGTTCGAATCTAGGCGCGCGGGCGTCGCGCGGGCAATCGCGGGGTGGAACAGATCAGTCCGGCAATTCGATGAACGACTCGGTTTGCAAGGCGCAAATGTCGGCAGGCGATGACGCCTGACGGGACGAGGTTGAGTCACACGGCGGACGGTGCGCCGCAAATCCACTCGGCGGCTCAGTTGCCGCGGGCGGCGGCGCCTTCGCGGTTCCAGGCGTTGATCAAATCGTCGGCCTCCTCGGGTTCGAGGCGCCCTTCCTTGACCGCGCGCAAAATCTGTAGCACCGCTTCCTCGCGCGAGAGCTTCACTGTCGCGCCGGGTCGCGGGATTTCGTCGCTCGGCGATGCGCCCGCGCGCTCGGAATTCTCCGCCCGACTCGAAGCGCCCTGGGTCGTGCTCGAACTGCCGCTGTAGGAATAGCTCGAGGCACGCGAGCCGCGGCGCGCGGCGCGTGATGCTTCGCGGATCGTATCGCGCATCTCGCGCGCGGCAGCGCGGATTCGCTCCTTCAGGCGCGCGCGCTCTTCGTACGTGATATTCGCGCCCGCCGCAGTCGCCTCGCTCAAGAGATCGCGAAGCTCGCGAGCGAGCGCGGCCAGCTTCTCCTTGGCCTCGGCGGGCACGCGCTGCTGGACGTCGGCGAGCACGCGTTCGATTTCTTCGATCGCCTGGCGAATTCCGCGCGTAACGTCGCGAGTGACGTCCTGGGCGAAGCCGCCCGACGCCACGCCGCTTTGCGACACGAACTTGCCGACCGCGCCCACCACTGAGCTTACGAACTCAGGGATTTCCTCGCCGAGCTCATTGGCGAAGTCCTCGAACGAGCCCGCGAAGCCGCGCCCGAAGCGCGATTCGCGGCCATAGTAGTCGCGGGCGTCGGCAGTTGGACTTGCGACAATAATGTCGGCCGCAGTGGTTTCGAGATCGAGCATCGTGCGCTCGCCGTTCAGCGGCTCGGGGCCGATCGTGCCCTCGACCTCGGAGCGCTTGCTGCGCTTGAGTCCGCCTTCATCGACGCCATAGATCCTGACGCGGCCCCATCCGGCGGACGCGTTCAAACGAAGCGACGCGGCAGGATCGATCTCGACATTGATTCGGCCGCGGCTTTTGACCGTGCACGAGGCGCCCGCGGCGAAGGGACCACGGATATCGACCGCGCCGCCGACGTCGAACAGCTCGAGTTTGCCGCCCGCGCGCGTGATACTCGCGCGCCCGCCGACGAAGCCTGCGGCGACGTCGCCCGTGGCGCCATCGACGACGAACTTGCCGCCGATTTTGCCGAAGGCGAGCGCACCACCGACCTGTGTCGCCCGCACTTTGCCGCCAACCACGCTGACCTCGACCGTTTCGGTGTCCGCAAGCTCCAGCGATCCCCCGACCAGGTGCGAAGTAATCTTGCCGCGCACTTCGTAGAGCCGCGCACCGCCGGTGACGCGTTCGATCGCAATCGAACCGCCGACGATTCCGCATTCCACTTCGCCGTCGACCTGGCCGGCCTGCACCGAACGCGCGTCCTCGACGGTGAGCGAGCCGACTCGCTCGACCTCGACGGCGCCCGAGTGTTCGACCCGCATGCTGCCCGCGACTCGCTCGCGGATATTGATCGCGCCAATTTTCGACGCACGGAGGTTGCCTTTGACCTTGTCGAGCGTGACCGGTGCGGTCAGATCGCGGAGCTCGAGATTGCCGGACGTCTCGACAATTTCGATCGTGACGCCGGACGGCACGGTGATCGACGCGTTGGAGCGGATGGTGACTTCGAGCAGCGAACCGTCGCGCGTCGTGTCCGCATCGTCGAGGCCCAAGAATCCGCGCTCGCCGCCGGCGATTTTGAGATTGCCGCGCGCACGTTCGATACGAAGCGTTTCGATTCCGTCGAAGGTTGCGGTCGCCATCGAGATTCCTCCTGTTGATTACCGATTCTTCGCTGGGGGCGTTTCGTTGAGCTTCGCCAGCGCCTCTTCGGGCGAAAGGCGTCCGGATTTCAAATCTGCCAACACAGCGCGCCGGCTCGCCGCCGAATCATCGCTGGGCGCTTCGTCGGGCGCGTCGCCCTTGACGGGATAGCCGAGAGCCCGAATCACATCATCGAGGCGGCCGCGAACCGTGGGGTACGAGACACCGAGCTCGCGTTCGACGTCGCGAATACTGCCGCGGTTCTTGACGAAGACCTCGACGAAATCAATTTGCGCGGGTGAGAGGCGCAGCAACGCTGGCATGGCGAATTCGCCGTCGATGGCGATTTCACATCGCGGGCATTCGAGGCGCGCCACGGTGAGGGCTCCGTCGCATGACGGGCACTTGAGCAGGAGCGGCCGCATGTCGCGTATGATAACCTTAGAATTCGGTATGTCAAGCGACAAATCAATATTTTTAATTACAGAGGTGAATTCCTTGATTCGTGCACAGATCTCGGCGCCTGTCGGGTAAGCCACGTCACCCCATCACGGAATTTGTAATGTCAGGCGATCGCGGTCGTCGCAGGATGCTGCTGACTCAGGCAGTGAACCGAGCCGAGGCCCCATACGAGGTCAGTCGACGGCACGCCGACGACGCTGCGGCCGGGAAGAAGCCGCTCGAGCGTCCACGCCGCAACGCGGTCGGCGTCGCACTCGAAGGTCGGCATCACGATGCCGCCGTTGGCAATATAGAAGTTCGCGTACGACGCGGGCAGGCGCGTGCCGTCGTAGATTATCGCGGGCGGCATCGGCAATGTCTCGATTCGAAATGCGCGCCCGTCCTGATCGCGCATCGATTTCAACCGCGCGAGATTCTCCTGGAGCGGTTGGTAGTTGGCGTCGCCGCTATCGTACTCGATCACAGTGACAATCGTGTCGGGCGCGACGAAGCGCGCGAGGTCATCAATATGGCCGTCGGTATCGTCGCCGGCGATTCCGTCGCCGAGCCATAACACGTTGCGGACGCCGAGGTAGATTCTTAAGTAATCTTCGATCTCTGCGCGCGAGAGATCAGGATTCCGATTCTTGTTGAGCAGGCACGACTCGGTCGTCAGCACCGTGCCGGCACCGTTGACGTCAATCGAACCGCCCTCGAGCACGATTCCCGGCTCGATCACCTCGAAGTCGTAGCGCCGCCCGAGCTTTTGCGGCACGATGTCATCGAGATCATAGGCGCCGTACTTCTCGCCCCACGAGTTGAAGCGCCAGTCGATTGCGATTTGCTTTGGCCCTTCGCCGCGCGCGATTCGATTGACGAAGATTGGACCGTGATCGCGCGCCCACGAGTCATTGGTCGGCAGCACGAACGCCTCGACATTGCGAATGATCGTGTCGTTGCCAGCGGCGACGTCGCGAAGATGCTCGATCACCGCGGGCATCATCGCCTCGTCCTTCACCATCAGCCGCACTGGCTCGAACGACGCGATCGCCGCGACCATCCGCGCGTAGAGCGGCGCGATAAGCTCGAACTTGCCGGGCCAGGTGTCAGGGTTGTGCGGCCATACGAGGTAGCAGGCGAGATGGCGCGCCCATTCGGGCGGCATGCGGTAGGCGGCGAGTCGCTGCCGATGCTCCACCGGAATCTGCTTCACGACTTACGAGCGAAAGCGCCGCGTGAGATCGCCGTAGGCGTCGATTCGGCGATCACGAAGGAACGGCCAGTTGCGCCGCGTGTATTCGATCTTCTTGAGGTCGCACTCGACGACGAGCGTTTCCTCGTCCTTGCCGCTCGCTCGTGCGATCACTTCGCCGAACGGATCGGAGACGAACGAGTTGCCCCAGAACTCGAGCTCGCCCTCGACGCCGACGCGATTGACCGCGGCGACGAACACGCCGTTGGCGATCGCGTGGCTCCGCTGGATCGTCTCCCACGCATCGCGCTGCTTGGGCCGCACCTCGTGGGGCTCGCCGTGCCACCATCCGATCGCCGTTGGATAAAAAAGGATCTGCGCTCCTGCCATCGCCGTCAGGCGCGCCGCCTCGGGAAACCACTGATCCCAGCATACGAGGACGCCTAGGTTGGCGTTGGGCGTCGAATGCGCGACAAAATCAAGGTCTCCCGGCGTGAAGTAGTACTTTTCATAGTAGCGCGGGTCGTCGGGGATATGCATCTTGCGGTAGCGGCCGGCAATCTTACCGTCCTCGCCGATTACGACCGAGGTGTTGTGATAAATGCCCGCGGCGCGGCGCTCGAAGAGCGAGGCGACGATCACGATCTTGCGCGCCATCGCGAGCGTGCCGAGCCGTTCGGTGGTCGGCCCGGGAATCGGCTCGGCGAGATCGAAGGATTTCGGGTCCTCGACCTGGCAGGGATAGTGCGACGCAAAGAGCTCCTGCGTGCAGACGATTTTGGCGCCGCGCTTCGCCGCCTCTTCGATTCGATCGGCGGCCTTTTCGAGATTGAGGCGCGGCTCGGCCGCGCAGCTCATCTGCACCATGCCGATCGCGAGCAATTCCTTTTCGCGTGCCATCACAGATCAGATAGCAATCGCGCCAGTGCCGCGCCAATGATTTCTTCGCGCCCGCGAGCATGCATCGTTCAGCGACGACTGCGAGGAATCAAAAGCGTAAGTATTGTTCCACGTTCACGCGCGATGCGCTTGAATCGCCGCCGCTGTGATACTGTAATATTTCGGCGCTAAGAAACCACGCCGTACCTGAAACGACTCTGCCCGCCGCTGATAGCCGGGTCCTGCGCAAGGGAAGGCCGCGAACCCCGCCAGGTCCGGAAGGAAGCAACGGTACCGGCCGCCACCCTGTGCCGCAGGGGTGCCTGGCTATCATTCGGCGGGCAGCGCCGTTAATAAAGATCGCGATGGCCGAATCTCCAGCCTCTCATCTCGTGCTCGCCCGCAAATGGCGCCCGGAACGCTTCGGCGAACTGGTCGGCCAGGAGCACGTCACGCGCACGCTCAGCGAAGCGATCAAGCGCGGCCGAATTGCGCACGCATTCCTCTTCACTGGAATCCGCGGCGTCGGCAAGACCACCGCCGCGCGAATCCTCGCGCGATGCCTCAACTGCGCGAAGGGTCCGACCGCTGAACCGTGCGGCGAATGCGCCGCCTGCGTTGAGATTCGCGCCGGGCGCGCGCTCGACGTGACCGAGATTGACGGCGCCACTTATCGCAAAATCGACGACGCGCGTGCGATTATTGAGAACCTGAGCTATCGCCCCGCGCGCGACCGCTTCAAGATTTATATTATCGACGAGGCCCATCAGCTGACCGACCAAGCCTTTAACGCTTTGCTGAAAACCCTCGAGGAGCCTCCTCCCCACGTCAAGTTTATCCTCGCGACGACTGAGCCGCAGAAGATGCCCGAGACAATTCTCTCGCGGCTCCAGCGCTACGATTTCCGGCGCATCCCGTACACGACAATCCTCGAGCGGTTGACGGAGCTTGCGTCGCGCGAGGACACTACGGCCGATGAGGCCGCACTCCGCGTGATCGCGCGCGAGGCGGGCGGCAGCATGCGCGACGCGGAGCGGATGCTCGAGACCGCGATCGCGTCGGCTACGGGCGGCAGGGTGAACGAAGCGGAAGTCGCGTCGGCACTGGGCGTGGCCAGCCGTACGACAGTTTTCAAAATCGCCGACTCGATCGTCGACAAGAATGCCGCAGCGGGACTGAAGCTCGTGCGCGAGCTCGCGAGCCGCGGCGCCAATCTCGAATCTCTAGGCCGCGATATCCTCGAGACGCTGCGCAATCTCGCGGTCGCAAAGCTGCCCGCCGATGGTGGCCAGAGCCCGCTCGACGATATTCCCGATCACGAAGCGGCTGAGCTCAAACGCATCGCGGCGCGGCTTTCGAATCGCGACGTGATGCGCCTGTTCCGGCTGATGGCCGAGGCGCAGGAAGAAATTATCAAGTCGCCGTACCCCGACCTGCTGCTCGAGATGGCGGTCGTCAGGATGGCATCACTTGCGGCGGTGGTCGACGCGGACGAACTGCTCCAAATGATCAGCAAGGGCACACCGGCTGGCGGCGGCGGCGGCAATCCCTCGTCGCCAGGCGGCGGCTCGCGTGGGAGCGCCGCACCCGAGTCCGCGCCCGCCACGTCAGGGACGCGGAAGATTCGCGTCGAAGGTGAAGTGAAGGCCGACGCGCCGCTTCGTCCCCCCTCCGCGCCGGGAGAGCGCGAGCTTCCCGAGCTGCGCGACTTCATCCGCTCGCGGCGCGCTGCGCTGGCGGGATTCATGGAGCAGGGCGCGGCGCTCGCCCTGGAAGCGGACCTGCTGACGGTCTCACCGCGCAACGATATCTACGTTCGCTATCTCAACGACAACAAGGCGGTGATCGCGGAACTCGCGAGCGAACATTATGGGCACGCCATTCGAATCGAATTGACGCAGGTGAAGCAGGCGAACGCCAACGCCTCGTCAACCGCTGCATCCAGCACTCCGGCACCGGTGACCCCTCCGATGCCGCAACGAAGCGCTGCATCCAACGGAACGGCGGCTGCTTCACCGCCTAATCAAGCATCGACCGATGACAACGAAGAACGTCCCCTTCGGCTGAAGGTGGATCCCGCATTGCCGAGCACGAACCCTCCGTCGCCGACGCGCAGCGCGACCCCCGAGGAGCGCACTGCGCTCATGGCCGAACCCGCGATACGCCGGATCGTCGATACGCTTGAAGCGCGGCTCGTCGAGGTAAGGGTTCCACCGCTCCAGGTCGATGACGCGGCCGAAGAAGCCGAAGTGAATAATAACGAGGAAGAAAACTGAAGACCCGCGTGAGCGGGTGGAGTCTCGCCATGGCAGATCTCGATTTCGCTTCAATTATGAAGCAGGCGCAAGCCTTCCAGGAAAAGCTGCGCGAGATGCAGGAAGAGGCCGCATCCAAGACGGTTGAGGCGCAGGCAGGCGGCGGGATGGTGAAAGTGATCGCGGACGGCGGCATGCGTGTGCGCAAAATCGAAATCGATCCCGCGATCATCGCGGCCAATGACAAGCCGATGCTCGAGGACCTGATCGTCGTCGCCGTGAATGACGGCCTCGCGCGCGCGCAGAAACTGGTCGCCGAGGAGATGGGAAAACTCGGTCCGCTCGCGGGGCTCAAGATTCCCGGCTTCCCCGGCGCCTGAGCACGATGGCCGAGAATCTGAAACGAGGCGACGGACTCCCGCCCGCGATGACGCGGCTGGTGAAGGAACTCTCACGTCTGCCGGGAATCGGAGAGAAGACCGCCTCGCGACTCGCGTTCAACCTGCTGAACCGTCCCCGCGACCAGGTGATCGCGCTGGCAGAGTCACTGCTCGAAATGAAGGAACGAGTCGGGCTCTGCTCGGAGTGCTTCGCGCTGTCCGACAATCCGAAATGCCAGATCTGCGAAGACCCGGCGCGGGAGCACGATTTGATCTGCGTCGTCGAAGGACCAGCCGACCTAATGGCGCTGGAGCGCGCTCGTTCGTTCGGCGGGCTCTATCACGTGCTGCACGGCGCATTGTCGCCGCTGGATGGAATCGGCCCTGCTGACATCAAGATGACCGAACTGCTCGCGCGCGTGAGTCCTCCCGCCGCCGTGCGCGAAGTAATCATCGCGACCAACGCGACGGTCGAGGGCGAGGCAACCGCGCTTTACATCGCGCGCGCGCTGAAGCCGCTCGGCGTCCGGGCAACGCGACTTGCGCGTGGACTGCCCGCGGGCGGCGATCTCGAATACTCGGATTCTGCGACGCTCGCGAGCGCGCTCACCGGGCGCCGCGAGTTGTAGATCTTGCTCTAGCCGCCGAACCGATGCTCGACGGCGGACGCTCCGACACGTCGGGAGTCGGTCGCCTCCGCGATCAAGGTATCGATTAGGCGGACAGCGTCGCCGTTCGATGCCTGAATCCGCCGCAGCGATTGGCGCACCTCGGGACGTTGTTGTTGACTGTCTTCGTCTAGCAGAATCTCGGTGTAGCCAAGGATCGTATTCCGCGGCTTCCGAAGATCGTGGACGACGGCGCCATACCGGCGATTACGCTCTTGGATCGTGCGCTTGAGCTCAGCGCCGCGCATCTTAAGTTCGCGCTCGATCGATTCGAGTTCACGGTAGAGGCGGGTCTCGCGATCACGCTTAGGTGACGAAGACTCCGAGCGGAGTGCCGCGAGAAATTGCTGCACAGCAAAGGCGGGAATTTCATCCGCCCCGTGGTCGAGCGGTTCCTCGCATGCGCGAATCAGTCCGGCGCTCGCATCCGATCCGATCATGACCAGGTGATTGAAGCGCACCGCGCATCCCACGAAACAAAACTCTCGCCCGCGCCCGGCAACATTGAGGTCGAACTCCCAGGCCTCGATCCGCTCGGCCAGCCGCAGCGCTTCGACTAATGCCTGCGCGCGACAGAAGCTCTGCAGTTCGACCGCCGCAGCGAATCCGCAACGGGCGACCAACGAATGCTCGAAACCGAGCGCATCGCGGATGACGCGGCGAATTACTCCGGCGCCGGCGCAGACGCAGGCAATCGCCGCGGCGCCGGTTCCTGAGCAGTGTCAGGCGCATCGCCGCTCTTCGCTCATCAGCCAATTCGCGAGCAACACCGCGT
Source organism: Candidatus Binataceae bacterium (assembly GCA_030038355.1). Classification (GTDB taxonomy): domain Bacteria; phylum Desulfobacterota; class Binatia; order Binatales; family Binataceae; genus JASHPB01. Next base: position 17,280 of record JASHPB010000004.1, read on the forward strand.
CGGTCGCTTCACGTGCATAGCCATCCGCGCCGACCTTGCGCCATAGATGCAAGTCTTCGTTGAAAAGCGGACCGCCAACCATGATGCGCATGCCAGCCAGCGCTTGCGAGTTACGCATCGCGGCGACGATGTCGGCTACCGGCGGGAGACCATCGAGCATCGAGGCCGAGAGCACAAGGACATCGGTCTTACGCCGCTCGAACGTGATCGGCAGGTCACGCGTGGGTACATCCGGGCCGGCGCAATAGGCATCCCAGCCGTCGAGATCCATCAGGTCGGACAACATCGCAATCCCGGCGTCATGCTGATCGCCCTGGACGCACGCCGTAACGATCGATCGCGAAGGCGTGGGCCTCACGGTGCGTCGGCATGCAGGCGCATCATAATGCGGCGCGTGACGGTCGCGGCAAGTTGCCGATCGACGCCTGTGGCCTGGCCGGTGTTGTAACGGCGGCTGATCTCCTGTATCGCGGGCTGAAGGATGCGGACGTAGACATCGGGCAACGCGATTCCAGAAGTGGCGGCGGCCAGGATCAACTCGATGGCCCGGCGATGATCAGAATCGATGAGCAGATCAACGAAGCATCGCCGAAACACATCGCAAGGAGCCGCGGACCCAGATTTGAAATGTTCAGTTTCGCGGCGCGTATGGAAATTGCGCCGCACTGGTTCGGGTTCCGCAAT
>JASHPB010000273.1 GCA_030038355.1 Candidatus Binataceae bacterium
CACTCGGTCGACTCCGGAAACTCGAGAATTGTCAGAGGACACTGAGTGACTGATCTTAAAAGGCTTTCGATGGTGGAGCTGAACGGGATCGAACCGTCGACCTCCTGAATGCCATTCAGGCGCTCTCCCAAACTGAGCTACAGCCCCACCGTTCGGGCGAGATCATGGAGCTAATCGGATACCGTCCAACAAGTCAACCGCACCCTCAGCAAGACGCTGCGATATCGAATCTGAGCGTTGCCCGAGCGCGCGAATTTCAGAGTTTGTAGAATCGAAGTGCGTTGTCGGTGATGATCGAGCGCTGCGCCGATTCCGGCAGCACCGAGCACGCCTTGCGAACCTCGCCGACCACGCCGGGATAAGTGCAATCAAAATGCGGGAAATCTGAGCCCCATATAATGTTGTGCTCCATGCCGAGATCGACAGTCGTCGCCTTGAGCATCGATTCGTGCGCATCGAGCGTTAGGAAGCAATGCTCGCGGAACTGCTCGGTCGGGCGCGTGCGCATCCACGGCACATAGCTATGCATGCCCTCGAAATGCTCGTCCATTCGATCGAGCCAGTAACCCAGCCATCCGACGCCCGATTCGAGAAAGGCCACGCGGAGTTTGGGATATTTTTCGAGCACCCCGCCGCAGATTATATCCATGCACGCGCCCTGCTGCTCGAACGGATGACACACCATGTGGAAGAAGAACGGATCGCGATAGCGATCCGCGCCCATCGTCGGCATGCGCGTGCCGAAGCTTGAATGCACAGCGACCGCGACATCGAGTTCTTCGGCAGCGCGCCAGAACGGCTCGTAGGCGGGATCGTTGAGGCGCCGGCCGTTGAAGGGATTCGGGCGCACGAACACGGCCTTGAAGCCAAGGTCCCGCACCACACGTCGCATCTCGCGTACGGCTTCATCGACGTCCTGTAGCGGCATGGGCGCGACCGCGTACAGGCGCTTTGGATATGCGCGACAGAAGTCGGCCATCCAGTTGTCGTAAGCGCGGCAGGCGGCGACCGCCAGCTTCGGATCGTCGAGGTCGCCATAGAGGAGCCAGAGGGAAGGGTAGAGGACCGCGACGTCGATACCTTCCGCGTCCATCACCTTGATTCGCTCGTGAGGGTCGCCGCCACCGGGCGGAACATCGTCCCATGTGAGCCGCCGCGCGCGCTCGAGGTCGCGAAGTCCGCCGGGAATCATCGAAGCCGCAGTCGGCAGCGACGGGCGGCTCCGATTCTCGCCCGCGATCCAAAGTTCATCGCGGCCGTCGGACGTGCGGCGAATCTGGATGATACGGTCCCGGAACTCGCGTTCGGCGTATTCGGTCCAGACCTCGCGCGGCTCGACCACATGACCGTCGGCGTCGATCACCTTATCCATCGAAGTTGCCTCCTTGAACGTGCGGCTGATCGGATTCAACGACCGCACGCCTCCAACTGTCAAGGCGAGAGGGACGTCATGGAGCGTGATGCACCGAGTCGCGCTGCGGCATCCATTCAAATATCTGGAGGTGAGTTGGCGGCAATTCCACCGGTCCTATCAGCATTGTTTCCGATTCGCTTTTGACGAGTCGACAGTCGAGACCGGCGTGATCCATAAGTTCTGCAACACGCTGTTGAGTATCTGGCTGGGGTTCAAAATCGACGAACCAAAGCCGGACGTCTTGCTGCCGCAAACGATCTGCGTCGATCCGGCCCGACCACGACACAGCGGAGCCGTGACGGCCGAGGTACCATTGGAAATCACTCGGCACCCTGTCCTGCGCATTCAGGACTGTCACGATGGAGGCGGGATGCGAAAAAATCCCGTTCGCGATTTCGCGCACTCGAACGTCGCCGATGCTCTTATAAGGATGCCCCAGCTCTCTGGCGATGCCTCCGATCGCTATCGCGCCGAGCAATACCCATACCGAGCGAAGGCCGATTTGATAACTGGATGTCAGCGGAAGCAGCAATCTTAGCGTGACCACGATGCCGATACCGCTCAGCAGGCAAATCGCAGGTGCAAGATGCTGCGCGACACGGGCGCTCCCACCGTAGGGATAGCGATGAAGACAAGCCGCGACGAAGGTCATCGCGAAGGGTGCGAGCAAGATCGTCAACAACGAATAGTGCCGTACTTTCAGCAGGTATGCGCTCCCGATCGCGAAGAAGAGCGTTGTTACGATACTGCCCATGTGCTTTCCGCCGATCGGATAGGCCATCAGATTGCTAGTGTGAATGTCGAGGAACCAAACGAAAAGGCTCCACAAGCCCGCGGGTGGAAAAGAGCCTTTCCAGTAGGTCGTCAGCCGCGTTGCGTTCGCCTGAAACTGTGTCACATCGCTCAGCTTATAGAGCGTGACGAACGAAGCGCCCATCACGGCCGCATACGCAATGAGCCAGGCAGCTTGGCGGCTGATCCCGCGCCGGAAGGCTCCGGGAACCAACGCGATAAAAATCCCGCCCGCGACAAATGCCGCGGGAAATGAAATTCCGAGTGCCACGGGCAGCAAAACGATCAGGAGAATCTTCGGCAGGCGCGGCTCCGGGTCGACCAGCCATTTAAGCCCGAGCAGCAAAAGACATACTGCCGCCAGCAAATCGCACGAGTAAGGTTTGACCTCGGATGCGTGGCGCACGGGATAGTAGGAAATGGCAAGGATACTGATCGCGAGCGCGGCGGCAACGTGGCCTTCGGGCAATCCGTCGAATGCGAGCTTCGCTAGCGGCCAAAACAGCAACAACGAGGCGATGCCGGCGGCCACCGGAAGAAAGCGCAATGCCAACTCTGAGGTGCCCGCGATCTTTAGGACCGTCAACTCTCCCCAGAGAAAAAGGATCGGTGACACCTGCGCAACTGCCAGTGGCTCCAGGAGCTGGCGATAGCCGCGATCGAGGAAATTGACTGCGAGCGATGCCTCGTCGCCCCAGAGCGGCATCCTGAGCAGGTAGCGCGTGAGGCGCCACGTAATGCCAAGCGCGACAACGCCAAGAAGCAGCGTGCGATACGATTGTGGCGGGTGGACTCTTTCGGTGGCCGCTTCGCCAGGGTCATTCTTCAGCACTTGGAACTTCCGCGGGCCACCCATCGAGATCGAACGATTCAGCAGTCGTCATTAGACTTCTGAATCGGGGCGGGCGCAACCGAGGAGGCTGCGATGTCGGCGCAAGTCTGACGCGGACGACAATCAGTGCTGCGCCAGTCTCATTTGGACGCGTTCAGAATGACCAGATTGAGACTCGCAGGCGCATAGTCGGGGAAATCGCGCGCGAGTTCTCGCCATGTCTCGGACGCACGAGCAGATTTCCCTTCCTCGGCGTAAATCACGCCCAGAAGGTTGAGCGCGTCCTGCTGCCGAGGTGTTAGTTGCAAAGCGGTCAAGGTTTGGCGCTCGGCATCCGAGAGCATTCCGCGCTTCTCTTCGACCAGCGCCAGAGTGAAGTGTGCCTCGGAGTGTCGGGCGCCGAGCAGAACGGCGCGTTGCAGGCTCGCCGTCGCCGCAGCTAATTCATTTTCTTCGAGCTGCGCCAAACCAAGGTTCAGGAACAAATCCCAGAGTCGAAGGCCCAAACTCTCGGCCTGACTGTATTCGCGGATTTCCTCGGTTCTGTTGCCGACCATGCCTTCCGCGAAGCCCAAGTGATAATGAGCGAGAGCATCACTCGGATTCTTTCGAACCAGCTCGCGATGCAGCCGAATGGCCGCTGGATAATCCTCGGTGCCAAGTGCGTAGTCCGCGGCGACATCACAAACCTGACTATCGATCTCTCGCGCCAACGCGCCGGCCGGTCGAACCATAGACAAGAAGCAGGTGCCAATGATCACCAGCGGCAGGCACCCGAATTTTGATTGCATCTTCATCGCGATAGTTCAGGCTGCAGATTTCTACACACGTGATTTGCCGCGGCGAGTTCGTCCAGCACCAGCGTGCGCAATGCCTGATGCGCGCGATGGAGCCGCACCTTTATGTTGTTTGGATGAGCGCCGAGCATATCGGCGACCTCTCGGGTGTCGAGGTCTTGGATGTCACGCATGAGCAGAACGTTACGGTAGTTGTCAGGGAGCCGATCGATGCATCGCCGAACCATCTCGCGAGTGTCGCGACGTTCCAGCGCGGCGTCGCGAAGATTGATGCCGTTTCGATCTTCCTTGACCCAGTCTCCGGTTTCGCTGAAGCAGGGCAGCAACTCCTCGATCGATTCTTCATTCCGTCTTCGTCGTTTGCGAAGCTGCATCAACGAGGCGTTGACCACGATACGGTGCAGCCACGTGGAGAGGCGCGCTTCGCCGGCGAAATCGCCAATTGCGCGGAATGCTGAGATAAGCGCTTCCTGCACCGCATCGCGCGCGTCCTGTTCAACCCGCAGAAAGCGCCGCGCCACTGTCAGCATGCGGCCGCTGTACTCTTTCACCATGGTTTCGAATGCATCTTCGTCGCCCGCGCGCAGTCGCCGTATCAACTCACGTTCTGTCGTTTCATCATTCGCGCGCATGACACCAACTCCTCTTCGAACAGACCTAAGACTCACGACACAGAGAGCAAGCCTCATTCCAAGGATTTCGAATATGAAAGGTTCGCAGATTCACGCCGACCAGATTGGTCGTGCCGCAGTTGCTCGCGGATTCTCGCCAATTCGCGAGAGGCTCGTGAATTTGGCTCCGTTTCATTCGACCAAAGTGCCGCGATCCTTCTCGTGCAGCCGCCGCCCAACCCAATCTCGGTATATGGCACGCGTTTGGCTTTTGAACTCGTACTGCCACACGCACATAGAAGAGGCGCATCAGTTCCGTGCTACAGGATGTTTAGAATCACAAAAAAGATTGATGACGACAGAGTTACGTTTGCTCTTAGCGGCCAGATGGATCTGGCGCACGCCAGGGAATTGCAGGCCGCGTTCGACGAGGAGACTCTCTCGATCGGTCTTGATATCCGCGAGTTACGCGGGATAGATCGCGAGGCAGTGCCGATCCTCGCGTGGTGGAATGCGCAGGGTATTGACTTGGTAAATTGTCCGGCTTATCTGAGCCACTGGCTCGAAAACATCCGTTCTCAGAACTACCCCTCAGCGCTTTTGAACTGATGCTTGTTGATCTTGAGCGATCTGATTCTGGACTCCAGCGTCGATGCAGGCATACCTAACCTTGCCGCCGCGCCCGCTGGCCCGGACACTCGGCCGTGCGTCGCCGCCAACGCGCTTTCAATCGACGCGCGTTCTTTCATCGTTAGAGTCATCACCAAAGGCTGAGTAGTCGAAATCTGCTCAGGACGATCGTGCACCAGCCAACTGGGATCGACCGAAAACGTTTCGCTCTCGCAAAGAATAACCGATCGCTCGACGATATTTTGCAACTCGCGAACGTTTCCAGGCCATGGATAAGATCGCAGAAGCTCCAGCGTGCTCTTGTTGATGTTCTTCAGTTTCTTGCCCGACGCGATCGCGTAACGATTGATGAAGTACTCGACCAGTATCGGTATGTCGTCAGCGCGCTTACGCAGGGGCGGAAGTTCGATTGGAAAGACGTTGAGGCGGTAGAAAAGATCGCTGCGGAAGGTGCCCGCTGTGATCGCGGTGCTCAGGTTGCGATTCGTTGCCGCTATCACACGAACGTCAGAGCGAATCATACGATCCCCGCCGACGCGCTCGAACTCGCGCTCCTGGAGAACACGCAGCAATGCTAGCTGCGTCTCCACCGGAAGTTCACCCACCTCGTCGAGGAAAAGCGTGCCGCCTTCGGCCATCTCGAAACGGCCGATGCGGCGCTGCAGGGCTCCCGTGAAAGCACCCTTCTCGTGACCAAACAACTCGGACGCGATCAGCGATTGAGGAATCGCGGAACAATTCACACTGACGAATGCGCGCTCTGCACGCGACGATCGTTTATGAATCGCGCGCGCGATTAGCTCTTTGCCGGTTCCGGTTTCGCCCGTTATGAGCACGGTCGAATCAGTGGGAGCAACTTTGCCGACGCGCGCGAGAACATCGCCGAGAGCGGCAGAGTTGCCGATGATCTCCTCGAACATGGAGGCCTTGTCGACTTCCTCTCGGAGCGCAAGATTTTCGTTCTGTACTCTGCTCTCTGCGTCCTTGCGATCCTGGATTTCCATGCCCGTCGAATACCATCGAAGGATGCGCCCGGCGCTGTCGCGCAGCGGAAAGAAACGTACCACAAACCACCGATACAGACCGTCTTTGCCCAGAATTCGTGTTTCGAATTCGTAAGTCTCACCTTTAAAGATCGGATCGCCGGTTCTGATCCTGTCGATGTCATCGGGATGGATCATTCTTCGCTCGTAGTCTTCCGCCTGAAATTCTTCGAGAGTTATGCCTGAATACTCGAGCGCGACTCGATTTGCCCAGAGACGGCGTCCGTCGGGCCCGATAATCGCGACCTGCTGGGGAGCGTAGTCGAGGACGTCGCGCAGTTCTCTTTCCGCGCGCTTCAGTTCCTCGATGTCAGTGTTAGTACCATACCATCTGACGATCGTGTCCTGCTCGTCGCGAAAGGGTTCGGCGCGGAAAAGAAACCAGCGATACTTGCCGTCGAAGCGCCTTATGCGCGCCTCCGCCTCTCCGGGTTTTCCGGATGCCAGTATTGCTCGCCAGGTCGCGAGCAGCGCGTCGAGATCTTCAGGATGAATCGGTTGCTGCCATCCCGATCCGAAGGCTTGTTCCAGCGAGAGGCCGACATATTCGAGCCAGCGCCTGTTCAGAAATTCAACTGTGCCGTCGGGGAACGCGCACCAGGCGAGGGTGGGAATCGTATCGATCATCACGCGCAATTGTGATTGCGAGGGATTGACCGATCTGAATAGGGGTATGGCTTTGGCTAACTGGTCACTGGCATTGGTCGGAAGACCGGTCGCAAGTGAGAAATCGCCTCCGAAATTGGACTCCTTGTGAATATCCATGTGATCCTCCGGCGCCAGGCGGCAGAAGTCGCCCAGGAACGATTTGTCGCTTTGGTTCGCAACATGGAAAGTAACTTCACGCCAGTTTCATCCACGCCAATCAGCAAGCTGGTTAAATTCGATCCGCCGATTGTTGATCGTCCTTAGGCGTTGAGTGCCGATTGCAGCGCATCGATCAGGGCATCGTCGCTGAAGGGCTTAGACAGGAATCGTACAGCTCCCGCCTGCATCGCCTGTTGTTGTGTTTTCTGGTCCCAGTGAGCCGTGATGAAGATAATTGGAATCGGATGGCTGGCAACTAGGTGCCGCTGCAACTCGATGCCATCCATTTCTGGCATGCTAACATCGAGGATCGCGCAGTCCACGCTTGGAAACTCGGGAGACTCGAGGAAGCTTCGCGCCGAGCCGAAGGTAGCCGCATCGAACCCCATCGACTCGAGCAGGCTCTCGAGTGCCTCACAGACTGATTGGTCGTCATCGACGACCGCAATCAAAGCGTGCTTAAGACTTTTTTCTTGTGCGGTCATCGTGGGAACGAGACAAACTTATCCCCACAACGCAATTGATTTCTATTATACGTTGGTATAGCGAAGCGAAACTCTTTGGTGAGAGCGGATTAGCTTTTCTCTGCGGCGATTCTGAGCCGCTCCGTCATCCGCACCAGCTCCGCCAGCGACGCAGCTCCCATTTTCCTCATCACTTGGCCGCGATGGATTTTCACGGTGATCTCGCTGATTCCAAGCTCTCCCGCGACCTGCTTGTTGAGGAGTCCCGCCGCGACAAGATCCAGCACTTCTCTTTCGCGCGCCGTGAGCTCTTCGAAACGACTGCGCAGGTCTTGGATTTCGCCACGCTCCCGCTGCACTTGGCGATCGCGCACGAGCGCCTGCTGAATTGCATCCAGCAGATCCTGATCGCGGAAGGGCTTGGTGAGAAACTCGATCGCACCGGCCTTCATGGCACGCACAGACATGGGGATGTCGCCGTGGCCGGTGACGAAGATGATCGGTAGGTTGATGTCGTGAGCGGCCAGTTCCCGTTGCAGGTCGAGGCCGCTCAGCCCCGGCAGCCGCACGTCCAGCACGGCACACCCGGGAACGTCGTGGCGCCCGCTATTCAGAAAGTCCTGCGCGCTTTCGAAGGTCTCGACGTTCAACCCTACCGATTGGATCAGACCGGCGATCGCCTCGCGAACCGAGACGTCGTCGTCGACCACGAAGACCACCGGCGAGCGCTCGTTCATGACCAGGGACCGTTCTTCGATACGGGAAGCGTGAATTGAAAGGTGGCCCCGTGGTCAGGATTCGACGATACCCACAGGCGGCCGCCGTGCGCAGCGACGATCGAGCGGCTGATCGACAAGCCCATTCCCATACCGCCCTGCTTGGTCGTGAAGAATGGGGTGAACAGCCGATCCGCACTGGCTGAATCGATGCCGATGCCGGAATCACGCACTGCGACAAGCACTTGCTCCGCCTCGTGCGGCTCCGATCGGACGAGAATCTCTCGCGGCCGGTCCTGGACAGGCGCCATCGCTTCGACGCCGTTCATCATCAGGTTGATTACAACTTGTTGCAATTGGACTCTGTCGCCAATCACGGGCGGCAGTGCGCGCGCGAAATCCGTGCGCAACGACACGCCCTGGTTCTGAACCTCGCGGCGGACGAGGAGAATCCCTTCCTGGACCACATCGTTGATGTCGAGCGGTTCCCTCAGCGGGTCGGTCTTTTTCGCCAGCGCGCGAATTCGCCCGATCACCGCGCTCGCGCGATTCCCGTCTCTGATTGCGCGTTCAATCGCCGAACGCACCTGGTCCAAGCGCGGCGGATCCTGACTCAGCCATCGAAGCGACGCCTGACCGTTCGTGACCACACCGGCGAGCGGTTGATTGATTTCGTGAGCGATCGAGGCGGTCAATTCGCCAAGCGTGACAACACGAGTGACACGCGCGAGTTCAATCTGCGCCTGCTGTAACGCTTGCTCGGCCTGGTCCGCTCGGCGACGTTCTTCACTCTCGCGGAGCGCTGCTGCGAGCCTTCTGCGCTGGGACATCAGAATCGAAGTGATCGATGCAGTTGTGAGAAACGCAACCAGGCAAATGACGTCGTACGGATCGTACACGCTGAACGAGAAGAGCGGCTTGGTGAAGAAGTAGTCCAGGCTCATCACCGCGATTGTCGAAACCAAGATTGATGGAACGAAACCGCCGGCGATCGCCAACAAGACGACGACGCTGAGAAAGAGGACCGAGACGATCGCGAGATTGATTCGGAGCCGGAAACAAATGAAGGTCAGCATCGCGATCGTGACCGCGCCCAGCAGAGTCTGCGCAGCCGAACGCCAAAATGCGCGGGTATCGTTGGCTTTCATTCGCGCTCGGACATTTTCTGCGGTTCAACGATGCTGTCGCAAGTACGCGCGCTTGCGACAATTTTCGCTTGCCTAGAGATTACGCCGCGAAAGCGTAGACCTCCACCCCCGAAATTGCGCTGTAACTTTCGCTCTGCCTTTTGCATCTACGCCGAGGACCCCCAAAGAGCACGTTGTTCGCGGCAATGCATAGACAGCAGTTATTGAGGAAGCAGGATTACGAAGAAGATATTCGCTCGTTTAATGCTCCTTCACCGGTTGACAATCAAGGCGAGCGCGCCAGGGCAGTCCTGCGCATCGAGGGCTTGAGCAAAAGCTACGGTGCGATCGCGGCGGTCGCCGGCGTGTCATTCGATATCCGCGAGGGCGAAGTGTTTGGCTTGCTCGGGCTGAATGGCGCGGGAAAGACCACGCTGATTTCGATGCTCGCGACCGAGCAAAGACCGTCGGCCGGCGACGCGGTTCTCCTTGGCCACAGTATCTGTAACGAACGGCGAACAGTTCGGCAGATGATCGGAGTCGCGCCGCAGGAGATCGCGCTTTATCCGATGTTGACGACGGCCGAAAACCTCCGCTTCATGGGTCGCATTTACGGAATCAAAGCAAGCGAGCTCGAAGAGCGTGTCGAACAGCTCCTCGAATCTATCGGGCTCGCCGAGCGCCGCGACGACTACGTCGGTTCGCTTTCCGGCGGTATGAAGCGGCGGGTCAATCTGGCGGCCGCGTTGGTGCATCAGCCGAAGTTGATTCTGCTCGACGAACCGACCGCCGGCGTCGATCCTGAATCGCGCGATGAGATTCTCAAAATCGTGAGGCGACTCCGCGATGATGGCAATGCAATTGTCTACACCACGCACTACATGGAGGAGGCCGAGCATCTCTCTGATCGAATCGGAATTCTTAACAGCGGAAGACTGGTAGCCGCCGGGACACTGGAAGCGCTCCGCGAGGAGCTCGAATTCTCCGAGGTGATAGAGCTGACCGGTTTCACGGCGGGAATCGATCTGACACCGATGCGAGCGCTTGGCCAACTCTGTCGTGTAGACCGCGACGAGAAGCGCCTCAGGCTTCTGGTAAAGCGAGCGGCCGATTTTCTCGTGCCGCTGCAGAAGATCATCAGCCGCTCGGGCAAGTCCATCCAGCTCAAGATCATGCCATTCAGCCTGGAAGATCTTTTTCTTCACCTTGCCCGCAAGGAGGTCAACGGCTAATGCGCAAGCTATTCGCGCTTCTCTTAGTATGCCTTTTCGTTGCGATGCCGGCCTGGGCGGCATCGGCGACGCCGCTCGACTATACACGCACGGTTCTGGAGCAGGCGCGCACGATCGTCGCGGGCGGCCAGACGCATGATGAGAAGTTGGCCGCTCTCTCATCCTTGTTCAGTAGATTCCTGGATAGCGACGCGATGGGACGCGAGGCGCTCGGGCAACACTGGTCAACCTTTACGCCCCCGCAGCAGAAGGATTTCCTAAGCTTGTTCCACGAACTGCTCGAGCGCACCTATGTGCAGAAGCTCCTGTTGTTCGAGAATCCGAATTTCGTTTACGCCGCCCAACAACTGACTGCTGACGGAGCGAGCGTTGATACGAAGATCGTAACGCCACGCGATCAGTTCGATGTCGTATATCGCCTGAGACCATCGGGCAACATCTGGCTCGTCACTTCGATCAAAGTCGAAGACGTAAGCCTCACTGCCAATCTTGGAAGTCAGCTGGACGATCTGCTGTCGCGGATGAGCGTCGACGATCTGCTCGCCTTGATGCGGCGCAAGTACGGCAATCCAAGTGGCGAGGCATAAGCGGTGAAGACCCTCACAGTGATGCTCAAGGATCTTCGCCTGATCAGCCGCGACCGCTTCGGTCTTGTCGCGCTGCTCGCCGTGCCAATCGTGGTGATCATGGTGATAGCGGCAGCAACGCAGTCTGGCGCCGGCAGCAAGAGCATCTTGTTTCCCATCGTCAACGACGACCAGGGGCCGGTCGCGACAGCGCTGATTCGCGCTTTCAACGAACATCTCGATGTGCGCGAGGTTTCGCGCGCGACGGCACACCATCTGGTGGCCGAGGCAAACGATGCTCCCGCCGCCCTCATCCTGCCGCGCGAGCTGAGCAAGCGTTACCTCGCGCAAAAGCCGACGACGGTCGAACTGCTAACCGATCCTGCTCAATGGCAAGAACTTGAAGCGATCAAGGTGGTGATGCTGTTGGCTGACCGCGAGACCGCTTCGTTGGGCGATCCATTCAGTCAGGAATTGCTCAGGCTGCACGAGCGGAACATCACGGGCGACCACGTCTCTTTTTCTTCACTCGATCAAAATATCCCGGGCTTCAGTCTGATGTTCGTGCTTCTCACTTTGATCTTCAGCGTGTCGCTCGCTCTGCGCGAGGAAGAGGTGTCGGGCACGAGCCGCCGGCTCGCGATTGCGCCTTTGCCTCCGGCTTCACTCCTTGGCGGAAAATTACTTGCTCGGCTAATCGTTGGGACCGCACAACTGTTGCTACTTCTGCTGTTCGGTCATTTCGTCTATGGCCTTCGACTCGGACATTCGCCAGTCGCCATAATAGTGGTCGCGGCGGCGGTGGTAACCTCTATGACTTGTTTCGCTGCCGTCGTCGCGGCCTTTGTTCGCACGCGGGAACAAGCAATTCCGGTAGGTCTGGCGGTAGCATTCGTGCTCGCTGCGCTCGGCGGACTGTTCTGGCCCTTGTACGACCTCCCTCATGCAATGCAGTCGGTGGCACGATTGCTAATGACCTCGTGGTCAATGTCTGCCATCCAGGATGTGATCTTGCGCGATCGCAATATCGCCGGAATTTCCAAGGAGTTGATAGTGCTCTCCGGCTATAGCCTCGCGTTCTTTGCTATTGGCTTGCAGTTATTCCGCTACGGAGAAAAAGCCAAGTCGTGACGAGGAATCGCAAGATGTGCGAATCAACCGGTTGCTCCGTAGAACGGGGGCCGAAGAATGCAATATCGCTAGTCGGCCGCTCGCTTTCGCTGAGTGCGGTTGCGGTCATACTCTTGTTGGGTATCACTCTTAGCGGATGCTCCGAGCAAAGGAATCAGTCACGAACCACGTATGACCCGGCTGAGGAAGCGGCTATGGCTTCCGATTCGCCATCCCTGTTTCACGCGCCTGAAGTGCATGAAGGGATAGATTACGATCCTTGGGAATCATTCAACGAAAAGACGTTCTACTTCAACTTCAACATTCTGGATCATTATGCCTTGAAACCTGCGGCCGAAGGTTGGTCCAAGGCGTTTCCGGACCCGGTGCGACAGAGTTTGGCGAATGCCTTTGACAATCTCGCGATGCCCAGGCGGTTCATCAATAAGGTTCTGCAGGGCAGATTTCCAAGCGCGGGAGAAGAACTCGCGCGATTCGTGCTGAACTCGACATTCGGCGTTGCGGGATTGTTCGACGTCGCATCCAAGGTAGGTCTCGAGCAGAGCGACGCGGATACGGGCCAGACATTCGCAACCTACGGTATCAAGCCGGGGCCCTATCTGATTCTGCCGGTGCTTCAGCCGTTCACGGTGCGCGACGCCTTCGGCTACGCGGCGGACTCTTTCATGGACCCGCTCTCACTCTTTGTGACCCCGATATTGGCGGACTTCGGACGCAGCACCGCGCAAATCATCAACGAACGCGCGAACAACATGACTATGTATGATGACGTCGAAGACACGTCGCTCGACATGTATGCGGCCGTCCGAAACGGCTATCTGCAGCGCCGTCGCAAGTCGATAGCGGACGCGATATGTGATCGGGATCGCACCTGGTCGTTTATTTCGAACCGAGCCGAGCTCGATAGCGAATATGCCTGCGCCGCTGATCGGTGAGAATTTCTACACCACCAGCGTAGGTCTTCTGCCAAGGTGGACTGGTGGAGCCCTCTTTTTGAATATTTAGTCCAATCAGTTGATGGAACTGGAAACGAGAACTGTAACCAGGCAAGCGGCTAATGGACGATGAATTTGCCTCGGTCTTGAACCAGATCTTAGGGAATAATCATGGCGACTGTCGCTGAAGTCCTAGTGAAGACTCTTGCCGAAGCCGGAGTGAAGCGGATCTATGGAATAGTTGGCGATTCGCTCAATGGAATTACCGAGGCGCTCCGACACCACAAATCGATTCAATGGATCCATGTACGCCATGAAGAGGTCGCCGCATTTGCGGCTGGCGCAGATGCACACGTGACCGACGAATTGGCCGTGTGCGCCGGAAGCTGCGGCCCAGGCAACCTGCATCTCATCAACGGACTGTTCGACTGTCATCGCAGCGGACTACCGGTCCTAGCGATTGCAGCTCAGATCCCCAGTTACGAAATCGGCTCGGGTTATTTTCAGGAAACTCATCCCGAGGTTCTGTTCAAAGATTGCAGTCACTCTTGCCAGGTCATCTCAACGCCGGCACAGATGCCTCGAGCACTTGAGACCGCGATGACTCATGCTATCGGGCAACGCGGAGTCGCCGTCATAGTGATCCCCGGCGATATCGCTCTTGAGCGGGCTCAAAGTGACACGACTTTGCCTTACCACAAGCCCTCGCGTGCTCGTGTCTGCCCTCCCGATTCGGAGCTTGATCAACTTGGCGACCTCCTGAACAATTCGGATCGAGTTACCCTTCTGTGCGGCAGCGGATGCGCGGACGCGCATGCCGAACTGCTGAGACTCGCAGCAGCGCTCAAATCCCCGATCGTGCATTCGCTCCGAGGTGCGGAGTACGTCGCGTACAACAATCCCTACGACGTCGGCCTGACGGGCCTTATTGGCTTCTCGTCAGGCTACTACGCGATGCTGGGTTGTGACGCACTTCTAATGCTCGGGACCGATTTCCCTTATCGGCAGTTCTATCCGACCGACGCCAAGATCGCACAGGTCGATAACCGCGCGGAGAAGCTTGGCAATCGTGTTCCGTTAACCATCGGATTGGTCGGCGATGTTGCCGCAACTATCGGCGCCTTGCTGCCGCGGTTGCATCCCAAGAATGATCGCACATTTCTTGATAAAGCGGTCAAACATTACCAAAGCGCTCGGGCAGAGCTCGACGAGCTTGCCGCCGGTAGCGCCGGCCACAAGCCTATCCATCCTCAGTACGTGGCGAAGGCATTGAGCGACGCCGCGGCTGAAGACGCCATCTTCACGTGCGATGTCGGAACACCGTCAATCTGGGCAGCTCGCTACCTGAAGATGAATGGCAAGAGGCGCCTGCTCGGTTCCTTCAATCACGGCTCGATGGCGAATGCATTGCCACAGGCGATCGGCGCTCAAGCCGCTTTTTCAGGCCGCCAGGTCGTTTCAATGTCGGGCGACGGCGGCTTCACGATGCTGATGGGCGATATTCTCACGCTGGTTCAGATGGAGTTGCCGGTCAAGGTAATCGTCTTTCACAACTCAAAGCTTGGCTTCGTGGATATGGAGCAAAAGGTAGCTGGGTTTTTACCTGTTGGCGTCGATCTGAAAAACCCTGACTTCGCGAAAATGGCAAACACGATCGGCATTTTTGGAGTTCGTGTAGAAGATCCTGCGGCGTTGCTGGAAGGCATGTCAGAGGTACTTAACTATCGAGGGCCGGCCCTGCTTGATGTTCTGACCAATCCATTCGAGCTGTCGATGCCGCCGAAGGTTGATTTTGAGGAAGCCTACGGATTCAGCCTGTTTATGCTGAAGGCGGTATTGAATGGACGGGGAAGCGAACTGATCCAACTGGCGAAAACAAACATCTTTAGATGAGGACTAGCGGAATCGCCGACAGATTCCGGCGAGCGCACCAAAACCTTCAAGTAAACTCGTCGGACTCGAACCCGAGCTGACCAATTTCGTCACCAACTTGTGACGCACTTCCTCCTTCTATGCAAAACCAAACAAAAACCGCGGTCGTAACGGGCGCGTCGACGGGGATTGGCGCCGCCCTCGTGAAGGGTTTTCTCGAGCGAGGATATTCCGTCGTGGCGAACGCCAGGAATTTGACCAAGTCGGACAAATTTGCGCGATCGGAGAGACTGACTCTCGTCGATGGAGACATCGGTGACGCCGCTACGGCTGCGCAGATTGTCGAGACTGCGACCAGCACGTTTGGATCTATCGACCTGCTCGTGAATAACGCGGGCATCTTCATCGCCAAGTCTTTCACAAGCTACACGCCCGAAGATTTCAGAGCCCTCGCTTCTACCAATCTCCAGGGCTTCATCTTCATCACGCAGTTAGCAATAAAGCAGATGCTCGCTGAGAAATCCGGCGGAAGTATTGTGACCATCACCGCTAGCCTTGCGCAGCATCCGATAGCCGGGGTCAATGGCTCCGTCGCGATGATCACGAAGGGCGGCCTCGAGTCGATCACACGCCATTTGGCAATGGAGTATGCGAAGGACCAGATCCGCGTGAACGCGGTCGCACCGGGCGTGGTTGATACGCCGTTACACGCGAATGATCCAAAGGACTTCCTCAAATCCCAGTCCCCAATGGGAACGATCGTCGAGATTTCGGACATCGTCGATGCAGTTTTCTATTTGACTGAAGCGCGCCACGTCACGGGCGAGATACTCCACGTCGATGGAGGTGCACATATCGGAAAGTGGTAGCCCGGAGCAGTCCCTTCATTCAGCCGGAACAAAGCGAGCGGGAGTAGCGGCAAATCCGAGGCGGACGTCCGATACTTCCGGCCCACTAGCGGTAGCTACTTCACGCTCAGCAGATCGATGTCGAACATCAGCGTAGCGTTGGGCGGGATGACGCCACCGGCGCCGCTCGCGCCATAGCCCAGGTCTGGCGGTATTATCAGCGTGCGTTTACCGCCGACATGCATGGTGGCAACGCCTTCGTCCCAGCCCTTGATGACCTGGCCCTCGCCGAGCACGAATGAAAATGGCTCGCCCCTGTCGAGCGAGCTGTCGAACTTCTTACCCTTCTTGCCGTCGACGTACAGCCAGCCCGTGTAATTGACCGTCACGGTTTGGCCGGCGTGTGGTACCGGTCCGGTGCCCGGTTTGACGTCGATGATGCGCAGGCCACTGGGCGTCGTGACCTCGCCGGCGGCTGCGGCGGAAGCCAACGGCATTGCAGCGAGTGCGAGGACGATTGCAGACACGAAGATACTCTGGAAGGACATGATGCCTCGTAAGCTGAAGGTTAGAAGCTAAATCCGCGCATCGGCGCAACCGCCGATTCGATCCGCCCGACATTAGCATCATCGGGGAGGTTGCGGGAGGGGGTATCAGGCTCAGAGAGTATCAGGCCCAACAATCGATGCGAAAGGTCCGTGGGCACGTCCCGCTTGGTAGAAAGGAAGTCAATGTTTGAGAGGAAGAGCTGGACGTAATCGCTCAAGCGCGATTACAATTTCGTCGAGTTTCGTGACAAGCTCGGCTTGCGAGGTTGCGTCGCCGTCCAGACCGATCAGTTGGTCGAGTAGCCCCTTTGCAGTGGTGGCGAGAAGAGAGAGATCGACATCGCCAACTTCTCGATCTGACATGCGCGCCCTAAGGGAGAATACGATTTGCTAGGTTACTAGCAGCGTCGCGATGTCGCGCGCTGAAGTCAACGCTATGCTCGCGACCAGGGCGCTGGTGAGTCGGGTGCAGTAGTCTGTTTCCTCGAAAAGCTCGATTCTTGAGGAAATCTCTCAACGCTGGGCAACCCACTAGTTCGGTGCGAACGAGTGCGATTGGCCGATGTTGAATCGTCAGAAAAGACCTTTGATTTTTGGTGGGCCGTCGGAGACTCGAACTCCGGACCCGCTGATTAAGAGTCAGCTGCTCTACCAACTGAGCTAACGGCCCACCGTCGAAGCATGTTCTCGTAGCAGGATGCGTGGGGTGAGTGAAGGGATTTGAACCCTCGACCACCGGAGCCACAATCCGGTGCTCTGCCAACTGAGCTACACTCACCTCTGATTCCGTCCGCGCCTCTCCTTGCTCTCCGTTCGGTCCGTTCCAAGTAGCGGCTTGCATGGCGCGCCAGAAGGGACTCGAACCCCTGACCCACGGCTTAGAAGGCCGTTGCTCTGTCCACCTGAGCTACTGGCGCGTTTTATCGGGGCGAGCCGATTTGAACGGCCGACCCCCTGCTCCCAAGGCAGGTGCGCTACCAGGCTGCGCCACGCCCCGAACTTTAAAGAGGTACCACAGCGAAAATCGCCTCTCAAGAATTAATTCCGAATTACGTCGGGATGCGCGCAACTACGGCGAACGCCAGATCACTGCGGCAGTCGTGAACTCACTGCAGGTCCATCGCGATTCATGCACGGGCGCTACAATGATGCAGATCGACGATCGCCGTTCGCATCGTGCAAATCAGGCTGTATGCTCGAAAAGGTTCGATTTTCGCGGTCTGCGCCGGACCGGGCATCGCAAATCGAGAAGTTCAGCGAACCGCCAGCGGCCATTCGCCAACGGTTTTCCGCAGGCACGGACATTGCTCGGTATATTTGTGCGCTGCATCTCCTCCCCCGAGACAATCAGCGCCTGTCCCCAAGCAAAGGCCGGGCTATCGCACCGTTGGCTCCCCACCCGCGGTCCCCACATGGTAGCCCGGCCGTTCTTTATGCCGTGCACGGGACAACCTACCGATTCGCAAATCTTGCCTGAAGGACTCGCTGCGACGCGTCGTCGGTTCTCTGCTAGATTGCGGTTTCGGTGACCAATCCACCTGCTGAGTCTCAAGCGGAGGAGTCATGCCGGATACGCGACCATTGAGAATCGGGACACTCGGCGCGGCGCGAATCACACCCAATGCGTTGATCAAACCCGCCGAGCAGGTCCGCGATGCTCAAATCACAGCAGTCGCCGCACGCAATCCTAAACGCGCCGAGGAATTCGCTCACAGCCACAAGATCCCGCGCGTGCTCCCGACTTACGAAGCACTGATTGCCGATCCCGAGATCGACGTCATCTACAATCCTCTGCCGAATTCGCATCACGCCGAATGGACGATTCGCGCGCTGCGGGCCGGTAAACACGTGCTCTGCGAGAAACCGCTTGCGTCAAATGCCGCCGAGGCCGAGCAGATGACCCGTGTGGCAGCCGAGACAGGCAGATTCCTCGGCGAGGCGTTCCATTATCGCTACCATCCTCTCGCCGACCGCGTGAAGGCGATTATCAGCGGCGGCGAGCTCGGCAAGCTGCGCTATGTCGAAGGGAATTTCACCGTGCCGATTCCGCCCGACAATATCCGCTATGACTGGATCCTTGCTGGCGGTGCAACGATGGACCTCGGATGCTATCCGCTGCACATGATTCGCTATTTCTCCGGCATGACGCCGCGAGTCGTGCGCGCGGCGGCGCGAACCGGGCCCGAAAATATCGACGTAGCGATGGATGTGCAGATGGATTTAGGCGAGGGCGCCACGGCGCGGATGGCGTGCGCGATGGCGCAGGATTCGCAAATAATGGCGAACTTCATCGCGCGTGGCGATCGCGGCGAGATCACTGTCATCAATCCGATAGCGCCCCAGATGGGGCATCAGCTCACGATCAAAACGAACGCTGGCGAGAAACAGGAATCGGTGCCCGGCGACAGTTCGTATATGCACCAGTTGCGCGCGTATATTGCGGCTCTTCGCGGCCAGGGAGAATTTCCGACCGACGGCGCCGATGGCGTAATCGGCATGCGCGTCATCGACGATGTCTACCGCGCCGCCGGATTGCCGCCGCGCGGCACCTGATCGAATGAGCACCTGAGCAGCGTGAAATCGTCGGGTAGCTCTGGCGCCTCGACCTCGAGCAGCTGTGCCCGATCGACCATTGTCTTCCATACCTTGGCGGGATCTTCGCTGAACACCATGTCCACGTTGGCCGGCACCGTGTACCACGAGCCTTCCTGGATTTCAGCGTGGAGCTGATCGCGAGTCCACTGAGCGCGTCCCATGATAAGCCGCATGTCGTCGCCAGTCTTCGGATTCTCCAGCAAACCGTTTACCAGGTCGGGGTTGGTGACGAGATACAGATCATCGAGCAGGTGTGCGACGTTGCTCGGCACACCATTGCCGCGCATGACGATCGACGCCGTCTCTGGCTCCACTGGACCGCCAAGGAAGGCGTCATCTGCGACTCCTTTCAGCGCCGCAGCTTTGGGAAAGAGCCGCTTCACCTCAACATCGGTCGGGTGGTTGACGATAAGGCCGACGACGAGCTCAGGTGGCTCGCCGGGCGGCAACATCAGAATAACCGAATGTTGGAACACCGGGTCGGACAAGTCGGCCGTCGCCACCAGGAAGTACGGCTTGTCGTCTGCCGAGGCGGCTGCCGTGATCGCTAATACAATCACGAGCGCGGCCAGTGTCGCGCGCCGGATGGTGAAGCGCCTGAGAATCGGCCAGTCGAAGAATCTGCCCATGGTTGACGCTCGCGCTTGATCACTCCAAGGTTACGCCTTTTTATTTCCCCGATCATAGCGCTGGTAAAACATGCGCGCTGGACGACGCCGCGGTTGGATGTATAAGAAATCTGGCGCCACTTCCTTCAAAGGAGAATCGACGATGGCCAGCGAGCAGAATCGGAAAGTTATCGAGCTAATCAAGTCCCGCCCGGCGGATCCGGACGCTTCGATCGACCGGCGTCGGCGCGGCATGGAAAAAATCTCCGAGCACGTGGCCGCGGACGTTGTATGCACGCCGGTCGATGTGGCAGGCATTCACGGCGAATGGGTCGCGGCGCCTGGAGCGGCGGCCGATCACGCGATCTTGTATCTGCACGGTGGTGGCTACGTCAGCGGTTCGATCGTGACGCATCGCGCGATGGTCGCGCGCATCTCGCGCGCTTCAGGAGCGCGTGCGCTGATAATCGAGTACCGGCTCGCCCCCGAGCATCCGTTTCCAGCAGCGCTCGATGATGCCGTCAAGGCATACCACTGGATGCTCGCGCAGGGCCTCAAGCCCGGTCGCATCGTTATCATGGGCGATTCTGCAGGCGGAGGCTTGGCAATCGCGACGCTGCTCAAGCTCCGCGACGACAAGGCTCCGATGCCAGCGGCAGGCGTTGGGATTTCACCGTGGACCGATCTTGAAGGCACGGGAGCATCCGTGCGCACGCGCGCGGCGGTCGATCCGATGGTCGCGGCCGGCAACCTCACAGATTCGGCCAAGTCCTATTACGGCAAGCAGGATCCGAAGAATCCTTTGATATCGGAGATCCACGCCGATTTCCGGGGAATCCCGCCACTCCTGATTCATGTCGGTGACGCTGAGATTCTGCTCGATGATTCAACGCGGATCGCCGAGCGCGCGAAAGCCGCCGGGGTCAAGGTCGAGCTTGAGGTTTGGCCGGAGATGGTTCACGTGTGGCACGTGTTTGCAAAGATCCTGCCGGAAGGTCAGCAGGCGATCGATAAGATCGGCGCGTACGTGCGGGCGTATACGGCGTAGTCAATTTCGCTTGACAGGGCGCAGGTGCCCAGCGTGTTCCGCGGCAGCGTCGTAGAAGGCGGCCTCCTACTCGAGAATAACGCTATATCGATCGATATCGGCTCAGCCGACGGCTCCTGCACGGGAATGTCGCTGGGCGCGAATTGATCATCGAGCGGAACGCGGCTCAAATCGATGTTGACGGCAACCACATCGTTGGGCCGCTGCTTGCCAAAACGGTCCAATGGTCAGTGGCGCTGGCAACTCGGCCCAGATCAAAACGAGGGTGTGCGTTTCGTTCTAACTCCTCGAGCAGCCAAAGCCAGGTTACTGGAGGCGATTTCTCGATGGGTCATTTCGGCAGCGAGTATTAATCCACAGCTGGAAACGGTGGATGCTTGCGTACCCAGCCGGTGACCTGATCGTAGGCGTGCGCGAGTTGGAGACACGCGAACTCGCTGTGGTTCGGCGCGACGATTTGCATCCCCATCGGGAGACCGCCTGCACCGAATCCCGCGGGAACCGCGAGCGACGGGCATCCTGACATCGTGACCGGGATCATCACCTCCATCCAGCGATGATAAGTGTCCATCGCGCGCTTATTGATTTCCTTCGGCCAGTGCGTCGTCGCATCGAATGGAAACACCTGTCCGGCGGGCAGAATCCAGTAATCGTATTTCTCGAACATCGCGCGCACGGCCTGGTACCAGCGCGTGCGCACCGTCGACGCGTCCGCGATCTCGGCGGCTGAGATCCCGAGCCCGCACTCGACTTCCCACCGCGCCTCGGGCTTGAGCATCGCGCGTCGCGCGGGGTCGCCGTACGGCGCCTTCAGTAGTGCGCACACCTGCCACGCGCGAATCTTGAGCCAGTTGCGCCACACTTCCTCGATCGGGAAGTCAGGCGCGGTCTCCTCGACGGTGCATCCCAAATCAGTGAGTGTCTTCACCGCGCGATCGCACAAATCGAGCACGCCGGGCTCAAATGACAGGTAGCCGGCGAAATCGCGGCTCCATGCGATTCGCACGCGTTTGAATTCGCGATCAAGCGGCACGAGGAACTTCGCTGGTTCCTCGTGAATCGAGAGCGGCACACGTGGATCGTAACCGCTAATTACAGAAAGCAAGTGAGCGAGGTCCGCGATGGTCCGGGCCATCGGCCCATGAACTGAAAGCGACGGCATGAAAACCTCGTGGATGTCCGCAGGCACACGGCCAAACGAGGTGCGAAACCCAAAGACGTTGTTGAACGCCGCGGGATTGCGGAGCGAGCCGCCATGATCGCTGCCGTCGGCCACTGGAACCATCCTGAGCGCTATCGCTACCGCCGCGCCGCCGCTGCTTCCGCCGCAGGTCTTTGAAGCGTCGTAAGGATTCAGCGTCGTGCCGAAGACCGGGTTGTAGCTCTGCGAACCGAGGCCGAACTCAGGGACGTTGGTCTTGCCGATTATGATCGCGCCCGCGCGCTTGATGCGCTCGACGAGGATCGAATCGATCTTCGGGATGAAGTTCTTGAAAATCGGCGAGCCGAGCGTCGTGCGGATGCCCACAGTCGGTTCGAGGTCTTTGATTGCGTGTGGGAAGCCATGCATCCAGCCGCGATACTCGCCTCGCGCAAGCTCCGCATCACGTTCGCCCGCCTCGGCAACGAGCGACTCGCGATCGCGAAGCGAAACGATCGCGTTGACGCGCGGATTGAGGCGCTCGATTCGATCGAGATAGGCGTTCATCACCTCGACGCATGAAACTTTGCGATCCTTGATCGCGGCGGAAAGCGCGACGGCGTCGAGTGCGGTGATTTCGCCCGTGGACATCGTGGACTCGACGAGAAAGTAGCGTTTGTGCGGCGATCGCGGCAACGCTAGCTTTGCCGTCGGAGTATGGCGATGGCGAAAGCCGATCCATTTGACCGTCTGCGCAAGATTGTTCTCGCGCTTCCAAACGTGATCGAGAAGGAAGCGTGGGGCGAGCCGACCTTCCGCGCGCCGGGCGGGATGTTCGCGATGTACGTCAACAATCATCACAACGACGGACGCGTCGCGATCTGGTGCAAGGCTCCCCTCGGTTACCAGGCGACGATGGTCGGTCTCGCGCCTGAGCGCTTCTTCTCGCCGCCATACATGGGTGTCAGCGGATGGGTCGGGCTCAGGCTGGACGTTGACGTTGACTGGGACGAAGTTCGCGTCGTCGTGCAGCAGGCGTACAAGATGAGCACTGAAAAAACCAAACCGCGCCGCATTACGCGGCCCGCGACATCGCGAATCCGAAAAGCGCGCTGAGGAGTTCTCTTATGAAAGTCGGAGTCTTTTCGCTTGCGAGCGGGATAACCAAAGGCACGGCGCTCACGAAAGCGCTCGCGTCCAACGCGGAGCGTCTCGGGTTCTCGACCATCTGGGTGCCCGAGCACGTAGTCCTGCTCGACAAGTACGCCTCGAAATATCCGTACAGCGAGAATGGAATCCTGCCGGCGCCGACCAACGCGCCGATTTGCGATCCGTTCATCAGCCTCACCGCGATGGCGGCTGCCACCGAGAAGATTCGTCTCGCCACCGGTATCTGTCTTGTGCCCGAGCACAATCCTCTCGTGCTGGCCAAGGTCGTCGCGACGCTCGATTATCTGAGCGAGGGACGCGTCGCGCTCGGCGTCGGAATCGGATGGCTTGAAGAGGAGTTCGTCGCGATCGGAATTCCCTGGGAGCGTCGAGCGCAGCGTACACGCGAATGTATCGAAGCGATGCGCAAGCTGTGGGGCGACGAGATCAGCGCGTATCACGGCGAGTTCGTGACCTTCGACGGCGTGCGCTCATATCCGAAGCCGGTCAGTGGTGCCAAGTTGCCAATCATCTTCGGCGGCGAGAGCGGACCCGCGCTCAAACGCGTCGCCGAATACGGCAACGGATGGTTCGGCTTCAACCTGACGCCTCCTGAAGCTGCGGAGAAGATCAGAAAACTCGAGCTGCTTGTGAAGGCTGCGGGCCGCAAGTTCTCCGAGGTTGAACTAATCGTTTCGCCGAGCGGGAAGCCAATCACGCCCGACGATCTGAAGCGCTACCGCGATTTGGGAGTTTCGGAAGTGGTGCTTACGAATGTCGGGCTTCCGCGCTCGCCGGCGGACGCGTCGAAGATGCTCGAGGATGCGGCGCGCAAGTGGCTCGAGCCCGCATCGAAGCTCTGATCTTCTGGGTGGCGGCGGGCGTCACCGCCCTCATTCAAATCAACGCGGGCGGCGCGATGCGCCGCCCGCCGCGCGAATCCACCAGTTCTTTTACGCGAGCCCGGCTTCCTTCAGCGGTCCGCGATCCGAAACCGGCACGCGTTTGGCGCCGGCCTGGATCTTCGACTGCCCCGGCGTGCGCTCGAGCGCATCGACGAGGCCCAACTTGTTCGCATGCTCCTTCAGTTCCGGCATAACCTCCTGCGCGATGAGGCGCATGCTGGTCTGCCGATCCTGGTTGCTCACTGGTCCCTGGACGTTGAACATCACGACCGAACCCGGTCGAATCACGCTCAGGATCGTCTTCATCTTGTCAATTACGTTCTTCGGATTGCCGATGATGAGCTGAAGCTGCTGCTGCGATCGCTTGTAACCGGGTTCCAGCTTGCGATGGATTTCCTCGGCGTCGATAATGCGTTCCTCGGTGTGACCGCGGAGCTTTTCGCCGCTGATGCCGAGCCAGCTACCCTGCGGCTGCTTGGCGAGGCGCCGGATCGCGTCCTTCGAATTGTAGCCCGGCGGGAGGGTGTGCTCGACGCGCGCGAAACTGTTTTGCCCGCCGCCAAAAAGGAACCCCTTGCCGAGTTCCTGCGCTTTCTCCTCCGTCTCGGCGACGAAGGTCGGCACGACGTAGCCAAAATTCTCCGGTCCAGCCTGATAGCCGGCTTTCTGCGCGGTATCCGCGTAGAACTCCCAGAGATCGCATGTTGGGCCGAGCGAAGTGCCGAGGCCGAAATAGGGATAGCCGTGCTCGGCGCACCATTGCACCGTCTCGGGGCTGAGTACGCCGGGGATCCACATCGGAGGATGCGGCTTCTGATAGGGCAGCGCCCACGGATTCACGTGGCGATAGTGAAAGTGCTTGCCCTCGTAGCGCCACGGTCCGGGCTTGGTCCACGCTTGCACGATAAAGTCGTGCGCTTCCTCGAAGTATTCGCGGTTGTAGGCGGGATTCGCGTTGTTGAAGAACTGTTCGCTGCCCGCGCCACGGACCCATCCCGTAATGAGGCGGCCACGTGAGATCAGATCGATCTCGGCCAGCTCTTCGGCCATCCGTAGCGGATGCTTGATAACCGGGAGTGGGTTGCCGATCAAGAGGATGCGAGCTCTCTTGGTGAGCCGCGCCAGTATGCCCGCTTCCACGTTCATCACGCTTCCCATGCAGAACGGGTTGCCATGATGCTCGTTGAGGGCGACGATGTCGAAGCCGAGTTCCTCGGCATACAGGTTCTCGTCGATCCAGTAGTTGTACTCATCTGCCGCCTTCTCGCGATCGTAATACTTGTTCGACACGCCGAAGTGCGCGCCGTTTTTCAAGATCACTTCTTCCGGCAGCCAGCGGACGGGACGTTCGGTGAAATATCCAATCTTCATGGTATCCGCACCTCGTTATTCAGGCGGACAGGAATCCGCGCACGATGCGTTCGAACTGGGTTGAATTCTCGGTCTCGGGCCGATGTCCGACTTTTTCGATCAGCGCGACCTTAGCCGCGTCGCCAATGGCTCTCTTATAATCGTCGATACATCCGCGCGGCACGACGTGGTCGGCAGTCCCCCATATGAGCAGCGTCGGAGTCTTGAGCCCGCGCAAAAGATGCGGCAGCGCCGGATCGTGCATGTAGGGCTCCCATGCTATGCGTGCGGTTTCGGCGCGTGCATCCTCGAAGGCCTCGAACACCTCCGGCGTCATCTCGCCGCCATAGAGGCGCGAGAACTCCGGCGTACCAGCGGGATCGGCGACGGTCGACAGCAGATGCGTCCGAATCGTGATCGGGAAGATATCCATGATCTCCCCTTCGCTGGGTTTGATACCCATCGGCGCGACCAAGATCATCTTCGAGAAGATGTGCGGATCGGCAGCCGCCATCTCGGCCGCGATGAAGCCGCCCGCCGAGAAGCCGATCACGTCGACCGGATCGAGCTTCATCTCGCGCACCACCTGTGCGTAAAACCCCGCGAGCTCGCGGTAGCTTCGCACCCAGTCGAGGCGGGGAGTTTTGCCGAAGCCAGGCTGGAGCGGAATCAGCAGCGTGCGCTCGTGGCCGAGGCTCTCGTTCCAGCTCATCCAGCCGGGATAGCCAAGCTCGTCGTGAAACACGAGCAGCGGTTTGCCGCTGCCGCCCTTCACGATCGCGAGCTGAGCGCCGGCGATATTCTGGGATTCTTCCGTCGTTTTAATCACAGCTTCACCCTCGCATTCTGACGGCGCGTCAGTTGGCTTATCCATAGCACAGCTTGGGAATTTCCGTACCGCTCGCCGGCGGGCAGCTATTGACCGGGAGCGACGATGAGGTCATTTAAATTTCGAAGATGGCGAGTGAGCAGACAAACAGACAGTTTACTTTTGTTCAACGACGCGTCGTGGAAAGGCGAATAGTTGCATCGCTCGTTCGCTCGGCATTATATCGGGCGCTGGCTTAGCTCAACGCGAATGGGAGGGAATGTGCGCGCATTACTGATTTTTTCGATCGTGGCCCTTACGTTTCTAACCGCCGGATGCGCCGGTCAGCAAGGCGGCGGGGCTTCGGGCGGCGGCGCGCAAGGTGCAAGCGCCCCGCCCGTCAATGCACCGACCTACAGTGACGGCGATGAGTTCGCGATTCGGCTTGCACCCGAGATGGCGACGGCTCTTCAGCTTCCCGGCGATCTGGTCATGGTTGCGAAGCACGACGGCAATTCAGTCGTGTTCGCGAGCAAGCAGAGCGGTAATTCGGAAGCCGGAGCGTTGACGTTCGAAGTCGATCCGCAGATGTGTACGACTGTGTTCCAGTACAACGACACGACTATCAAATTCCGTCCATGCGAGGAGGACATTCAGTTTCCGCTCACCGTGGGCAAAACGTGGACAGTTGTCTACGGCGCGTCGACAGGCGGCGGCAACTACATCCAGCAAACCGGGACGGGGACCGTGCTCGGAATCGAAGACGTGACGGTGCCGGCCGGGACTTTCAAGGCCTACAAGGTCGAGTCCCGCCACGGCCCAGATCTTCGAACTACCGAATGGTACGTGCCCGAACCCATCGGATTCTCGGTCAAGGTCGAGTCCACGGCGCCGACGGCGGCTAACTGGGAGCTCGTGAGTTACCATCGCGCAGGAAGCAAGTAGTTTAGCGACCTGGGCGAAGAAGCCTTGAACATAACCGCCGAGGTTTCGCCTGGCTGTCATCCAGAACAGAGGCAGTGAATCGCTCAAGGTGAAGCTTTCGCGCTGAGACCGTCGAAGTGCGAGCCGATCAGCCCCGACTGCTCGTAATCCGCAAGCTGCTTGGCGTCGTGCGAGACGACAATATGCACTTCCGGATTCGCTGCCGCGAGGTCGTGCAGCGTCCGCAGTTCGGCTGTCACTTCCTCGCCGTTCTCGCCCATCCCCATCTCGGCAAGGCGCGGCCGGCATTTTGGGGTGCTGACTTGCTCCATGTCCCAGGCGACGTCGCCGATCAGCAGATACTCGGCGCCATCCGCGAGATGCACGTAAACGATCTGGCTTCCGGGCGTGTGGCCGGGAGCCTTGATCAGCACGACGCCCGGGGCGAGCGGATAGTAGTGCTTATATTCAATCGGATGCAGCGCCGATCGAACGTTCTCAGGAAACTTGTTCGCTGTGAGCCACTTGTCGTCGTTGCGCTGCTCGCGCGTGAGCATCAGACGAGCTGCGAACGAGGATAGCCCCGGATCCTGCGCGATGCCGCCAAGATGATCGGCGTGCTCGTGCGTAATGACGATCGCACGCGCCTGCTCTAACGCCTGCTGCTCAGCCTCAAAGTTCGCGGCATCGAACTGACCGCCCATCCGTGCGGCCCAGAACGCCGCTCCCGGCGGCGCATCGACGATGATCATCGAGCCGTCGGGATAGAGAATCTGGTAGCTCGGGAACACGACGTGATGCCGATCGAATCTGATGCCGCCGAGAAACAGCGCGGCGCGCGGATAAGCCTCGGCGATCGCGGCGGCGTTCAGATGCGCAGGCTTCCAACCCGCTGACTGGTCGCCTAGCTTCCTGAGCGTCGCAAGGTCCAGTTGATAGTCGGAGTGATCAGGAATCGCCGGTCCTTGCAAGAGGAAAGCGACGATCACGAGCGCGATCACGATCATGCTCGCGATCACAGCGCCGGCGATCTTGAAGAAGCGGGCCACAGCTACGACCTCTCGACGCTGACGCCGAATTGTGTGATGAAGAGCGCGCAGCCGATCATCGCGAGCCCCTTCAGGAACATCGAGACGTTGACCGCTTTCATCACGGGATCGGTAAGCGTAACGATCGCAAGGCCGTGCACGACGATCGTGACTGGAATGAGGAATAGCACGATCAGCCAGCCTCCAAGCCGCGGCCGATGATTGAAAAGAATTAACACCGCGCCCGCGAGCTCGACCGCACCGGAAATCAACACCCAGAACGGGCGAAAGGGAATCGCCGGATGCATCAGGCTCGCGTAGTTCTGCATTGAGGTGAAATGCGTCACGCCCGACAGGAAGAAGATCAGCGTGAAGAGAATTCGCGCGACGATTGCAATTGCGGGGCTCAGGATTACGAGGTCGCCGGCTGCTGCTTGCGCAGCAATCGACCCGGAACGTGCTGCAGGGATTGAGCTCATTGCAGAGTCTTTATTGCTGCGTCATCGGTGCGTCAACGCGGGATCGTAGAGACGGTTTGGGGGCAGCCTGCATTCTCGCTAACACGAAAACGGGAGGGCTAGCGCGATGCCGAAGAGCACTGCCAAGATTCCTGCTCCGCTCCATGTCGCCTTGGACACGCTCTGGGGAGGATGGCGATCCTTTGCGCTCGCCGCGGCGGTCGAGCTCGACGTCTTTACAGCCATCAAGGAGGGCGCGACGACGGCGGCTCAGGGCGCGATTTCTGCCCGCGCGAACAATTCAGCAATGCGCCGGCTGCTCGATACGCTTGTTTCCATCAAGTACCTCACCCGTAACGGCGAGCGCTACGCGCTCACGCCCCAAGCCGCGGTTTTATCTGACGCGTGGCAGCGAGTTCCACATGGAAGGCATCGAGAGGCTTACCAGCATGTAGATGATGGGATGGCCGCAGCTCGCGCAGGCGGTGAGAGGACTGGCCAACCGACGATACCGACTGACGATTCGTCGCGGGCTGCGTTCTTCGCGATCCTGGTCAAGTGTATCTTTCCACTCAACTTTGCGGGCGCAACGGCCGCGGTCGCGAGCCTCAAATCTTCAGCTCGAGCGCGGATCAAGCGCGTGCTCGATGTTGCCGCGGGCGCGGCCGCATCTTCGATTCCGTTCGCTCAGGCAATCCGCGCCGCGACGATCACGGTTGTCGATTTGCCGGAAGTGACTCCGGTTACGCGCGACTATACCTCGCGCTTCGCCGTCGGCGACCGTTACGAATATCGCGAGGTTAACCTTCGCGAGGTTGATTTCGGAAGCGGATACGACCTTGTGATACTTGGGCACATCATCCACGGCGAAGGGCGCGTATGGGGGCGGAAATTTATTGAACGCTCGAGTGCCGCGGTCCTGCAAGCGCAGGATGCTGCTCATCGCCGAGATGATCCCCAATGACGATCGCACAGGTCCTCCCCAGCCGATGTTATTCGGCCTCAATATGCTGCTGCACGCGCCTGATGGCGATGCCTTCACGATGAAAGAATATCGCGAATGGCTGAGAGCGGCGGGTTTCAAACAGGTCAAGACGATTCGTACGCCGAGGGCGCCGTCGCCGTTGATTCTCGCGCAAAAGTAAGCGGCCACTATCTCAGCAGTGGAGAAAAGCCTCGCGGTGAAGTAATGCTGGGGCTTCAGCAGTGTGAACGCGCCCTGCGCGTCGCAACCCTCACGGAGGAATGCCGATGGTCGAAAGAAAACAGCGGGTGCCCTTTTGCGATATCTCCAAGCTCACCGCCGAAGAACGCGAGATGGCGGACCGGAACCAGGTCAACGGTAAGACGATCAACATCTTTCGCGTCCTGATGAACCATCCGCGGCTCACCCGCGCGTGGACGCGCTTCGCCGGCTACATCCTGTCGGATCGGCAGACGCTCAAGCCGCGCGAGCGCGAAATGATCATCCTGCGCATCGGATGGCTGAATCAGTCGCCTTACGAATTCGAGCAGCATGTCAGAATCGCGAAGCAGTCGGGACTCAGCGACGATGAAATCGATCGCATCACCAAAGGCTCGACAGCGGGGTGGAACGAGATCGACGCGGCGCTGATTCAGGCGGCCGACGATCTTTTCGAGAATTCCATCGTTTCTGACGATACCTGGAAGACGCTGTCCGAGCGCTTTAGCACGCAGGAGATGATGGACGTCGTTTTCACGATCGGCCAGTACAACCTGGTGTCGTGGGCGCTCAACAGTTGCGGCGTGCCGCTCGACGACTATCTGCCGGGAGCGAAGAAGTAGGGCGCTTCAGAGCTTCTGCGCGATCGACCAGCCGATGTGCGCGCCGCGCGCGGCGCGGTCGCCATGCTGGGCGGCATCGGGAGCACTCGCGGTGCCGATCTTTGCGCGCATCGCGATGCCCTGTGCAATCGCGGCGGAGCGGAAGAACGCGAAGGCGACGAAGAACAGGAAATCCTCGACGTTCGGGCGTCCCACGTATCGGCAATACGCGGCGAGATATTCATCTTCTCGCGGGATGCCTAGCGCCTTCAAATCCTGCCCCGCGAAGCTGAAGCCGTCGGTCTCGTCAGGAGGGTAATGATAGCCGAGGCAGTTCCATGCGAGATCGGCGAGCGGATGCCCGAGCGTCGATAGTTCCCAATCGAGCACCGCGATGACGCGCGGTTCTTTCGGATGCAGGATCAGGTTGCCGAGCCGGAAGTCACCGTGCGCGATCGTGGTCTCGTCTTCCTGCGGGATGTGCCTTTCCATCCAGGCAATCAGCCGATCCATGTCGGGAATCGGACCGATCTCAGACGCCTTGTATTGCTTGGTCCAGCGCGCGACCTGCCGCGCGATGTAACCTTCCGGACGGCCGTAGTCGCCGAGACCGACGGCGCGGAAGTCCACCTTGTGCAGCCGCGCCATCGTGTGAACCATCGAATCGTAGACCGCCGCGCGATCGTCGCGCGTGAAGTTCGGCAGGAGCGGTTCAACCATGATGCGCCCGTCGACGAAGTCCATGACGAAGAACGCTGTGCCGATGACGGCGGTGTCCTCGCATAAGAGGTAAGTGCGCGGCACGGGCACGTCGGTCGGCGCGAGCGCGGTCATGATGCGATACTCGCGCTCGACCTGGTGGGCTGACTGCAGGATCTCGCCGCTCGGCTTCTTGCGCATCACGAAGCGGCCGTCAGGCGATTCAAGCAGGAAGGTCGGATTCGATTGTCCTGTGAGAAACTGCGAGACGGTAAGCGGACCGCGAAAGCCCCGCATGCGTTCGAGCAGGTAGCACTCAAGGCTTCGCTCGTCGAAGCGGTGATTCTCGCGGACCGGCGTAGTCAATCCTTCGATAGGCATAGGGGCGCTCCAACCGATTTCTTGAAGCTAGATGAAAGCGCGCGGAAAGCAAGCGTGCGCCGCGATCGATTGAGCCGCTTCGCGGGCTTGCAGATAAACCGGGCTGGATCGATTATACGGCCATCAACTAACCGAGCGGTATGTTGCCGCGTCCTGAGCGCGCGAGGTTCAGATGGCAGTGAAAGATTCGGTCCGTGAGGAAACGATCAAGGTCGGCGGCGACGATCTGATCGTGGCGAGGGGCGGCTCGGGCAAACCGCTGCTCGTGCTGCATGAGGAGCTTGGCTGGCCCGGCTGGATGAAGTGGAACGAGGCTCTCAGCGAGAGCCGCTCGATGCTCACCCCGCTCTTCCCCGGCTTCGGCAAAACGCCGCGTGCCGAATGGATCCTGAACGTGCGCGACCTCGGATGCTTTCTTGCACGCTATCTTCGCGAGAACAATCTCGCACCGATCGAAGTGATTGGGTTCTCGCTCGGCGGATGGATCGCGGCGGAGATGGCGGCCAACGATCCCGCGATCTTTTCGAAGCTCGTGCTCGTTGCGCCGGCGGGAATCCGTCCGCCCGAGGCCGAAATCTTTGACATGTTCACTGTGCCCGCGCTCATCTATCTGCGCGACTCGGTGCGCGACTCCAGGAACACTCCGGAATTCTCGAAGCTCTACGATGGCGGCCTCTCGCCGGAGCAATACGAGGCGTTCGAAGATGCACGCGCGGAGACCGCGCGGCTCGCATGGCAGCCCTACATGTTCAACCCCAGCCTGCCGCACCTGCTCGATGGCACGCTGAAGGCGCCGACGCTAATTGTGTGGGGCAAGGACGATCACGTCGTGCCGATCACCGCGGCCGCCGTTTATCAGCGCGCGATAAAAGGGTCGCGGCTCATCGCGTTCGATACCTGCGGTCATCGGCCTGAAGTCGAAAAATCCGATCAGTTCATCAAGGAAGTGCGCAACTTTCTCGCCTAAGCAGCGGAGGTATCGGTCATGCACATAATGTGGTTCACCGAGCGGCAGTATCACTACGATCCTGAAGTTGAGCCCGACCGTAGCCTCCAACTCGAGCGGCAGATCCTCCGCAATCGAAGCTTTTTCGGCCTGCCCAATCAGAATTTCGATCCGCAGACAGGCTCGATGCTGCTGAATCAGTACCTCGACGAGAAAATTTACTCCGAGGAACTGGGGTTCGACGGCCTGATGTTGAATGAGCATCACGGAACGCCCTTCTGCCTCGGCTCGGTGATGGACGTCGAGGCTGCAGTGCTCGCGAAGGCGACCAAGCGCGCGAGAATCGTGTTGCTCGGAAATCCGGTCCCCACGGTCGCCAACGCGCTCCGCCTCGCGGAAGAGCTTGCCATGATCGATCTGATCTCCGGCGGGCGGTTGGTCCCCGGATGGGTGCGCGGCGCCGGCAGCGAGCAGCTCGCGAACAACGCTAATCCCGCTTACAACCGCGAGTACTTCGAGGAGGGTGTCGAGTTTATCGTCAAGGCGTGGACGACGCCGGGGCCGTTCCGCTACGAGGGCAAGCACTTCCACTTCCGCTTCGTGAATCCGTGGGTGGTGCCGCTGCAGAAGCCGCATCCTCCTATCTGGATCCCGGGCCTCGTCAGCCCCGACACGGTCATCTGGTGCGCGAAGAAGCGCTATCCGTATATCGCGCTGGCGACGCGTCTAGAGCCTACTGTCGAGTTGTGGAACATGTACACCGATCAGGCCGCGCGCGAGGGTTACCAGGCGGGACCCGAGAATTTTGGTTATCTGCAGCCCGTCTTCGTCGCCGACAACCAGGCGCGCGCCGAAGAACTGGGCAAGCGCTTCCTCTACGGCGGCGCGTTCGCGCACTTCGCTCGGCCCGAGTGGATGTTCCCGCCGGGCTACAACTCCAAGGAAGCGACGCGGCGCATGGCGCGCCTCGCGCGCGATCCGAATCTGCCGGGCAAGCCGATTCACGAGGGCGGCGGCCACGAGACCGACGAAGAGCTCGAGGCGATTCGGCAGAGCATCTACGCTCGCTACGAGGACAGCAAGCGCGATCTCCAGATGATCGCGGGCACGCCGGATTACGTTATCCCGCGGCTCAACAAGGTGCTCGAGGTGCTGCGTCCTGGAATCTTCTCGTTCTGGCTCGATGGTCCAGTCGGATACCAGGATCGCGTGCGATGCCTCGAGATGCTGTCGAAGCATGTCGTTCCTGCGCTCCGCGAAACGGGCAAGAAGCTCGGCCTCGTTGATCCGTTCGAGCGTAAGCCCGGCTCGGTGCCGCTCGCAGCCGGCAGACCGGCGGAGCGCGTAGCTCAGCCTGATGCGCTCGCGTCGATGCCGGCGTAGCAAAACCAACTTCGTCTTTTGAATAACCACGATGCCCCGATTGATAGCCGGGGCATCGTCATTTTCGACGTTGGGTATAGCTCAAAGATTGCGGGCGGCACGTCGGCGGTGCAGAAGAACATGATCGGCGAGCGCGTGCTGCAACTGCCGATGGGC
Source organism: Candidatus Binataceae bacterium (assembly GCA_030038355.1). Taxonomy (GTDB): domain Bacteria; phylum Desulfobacterota; class Binatia; order Binatales; family Binataceae; genus JASHPB01. Next base: position 33,730 of record JASHPB010000273.1, read on the forward strand.
TGAATGCGCGAACAATTGTGACTCGAAGGGCTTTATCTACTGCCGGTCGGCTAGCTCCGCGCCAAACGTTGTTCAGCGCGGTGCGCTCGGTGCTGTGTGTCGCGCCGGGGAAGCCGCACATATGCGACTGCCGTTCCCGACACCAAGGCGTGTAACGACCTGCTTGCTGACCACGCTCATCAGCTGGCTGCCATCGATCGCCGCCGCGCAGATCCTTCCGCATCCAATTCCCGGACCGCTCCAATGCGCGTCGCTGATGAGCGCTAGGAGAAGACGATAAGAGCGCACAAGCACACCTTGGCTCAGGAAATCGGGAAAGCGTTGTCAAGGACGGCTGCTACCAACCCAAGCCGCCGCTGCCACTCGGCAAGGTCCGCTCGAGCGGGATCAAGAACATCGCGACCCTTCTTCAGATCTGTCGGTGATACGCCCCGGCCTTCGCGACGATCTTCCGTCAGCTACGATTCGACGCCATTCACCCAGCCGCCGTTGACGCAAGATCTCAATATCGTCTGCGCGAACATCAGCAATTCGAGCCATCCCGCGCCGACGCTAACGCAGCAGGCCGAGTACGTCGTCTCGCAGGTCTTCAGGACGATCGACTACATGGACAACCAGGAGACGCGAACTGGTTCTCATTCACGGACCGACGGCACTAGTCCATCCAATTGGGAGAAGGCGATGGTCGCCGAGCCGATATTCACGACGACTCCGCATACAGCGACTGCTGTGAAAGCAGTCGGCAGTGGCAAAACTCTGTTCGGACTAAAGACACCGGCAGCGAACCGATATCCGACTCACTATATCTGGCTCGGATCGCGAACCAGGGGGCGCTCTATCTCCACGAGGCGCGGCACGCGGCCAACCATGTTCCGCCGCCGAACACGCTCGATGGCTTTCCTTCATTCAACGGGTTGTCCGGTGCAAGGCACGCCGTTACCGCCTCATGCGACAACACTTACGACGAGTCCAACCTCGCGCCCTACGGAGCGCAGTTCTGGCTTTTCCGCGGATGGCTGAACGGAACGCTTAAGGTTGGCTACGCCTGCATGGCGCCAGCCGATGTGCGATCGGTCTCGCGACTCTTCCAGCGCGGCGCCACCAGTTACATGCAGCGCCTCTGCACCAATCCGCCCGCCACGGTGCCGATGGCGCGACGCCGGGAGGAGCGTGTCCCTAGTCGAGATCAATTCGCGGCGCGGCGGCGCTGCATCAGTAGATCGATATCGAACTTGAACATCTTCGCAGCATTGAGGCCAAGGATCTTCGCGCGATCCTCTTCGCTGAAGTCGCCCATCTGCCGTTCGATCGCTTGCGCCGAATGCGGCCAGCTGCCCTCATGATGCGGATAGTCATTGGACCAGAGGAAATTGTCGACCAGGCCGAACTCGGACGCGAGCGCGAGGCCCGCGCGATCCTCCTGGAACGCGACCCCGCCCTGCTCGCGGAAATACTCGCTCGGCAGTTTCTTCAGCTTCGGATAGGCCCACATGTGATGCTTGCGATAAGCCTCGTCCATCGCCTGCAGCGACCATGGCACCCATCCAATTCCCGATTCGATAGCGGCGAATTTGATCTTCGGAAATCGCTCGAGCACTCCCGACGAGCACAACGCCGTAACTGGTTCGATCGCCTGCGTCAACGCGTGCGCGACGTAGTTCATCACCGCGCCGCCTTCCTTGCTCGCAGCGCGCGGGTCGCGTCCCGTACCGACGTGGAATGTGACCGGCAAGCCCGTTTCCTCGATCAGCGACCACATCGGGTCGTAAACGCCCATATTGTAATTCGGGTCGCGCGAGTCCTGCGAATTGAAAACGGGCTTGCAGGGAAGGGTGAGGCCGCGAAAGCCGAGTTTCGCGACGCGCTCGATCTCCTTGACCGACCCTTCGAGGTCAGCGGTCGCGAGCGTCGCCATCGGCGACATGAAATCGTTGTACGGCCCGTAGGTTTCCCAGGCCCAGTCGTTCCAGACCTTGCATTGCGCCTGCGCGAACAGTGCGTCCTGCGTCGCCCACATGAAAAGGCCCTTGTTGGGAAAAATCAGCTCTGCGTCGACACCGTCGCGCGCGCGATCCTTGAGCCGCTCGCCGATATCCGCGCCAGCCTGGTTGCGCGCCAGGTCTTCGCCTTCGAAGATACTGTCCTGCAGGCGGGTGCGTCGCAGCGTGTCGCTGATCACCCACCTGACGCCGTTCTCGTCGATTTCAATCCGCGGCAGCCGGCGCCGATAGTGCTCGTCGAGCCGCTTATGCCAAAGGTCAGCCGGTTCGTTGGCGTGGCAATCGCACGAGATCATCAGGTAGCGATTCAAATCATCGGGGCGCGCAGTGCGTCGCCATCCTTGATGCCCCGGCGTTTCGAGCCGCCACAGATTCGGGGGATTGATTTGCGTTTTCTGCTCGCTCATCGTCACGCTCGCTCGCAGGATTCTGCCAACTTACTATCACTGTGATCGCCAACTTTGTATCGGAGCAAGCCGCGAGCTTTCACCGACGGAAAGAACGCGCGGCAGGATTGAAACGTCGCGCTGGCGCTTGCGCGATTTCGGACGTTCCCAGACAACGCCCGGATAACCCTTGAGCGGCACGAGCGGTTTGCCAGTATAGGCCCAATCTTGAAGCTCCTCGATGGCCAGATGGTAACGGGGCTCGCGCCCGGTACGGTGGCTGAATAGCGCCCGCGGGATATTGATCATGTGCCGCGAGCTCTTGCACTCATACAACAGCGGCGAACCGCATCGAGAACAGAAGCTTCGGCTCGATGCCGTCCTTGCGTCCTCGAAGCGAGTGATGCTCTTCCGGCCTTTGGCCACGCGTGCGTGCTTGCGCCAACACCCGATGTAGGTCGCATAGGCGGCGCCGTGGGCGCGACGGCTTGCTTCCGAATGATCGTTCCAGGCCCAGAAGGCGGGAAGGTCAATCTCCAGCTCGACTGCACCGCAAAGACAACTGCCAGATACGCGCCGGCCCCACAGCTTAGCGGCAGCGCGTTCCTTTCGGCTCTCGGATTTCATTCTTAACCCCACGCGGAAGGTGGTTCCTGGCGAGAGCTTCATGACTAACACAAGCAGAAGACGGTTTTCAGCGGCGGCGTATGCAACCGCCTCTTCGCCGATCGAGAGCGTGCGGCCGGGATTGAAGACCGCGCCCGCCAGATGGCGACGAGCGCGGTATGTTCACTTTTCAGCCTGCGATGAACGACAGGATGTCAGCGTTCAGCCGTTCGATGTGCGTCAGCATCAGGCCATGCGGAGCACCCTCGTACACGAGTAGCTTGCTTCCAGGAATCAGCGCCTGCGTGCGCCGTCCGCTGAGCTCGAGCGGGGCAGACATGTCGGACGTGCCATGGATGACGAGCGTCGGCACCTTGATGCGCGGCAACTCGGTGCGGAAGTCAGTCTCGACCACGGCGCGGTTGCACTCGAGCACCGCGATCAGAGACGTCTGGAGCATCATGTTCACACCCCATTGCAGGAGCTGGTCCGATGTATCAGGCATCACGAATGGCCGCGCGTTTTTTGCGAGCCATCCCGGGAAGTCCTTCAGCCACTCCACGCGAAACGCCTCGAATATGCCGCCTGGCAATCCGTCCGGATTATCGGGCGTCCGGAGAGTGAACGGAGTCGTGGGCGCGAGCATCACGATTTTCGATACGCGGCCGCTGCCGTGCCGGCCGATGTAGCGAACGATCTCGCCGGGACCCATCGAGTGCCCGATCATCGTGGCGTCCCGCAGATCGAGTTGCTCCATCAACGCCGCGAGATCATCAGCGAGTGTGTCGTAATCGTAGCCGTGCGAGGGTTGAGTCGAGCGGCCGTGGCCGCGTCGATCGTAGCCGATGCATCGGTAGCCGGCCTTCACGAAGGGCGCCATCTGGTACTGCCACATGTCGCAATTCATTGCCCAGCTATTCACGAATACGATGGGCTTTCCGGTGCCCCAATCTTTGTAATAGAGCATCGTGCCGTCCGCGGTCGTGACGTAGGGCAGGCTCGCGGCGCGCGGCTTCGATGGACTCATTCGCGATTCAGGTCCCGCCGAAGTCGCCGCATCCGCCGAGTATTTGCTCGTTTCTGCTTTGTCCATTGGAGTCCTCGCTGGCGAGTGTCGTTACTTCGTGGGCATGCCCGGTGCCTCGTCGACGAAGCCAGTGACCGACTTGAAGCGCCCGTCGCTCGAGATGACGGCGAAGTCGGTGCCAACGAAGTGCTGCGGCGCTTCCTTGGTTCCGCCGACCTCCCATTGGAAGCGCAGGCGATCGCCGTACGCATCCACATCGTTCAAGAGTTTGAAGCGATAATTGGTCGAAAATCGCTCGTGCACCGCCGCCATCATCTTGCTGAGCTCCGCGTAGCCGTTGCCGCTCCGATGCGGATCGATGTAGGCGCCGTCTTCGGTCCAGGTCTTGGAGATGAGGTCGTGACGGCGCTTGGCGTCGCGCTCATTCCAGGCTGCGAGATAACTTTCAACCAGTTGATTCGCGTTGCTCATTTTCGTTCTCCTTCGTATTTCGGGCGGTCTCGGCCCGTGATGAGCGCATGATTATGGCCGCTTCGCGAGCTCATCAATTACCTTCGAGGTAACGGCGGGACGTTCGTCGCTGATTTGCCGACGTAGCGTAGGCATTGCCGCTGAAGGTGAAAATGATTCAAACACGGGCGTGCGCGGTGTTCGCACTCTTTCCGCGTTCTGCGGTAAGGTCGAAAAACCAATCGGGCGGGCGAGGAGAATTACTCATGCACACCGGCTATGGACTGGTAATTCAAAATCCCAACAACCAATTTCGCGACCACGACGTTTGGCGCAATGAAGTGCGGCTCGCCGAGATGGCCGAACCGCTCGGATTCGAATCGGTCTGGTGCGTCGAGCATCACTTCGACGACTACACGATGTGCCCCGACGTTCTGCAATTTCTCACCTACATGGCGGGCCGCACAAAAACGGCGCGGCTCGGCTCGGCGGTTGTAGTGCTCCCGTGGCACGATCCGATTCGCGTCGCCGAACAGGTATCGGTGCTCGACAATCTTTCGGGCGGCCGCATGATTCTCGGTCTCGGCCGCGGACTCGCGAGGATCGAGTACGAAGGTTTCCGGATCGATCAGAACGAGGGCCGCAACCTGTTCGTCGAATACGCTGAGCTCCTGATCAACGCGCTCGAGAAGGGTTACATGGAAGGCGGCCGCTTCACCAGGCAGCCGCGCCGCGAGATTCGGCCGTATCCGTTCAAATCATTCAAAGGCCGCACGTATGCTGCCGCTGTCTCACCGGAATCGATGCCGATCATGGCGAAGCTTGGAATCGGACTGATGGTCATTCCGCAGAAACCGTGGGAAGCGGTGAAGGAAGACTTCAAGGTTTATCACCAGGCGTGGAAGGAACATCACGGCTCGACACCTCCACCCAAGCCGATCAGCGGCGGCTTTATTTTCGTCGACGAGAACAAGGACCGCGCCGAAGAGCAGGCAACCAAGTGGCTCGCAGCGAACTACAAGTCAGTAATCAAGCACTACGAGATGACGTCGGAGAAGTTCGGTACGCATCGCGGCTACGAGTTCTACAGCAACATCACGAAGTTCATCGGCAAGCACGGCATCGATGGCGCCGCGGCCGGATTCGTCAACCTGATGCCGTGGGGAACGCCCGACCAGGTCCTGGAAAAGCTTGCCATGATACGCGATACGATCGACGCGAACGCGTTCCTTTTGAATTTCAGCTACGGCGGGATGCCCTACGACGAAGCCGAGCGCAATCTTAAGTGCTTCGTCAAGCACGTGCTGCCCGAGGTCAAGAAGTGGCAGACCGAGCCGCTGAACGAGCCGGCCGAGCTGCCGCTGCCGGCAGCGGCTGGCTGATGGCGCTGCGGACCTAACGCACTTGCGGCGATGACTGAGCGGCACCACCGCCTGGCGGCTCCAGGAGCGACGACGATGAGCACCGAGCCTCCACGACACGTCCTCGACGGATACAAGGTTCTCGATTTCACCCAGATCGTGGCCGGTCCGACTTGCACCCTGATGATGGCCGAGATGGGCGCCGAGGTGATCAAGGTCGAAATGGCGCCGGCTGGAGATCCGACGCGCGGTTCGCCGATGTTTCTTAACGGCCGCAGCGGCTACTTCGTGCAGCATAATCGCGGCAAGAAAGGGATCTGCGTCGACGTCAAAACGCCCGACGGGCGTCAGCTGATCGAGGGACTCATCGGCAAGGTGGACGTGGTCGTCGAGAACTTTGCGCCGGGAGTCATCGGGCGTCTCGGCTTCGATTATCCGAGGGTCAAGGAAATCAACCCGCGCGTGGTGATGTGCTCGATTTCCGCGTTCGGGCAGAAAGGCCCGCTCGCGCATGAGCCCGGCTTCGACTATCTCGGCGCGGCCTACGCCGGAATCGTGTCGATGGGTGGCGAGCGCGACGGCGCGCCGTACGTCATTATGAGCGCGATCGGCGACGTCAGTACGGGAGCGCATGCGATGGGCGCAATTTGCGCCGCACTGCTCTACCGCGAGCGCGCGGGACTCGGCCAGTACCTTGATCTGTCTCTGCTCGATACCTACTTCCACTATCACGAGGCGGGCGTTGAGATTCTGAGCCTTAGTAAAGGTGAAATCAGTCCCACGCGATCGGGACTGCACTCCTGGTACGCGGTTCCCGCGGGAATCTTCAAGGCGAAGAATCGCTACATCATTATCATCGCGCCGCTTGTCCATCAGTTCGCTGGCCTTTGCCGTGCGATGGGCCAGCCGGAGCTTGCCGACGATCCGCGCTTCGTTACCAACGCGGATCGCCTCAAAAATCTTGGTGAACTGGTCGAGACCGTCGAGCGATGGTTGCAGTCGATGCCGAGCGACGACGCTTCGATGGCGGCGCTCAAAGAAAATCGAGTGCCGCACGCTCCCGTGCTGTCGGTCGCCGAGGCGGTGAAGCATCCGCATCTCCGCGAGCGCGGAACAGTTCGCACCGTGCGCGATCGCATTCTCGGCGAGTTTGACGTGCCGGGGTTCGCGCTGCGTTTCTCCGCCTTTCCGCAGCGCCTCGAGCTCGACGCGCCATTTCTCGGCGAGCACAATCGGGAAATATTGACCAGCTACCTGGGCTACGATGTTGCGCGGGTTAACGAGTTGGAAGAGCGGGGCGTACTGCGCAGCGGTCCGGCCTGAACGATTGAGAAATGCGCTCAAGTTGATGAAGATCGAACTTGACTGAAGGACGGCAAATAAACTGATGGAGATCGAAATCGATCACGTCGCGATGCCGGTCGCGGACATTGAGCGCTCGGTCGAGTTTTACCGCCGCGTGCTCGGAGCGCGTGCCGACGGCCTCGACAAATGGCGCGCCGGCAAATGGCCGATCGTCAGCATCAGTTTCGGAAAACATCGATTCAATCTTCATCCCGCGACGAATGACTTTACGCTCAAGGCCGCGCATCCCGCGGTGGGTGGCGGCGACTACTGCTTCGTTTGGGACGGCACACCTCAATCGGCGGCTGAGCATCTGAGGAGTCAAGGAATCAAGATTATCGAGGGCCCAGTCCCACGTCTCGGCGGTCGCGGCAAAGGTGTGAGCGTGTATTTTCGCGATCCCGACGGGAACCTGCTCGAGCTAATCAGCTACGCAGCTGCGGCTGCAACCTGAATTCGACGCCGGGAAGAAAGGAACTCGATGAGTTACGATCGCGCGCGGGCGAGGACGATTCTCGATCGCGCCAGAAACGAGGGGCGCTTGTCGCTCTCGCCGGACGACAGCGCTGCCATCTGCACGGCCTATCAGATTCCGATTCCGCCGCAGGCGCTGGCATCGTCTCCAAGTGAGGCCGCGCGGCTCGCGAAAGAAATCGGCTACCCGGTCGCGTTGAAGATCGCGTCGCACGACATCCTGCACAAGAGCGACGCGGGAGGGGTGGCCTTGAATCTCGCCGACGCCAAGGCAGCCGAAGCGGCATACGAGAACCTCGTCAGCAGAGCCAGGGCTTACAGGAAAGACGCAAAAATCGACGGCGTACTTGTTCAGAAGATGGCGGGTGTGGGAGTCGAGCTAATCGTCGGCGCCCTCACCGATCCGAGCTTTGGCAAGCTCGTCGCATTCGGGGTCGGGGGAGTGATGGTCGAGCTGCTGAGCGACATCACCTTCCGGCTCGCGCCGGTGACGAGCGCCGAAGCGCGATCGATGTTTGATGAAATCCGCGGCAAGGAAATTCTCGCCGGCGTGCGCGGCGGTCCGGCGGCGAATCGAGAGGCGCTCGCGTCATTGATCGAAAGCGTCTCGCACCTGATCAGCGATTTTCCCGAGATCTCGGAAGTTGATTTGAACCCGGTCTTTGCGTCGCCTGGTGGCGCGATTGCAGCCGACGTCCGAATCCTGCTCGACTTCGTACCAGCGCTGGAGCGCTTTCGTCCCACGCGCCACGAGATCAAGCGCGCGATGAATCGAATCATGCGCCCCGAATCGATTGCGATCATTGGCGCCTCGGCGGAGGACGGCAAAATCGGCAATTCTGTCCTCAAGAACCTGGTGAACGGTGGTTACAAGGGGCGCATCCTGCCGATTCACCCGAGCCTCGACGCAGTCTTGGGGATAAAGGCCTACAACAGCATCAAGGACGTTCCCGGCGATGTCGACGTTGCAGTATTCGCGATTCCCGCGCGGTTCGTCGCTAAGGTTTTGCCCGAGTGCGGCGAGAAGCGCGTTGCAGGCGCGGTGCTGATTCCGTCGGGATTTGCCGAAACCGGCAATGTCGACCTACAGCGTGAAGTGCTCGAGGCCGCGCGGCAGAACAACATCCGCTTGATGGGGCCGAATATCTACGGCTTCTACTATACGCCGATGAATCTCTGCGCGACGTTCTGCACGCCCTACGACGTGCGAGGCAAGGTCGCGCTGTCGTCGCAGAGCGGCGGAGTAGGGATGGCGATTCTCGGCTTCAGCCGCTCTTCGAAGATGGGAGTGTCAGCGATTGTAGGTCTGGGCAATAAGGCCGATCTCGATGAAGACGACCTCCTTACTTTCTTCGAGGATGATCCCGATACCGATGTCGTCGCGATGCATGTCGAGGACCTGAAGGACGGGCGCTCGTTCGCGGAAGTGGCCAAGCGCGTGTCGGCGAAGAAACCGGTGGTCGTGCTCAAGGCGGGGCGAACCTCCGCGGGCGCTCGCGCCGCACGATCGCATACCGCAGCGCTCGCCGGCAACGATCGCATCTACGATGACATTCTCAAGCAGTCAGGAGTGGTGCGCGCGTATAGCCTGAATGAGATGCTCGAGTTCGCCCGCTGCCTCCCGCTGATGCCGGCGCCCAAGGGTGAGAACGTTCTTATTATCACCGGCGCCGGAGGTTCGGGCGTATTGCTCGCCGATGCCTGCGTTGACAACACGCTTACCTTGATGACGATGCCGGCCGATCTGGATCAGGCATTTCGCAAGTTCATTCCGCCGTTCGGTGCGGCGGGAAACCCCGTTGACATCACGGGCGGTGAGCCTCCTACAACTTATCAAAATACTATTCGCTTGGGTCTCCAGGATTCGCGCGTGCACGCGCTCGTACTCGGCTATTGGCACACGATTATCACGCCGCCAATGGTGTTTGCGCGGCTAGCCGCCGAAGTCGTTGAGGAACAGCGGCGCAAGGGCATCAATAAGCCCGTGGTTGCGTCGCTGGTCGGCGATATCGAAGTAGAGGAAGCTTGCGCTTATCTCTTCGAGCGGCGCATTCCAGCCTATCCTTATACGACCGAGAAGCCGGTCGCGGTGCTGGGCGCCAAGTATCGATGGGCGCGTGGTGCGGGACTCATCTGAGAATCGTGGCGACGCCTCCGCAAAAGAAGGAAGCTCCAAAATCGCGAAAGACAGCTTCGTCCAAGGCGGCGACGCGTCAGTCTGCTCCCACACCAATCGATGATGGTTACGACCGCGCTCGGCTCAAGCTGATTCCTTGTTCGGATGATTTCTACCGTTCAGTGATCGAGATGCTGCCCTTCTCCACCGATGATCGATTTGATTTGCTCGATCTGGGCGCGGGCAGCGGACTCTTGTCGGCAATGATCGCAAATGAGTTCCCGAATGCGCATCTGACGCTCTTCGATCTCACACCAGAGATGCTGATGATCGCACGGCAGCGCCTGAAGCCGCTCGGCAAACGCGTGCGATTCGTAACCGCTCTTGCCGAAGGCGGACCTTCGAAGACCTATGACGCGGTGGTATCGTCGCTCGCGATCTATCACTTACCAGACAGCGGTAAGCGACACCTGTTTGCCGATATCTTCAAGTACCTGAGTCCCGGCGGCATGTTCATCAACGCCGATCAGGTAGCAGGCGAGACCCAGGCGCTCAATCAGCGCCTGCGCCAGATCTGGATGAAGCACGTACGCGAGTCGAAAATCGCCGAGCGCGATCTTCAATCGGCGATTGAACGAATGGATCGCGACCTGCCCGCGACCGTAGGCCAGCAGCTCGCCTGGCTGCGCGAGACCGGCTTCGTAGAGGTTAGCTGCACATATAGAAACTTGATTTTCGCAGTGCTCTGCGGCAAGAAGCCCGCGAGCGCATCAGCACCCGCTTGACTAGAAACCACCACCACCTGGACAATTGCGCGCGAGCGTCAGCCGTGCAGATGACGATTTCTGCTGGCCCGCGGCATAGTTGTAACGGAACTTCACCTCATAAGTACCATTCATGCCGATAGGTCCCAGGTACTGAAGGGTGCGGCCCGCATTTAGATCCAGGTAGTACGGCGCTCCCGGGAAGCTCATCCCGGGCGCAGGATGCCGTGTCACGGTGACGCTGCCTTCGTTTCGTCTCCCTTGATAGTCGATGACCGCGACGACCAGACCGTCAGTATGGTAGCGGCTTGTAGGGCATCCTTCGGTGCCCGTGACTGTCGATCCGGGCGCATAGATTTTCGTACCCGGCGGTAGCTTTGCAAGCGAACCTCGGCTCGTAACCGACGAATCGACGAACGCAAACCCGAGGATGCGACCGGTCGGGGTATTAGCTTCATTCTGTATCTTCATGAACCCGGTGATATGCGGATTAGCAGGACCTTCCGCTCTGACCATTGGTGACATCGCCCAAGTCAGAACAAATGCCGTCAGGCTTAGTGCGATGAACTTACTAATAATGGCCATCGATCTCCCCCGAACCGAAAGATTGCCTCAGGCATTTCTTCTCGCAACAAAAAGCTCACGTTGCCATGGGTCAACGATGATTTTCGCGTCGAAACCGACCTCCGCTAGAAGGCACAGCCAATCAGCTCTTGCGAACAATCCTTCGATGTGGCGATCGTGAACGACGCGAATCTCGCCATTCGCTTCGCGCATCGCGATTACCAGGTCAACGGTGTAGGTCGAGTCGGCGGGATCCGGATCATAAGTCCAGTCCAGATATCGCACGCCGCGCGCGCCGGAATCATAACCTCCATGCTTTGTGTCCGCGACAAAGATCTCGCGAACGAAGTCCGGCATGAAGAGCGTAACGCCGCCGACTCTGCAGTGTTCGAATGCGGTCTTCATCGCGGCCCGCAGGTCGGCCTCGGACGTCATGTAACAGATCGCATCATGAACCAAGACCGCGTCGAAGGTGCGACCGAGCCGCACGGTCCGCATGTCTCCCTCGATGTGTTCGCTATTAGGATTCAGCTTCCGGCTTACCGCGAGCATGTGCGGCGATACGTCGACCAGCGCGAGCGAGTAGTGAGCACTCAGATGCGAGGCGTTGTTACCGCCGCCGGAGCCCAGTTCAAGCATATTCTTAGCTGAGCCCTTAACCCAACCATCGAGTACTTTGCGAATGAAGTCTGCCTCAGAGGCGTAATGCAAAGGTTCCGAGAACAATGGCCACCATTCAGCCAGCTCGCTATATAGCTTCATTCTTGGGGAGCCTCTCAATTCTTTGCTGGTGCTAAAGAAATAGAACACCCCTCAATTTATTACCGAACGCGTAAACTTTTCAGCCTCGTCGCGGGCACGGGTTGCCGGCGTAGAGAGAATATCGTGATTTGGAGGCCAATCTTCGAGCCCGCGGTGACGTCGCCAATGGCGCGCGAATTGCGTTCCAGCCATTGGTATCGGGCTCTGCGAGGTCGGATTGCATGGTTCAGATCTATCGAGAGCCGTCCGAATATGACCTTGAGCATTTGGGAGACGAAGCTGACATCCGCTTCTATGTAGGCTCGCGCGGACGCTCAAGCCGAGGAACGTCCTGGAACTCGCTTGCGGTACAGGGTGCATCACCATTCCGCTGGCGAGGCAAGGTGCGCACACCGGCTTCATTGTCGTCGGTCTCGATCGCGAAACGAGGATGCTGAAGGAGGCGCGCGATAAGATCAGACGGTTGCCATCCACCACGCGTCATCGGATCAGGCTTGTGCGTGGTGACATGCGCAGATGGCTGGATCGCGAGCGCATCGATCTGGTCATCATACCGTGACGGATCGATCACTTATCTGCTCGACCTGCGCGAGCAATTGAGTGTTTGGCGCCATTCCTTCGAAAATCTCGCGCCGGGTGGACGATTCGTGGTCGACACGACGATGCCCAACTTTGCGGCCTACGCGGATTCGTTCGCAAATCCACCTAGGACGCTGGTTGAGGTCGATCACGACGCCACTGGGGAGGCCAGAAAAATCAGGCTGGTGCGGCGTCGCACGGTCACTTACCTGCCCGATGAACAGCGCGCATAGATTCGCTTTTTATACGAGAAGTATCGGCGCAACAAGGTAGTGGAGAGCCGAATCGATGACTTTGAGAGTCATGTCTATTTCCGCGCGAGCTCCAGCTGCTCTTCATTCATCAGGGATTCGAGCTGGAGCACGTATTCGCTGATTATGAACGCCGGCCGCTGGGCGCGAATTCACAGCAAGTAATCATGATCGCGAGAAAACCAATCGGAGTATGAGCGGTTGAAGACTTTGTCGCGCAATCCAACTGCACCACGATTATCGATGGCAACACAGTCACCATCTCAGCCTGAAAAAACAGGAGGTGCAATCGTACTTCGAGAATGAACAGTACGCGCTGATCTGAATCGCAATGCCGATCTGTCTTTTTCTGATTTCTACCGCGGCACTGTACTTCGGCCGGACTGTACTCCTCCCTTTGGCGCTGGTTGCCGTTCTAAGCCACGTATTCAGTTCGCTGGCCGCCCGGCTCGAGCGATGGTGCGGCAGAATCTTTGAGCGCTGCGCTAGTGGCAATCCTGATCGTTGGACTAATCGGATCGATTGGATATTTCCTCACCATCGAATTGACCACGGTCGCCGGCCAGGTTGCCGGGTATTCGACAAATGTGGCGAATAAAATTGCGCTGATTGAGAAAAAGATACCGCCCTGGCTCGAGATTATCAAGCAAGGAGTGTCCAACGTTCAAAAACGTCTTGACAAAGTCAATCGCGCCCACCCGCCTCGTACAATAGTCGCACAGCCGGAATCGGCATCGCTAACGCAAAGGTTGAAGCCGATCATTCCGATATTGCAAACCCTCATCGGCGTGCTGCTGACGATAGTGCTTGCATTCTTCCTGCTCTACAGCCGCAAAGACATGCGCGATCGGATCGTGCAACTCGGAGCTCGCGCCCGCATACCAATAGCGTCGGACGCGATTAATACGATGACCGACACGGTTGGCCACTACCTGTTCCTCTTTATGTTGATTAACGCGACCTTCGGCATAGCAACTGGTAAGCTTTGCTGGCTTCTCGGTTTGCCCAGCGCAGCCCTTTGGGGTCTGATCGCGTTCATCTTAAGATTCATTCCTTACGTCGGCGCAACCGGAGCGGCGTGCCTGCCGACACTCGTCGCATTCGCGATTTTCCCAGGACGGAGTAAGGCACTCGAGATCCTGAGCGCCTTCATCATACTTGATCAGTTCGCAGGACAAATCGCCGAGCCATTCATAATCGGCCGCGGCGTTGGCGTATCGAGTCGTATGGCCAAGCGCTTATCAGCCCAAATCGGTTGATTCCGAGTAGTTGCCCAGCGCGATGCGCCGGCGATCGGAAACAATTACCGCCTCGCGGACATATCGGTCACTCGTCTTTGCCCGCAAGATCGTCAGATCTCAAAACAGAATTCAAAAGGATTCAATTGCCAGCTTTTTGCTATGCCGGCCCGATGGCACAAGTGATGCTAACTCATTGAAGCAGTAACTCCATTCGTATAGGAGGGGCTTATGAAAATCATCGAGACGTTTGGGCTAGCTTCGGTAGCTTTGTCGGCAGCGACTTTCGTTGCGTGCCGCCAGTCAAATAAACAGTGGTATGGTTCCTCACAAATTGATCGTCGCTGGCAACGAGCACTCCGTGCCGCTCTACCCGGACGAACAAAGCTATTTGCAAGTATCGCGGCAGAAGCAGGAGGGGGGCATCGAGGGGATGGTCGGCAAGGTCGCCAAGTCTTTCCATGCCAAAGAGATCGATGACCAGACACCGGTCGACGTAATTTCTTCCGACGACAATGCCGCTTTGGTCAAAATATCGCAAGGCCCTACGAAGGGGCAGACTGCTTTCGCGGCCAAACAAAATGTCGATTGAGGTCCGCCTTTCTCAGCATCTAGGGCTCAGGATGAACCTTCTGAACCTTTGAGGGTATAGCGGATAGAGCCGGCAGGTTCGGCATTTTAGAGTCGAGCAGAGTCAGCGCGAGGGGTGTGACATCGAGCTGTGAGGGTCCGCGATGATGCGCGACGTTTACAACCAGTTTTTGCAGTACGCGGCCGCTGCACCTGCCGCATGCGACAATAAGTGGGATATGGCTGTCCTGATCGGAAGGGCTGCCGTGCCAGGAGTGGTAAAGCCCGGAGAAATAATATCGATCCTCGATGGGTCGATTGAGCCCTGACTTGGCGAGCAAGAGTATGTCGCCGGCGCGATCGCCGTGTGGTCCAGCGCTGAGCCATCGCATGCGGCGATTCAGTTGCAGAAGATCCGGCCGCGGATGATCTTCCAGGTAGTCTTCAATCTCCACCAGCCTGTGTCCGTCGAAGATACGATAAGGCGCCGCGGTCCTGTCAGGCGGGCGAGGTTCGCGCGCGAAAATCAGGTCCAATGTTCCCTTGAGTTTCGGACTGCCTTCACCCGTCTCGTTGGCGCGGTAGAAGGCGCGCGCCGCGGGCAACACGTCTTGCTTGAAGCGAGGAGCTTTTTTCCAGTCGCACTTGTCACCGGGATTCGGACACGTGGAACGGTCAGCCAGATACACGTAGGCGATAGCGCCCTGGTAGGCGAATGCAACCTGGTAGTCCTGCTCGTTGACAGGTGGATCGAGCACAAAAGGCCGCGGCCGAAATCCGATCTTCTTCATCAGCGGCGCGGGGCCGTCCGCCGATTGGGAGTCAAGCGCGTGCTGTTCGTCGTGCCTGACGGGAGTATGCCCGTGATCGGCGACGATCATGACATAGGTCTCGTCCAACACGCCGCGCTTTCGATACTCGTCAAGAATCGTTCCGACCAGAGGATCAGTAACTTTCTCGAGATAGTTAATTTCCATCGGTAGAGGGTCTGGCGCCAGGTGCGTATACAGATCGATTCCTGGAAAGTACACGGTCTGCAACCGCGGCACGCCGTGCTGGTTGAAGGCGTCGATAATCTTCGGAACTGAATCGATATCGATCTTTGCATACATCGCCTTCTTGACGCCCTTTTCACTCAGGGCCTTGCCGGCGACAAAGTCCGACATGATGCCCACGAATGAAGTCGGCTCAATCGCGGTGAACACATCCGCGCCGCGATAGACCGCATTCAACGATACCGCAGACTGAACCCCGGCCAGATCGTATAGCGTTGGACACATCACCGAATTGCCTACAAGGTCCCCGGTGATCATCTTGGTCATGTCTGGCGTATCTGAGATGGACACGGGTGCGGGCGCATAGAATTGCATTTTCTCTCGTGCGAACCATTCATTGCCTGTGACACCGGTGTACGCAGGTGGTTCGCCGCTGAAAATTGATGACCATGCCGCCATCGTAGTGGACGGCAAGATGCTTATCGCTTCCGGTGCGGAATAAGCGTGCTCATAGACACCATTGCCGAGGTCGGCGCCGAGTAGACCGCTTAGGTTCGGTGCGTTGCCGGACTTGATCGCCGCCATCAGTTGATCGTAGCCGGCGCCATCGAAACCGAAGATCAGAACGTGAGGTCCCGAGGATGGCGGATGTTCTTCCTCGGTGGCGGGCCGCTCGCCGCCTTGCAGCAACATTCTGGTCGTAGGTGTGCAGGAGCTCATCGTGAAAACGAGGATTGAAGCGACCGTCAGCAGAAAGGTGCCAAAGACTCGACATGAATCTAAGCTAGTGCAGTGCTCTCGTAACAAGCGCATCACGATCGATCGTACCATTGAACAAAAATCTGATCGCGCGAATATGGGTTGCGCGATTGCTTGACTTTGGTGTGCCGAGTCAGTTTTAGGAATAACCGGCTCAAATGAGAATCGTGAAAAGACTCGCGAATGCAAGAAAAGCGTCGACATTTGCCGGTTCGGCTCAAAATCAGTACTCTTATTGAGGATTTTCAACACGATCGGGTCCGTTTCATGGCGGTTCGATCGGCCTAGCATTTCCTGCAACGTAGATAGGCGATGCAGTGGCGGTGACAAAGTCGGGCACCGTCGAATCTCTGTGCTTCTAAAGGTTTAGCAATATCCTAGGCACCATTTTCCTGATCGTTCCAGTAGTCCTGCTAGTCGGTTCGCTTCCCGCTTATCCTTATGGCGCTGGATAGGGCTATTTTTCGAGCGGCTGCTCTCGGAACCATATTGGTCATATGCCTTATCCTCGTTCTGTTAGGCCGAATCTGAATCCGGGTCTAATCTCAAATTAGTCGGCAAGGTAGATAATGCGTTATCTAATCGCATGTATATTAGGAGTTCCGCTAGGCATCATTGTAATCTGGTTCCTCATAGCTCACTTACTCTAATTTTTCTTATTGCTCGGGCCGGCAGAGATGATCGCGCGAATGTCAATATCTTCTTCAATCGTAGGTATGGTGCTGTGTCTGTCTCATTGGCCCCACTCCTTGCGCAATCACTCGACGAGCCTAACCGTTCAACGAGCCGAGCCCCTACCAGCTCAACGAGCCGATCGAAGATCATCGTCGGTCGTGAGTCCTGGTGCGGTCCAGGTCTGGATGGACAGAAAACCGCTACAGGAGGCCGCTTCGACTCTCGTAAACTGACGGCGGCTTCGTCGGGGCTGCCACTTAATTCACGCGCGGTTGTGACAAATCTTAATAATGAGCGATCGGTAACAGTTAAGGTCAACGACTGTGGACCGGTCATGCCCGACCGCAAGATCGACTTATCCGAACAAGCCGCGCGCAGAGTGGGCATGCTTCATCAGGGCGTGGTTCCTGCCAAAGTCAAAGTCATCAATAAGCCAGCCAATCCTCGATATTGTATAAGACTGACACGCGCTAGGGTGCAATCGCTCCTAGCTCGAGCGGTCAGGCAGCTCCTGCAGGCGGTCGACTTTTACAGGCTTGGTCAGGTGATGATCAAGGCCGGCCGCGAGCGCACGCCGCTTGTCACTGTCCTGACCATAACCGGTGAGAGCGACCATCTTCATGCCTTTAGCGACCGGGAGCGATCTGATTCGACGCGCAACCTCATAACCGTCGATTTCCGGCAGGCCGATATCCACCAGCGCGAGATCGAAGCGACCTTCGGCGGCGGCCTTCATAGCTGCCGTGCCTTCCGAAACTGTGATCGGCAGGTGGCCAAGCACTTCGAGCAGCATGCTGAGCGCTTCGGCCGCGTCGGTATTGTCCTCAACAACCAGGATCTTGAGACGGCTGCCGATTTCTTCGAGCGTTCGATACTGGCAGTTCTTGCGCCAGCACCCGGCAGCAACGGTAACCTGACGGTGAAGGTACTGCCGAGGCCCGGGCCGTCGCTAGCCGCATCGACGCTGCCGCCATGTATTCGACCAGGCGCTTGACGAGAGTGAGTCCAATCCCCGGGCCGCCATGCGAACGATCCAGTGAACGCTCGGCTTGCGCGAACAGATCGAATACGCGCGGCAGCAGGTCGGCGGAGATTCCGACGCCGCTGTCGTTCACCGAGAGAATGAGGGCGTTATCGCGGCAATCTGCACGGACATCGATACGTCCCGAAGGCGGTGTGAACTTAACCGCGTTATGGATGAGATTGCCGATAACTTGGCGCAGCCGCGCGGGATCGGCGTCGAGTCGCCGTGCTGCCGCCTCCCACGCGATCTCAACATTGAGCTGATGGTGGCCAGGTATCACCAGACACTGCGCCTGCTCGATTGCCTGATCGAGGATCGCGCCGAGGGCGATCGGTTCCTTTTTGAGCGCGATTTTCCCTTGAGTTATCCGGCCAACATCGAGCAAATCGTCCATCAGGCGAGCCAGTTGTTCCGCCTGCCGCCAGGCGATCGCGAGCGCGCGGTCGCGGCGCTCAGCATTGCCCTGCGCAGTCGCGACCGCGTCGAGGATGGCAGCGAGGGGGTTGCGCGGCTCATGCCCGAGCATTGCGAGAAACTCGTTCTTGCGGCAATCCGCCTCGGCGAGCTCTCCGATCGTCCGCTCGAGCAGCATCGCTTTCCGCTGCAGCAGACTTATTGAACGAAGGCGTTCGGCCGGGGTTGCAAGCGCGCGCTATAGCTCTCGGCCGGCAACACAGGACTATGCTGCTCGCATACCTTCAGAAACAACGAGGCGTCCTGGTGGGCACCGAAGCCGTTCATTGGATACGCGCAGCAAAGGGAGAGCCGTCGGCTCGACAGGTACGCGTTCCAGATTTCCTCGAGCCGAATTGCAGCGCGACGACTACCGCTCGCCCACAGCAGCGCCACCATCTCACCGAAGGCACGAACCTGTCCGTGACACGAAGCGCCTGTTACGACTCGGTCGATTGTTTCCTTGAACAGCACCTCATCCGGCCAGTCATCGACCATAAATTTCGAAAGTGTCTCGTCAGCATCGTCAGCATCGAGGCATGCATAGCGGCCGTGGCGCTGCAGCATCGGGAGATCAACTCCGCTCCTGGCGAGCCGATCTTCCAACCCACGCTGATGCGCTTCGGTGCCGATGAAAATGCAGGCGCCGTTCATGCTCAACCCCTCGTCAAACCATCGGCTCAGCGAATCGAGGAGATAAGGGTCGTTTTCGTAGAACTGGACCAAGTGGGAATTCGATGCGACGGCATTCCAATCGGTAGATGGGAAAAGCAATGTTCCTTTCGTTGTGAACAGATCACCGGAACTCATTGGCTACCTCTCGCGGAGAGCGGGTCATCCACATGGTGTCGCAATCAGCGAGGAACAGGAAATATAGCAACGTGCATGCCGAAAAATCGCGCACGGTGCCATGCACTTTGGCGGGCGAGTGAGGAGAAGTTCCCAAATTTTGGGAAAAATTACCGAGCAGAACCGCGTGCCGGCTAGCTGCCTTACGTTCGTGCGTCCTCCGCGCAAACTGACCGATCGCTGGCGGTCACTCTTCGGCCGGGTATATTTGGAGTATTATGCCCGGCGAGTTCGAAGACCCACACATCCTGGTCGTCGAAGACGATGAGGACGCGCGCGAGGCTCTGGTCGCGCTTTTGCAGATGAGTGGTTATCATGCTGTACCCGCGGGCAATGGCCGGGAGGCACTTGAGTATCTGCGGCAGGCGCGCATACCGGATTTGATCATCCTGGATTTGTGGATGCCGATCATGAACGGCTGGCAGTTTCGCGAAGAGCAGATGAAGGACCCTCGGCTGGCGGAGGTCCCGGTGATTGTCGTCACGGCACTCAGTGATCGGACTAATGTGAGCGCCAACGAAGTAATCATAAAGCCGGTCGACGTGGACCGCCTGCTTAGCTCCGTGAGCCACTACTGCGGCCGGGAGAAAACCCATGACCCCGGCAGCTAAACGCAATTCTCGCGACGAGCGGGAAATCGAGGACCTTGAGCAGCGCGAAGCAAAGGCGCTTCATGCGGCCGATATCGCGAGCCTGCAGGCACTCTGGGCGGATGATCTGATTGTCAACAGCACTGCAAACCTGATTGCCGGCAAGCAGATCCTGCTTGAGATGGTCAAAAGCGGCGCGCTCAGGCTAAAGAGCTACGAACGCCGGCCGGTCCGAATTGCGACCAGCGGTGATCTCGCGGTCTGCACGGGCAACGAGGTTTCTCAAGTCGATGCGCAAGCCGCGATCTACAAATTGTTCGTCAGCTATATGAACGTGTGGGCCAAGCGCCCATCGGGATGGCAATTGGTTGCGCGCCACGTCGGCCTCATCGAAAGAGTCACGACTCAGTAGAACCGCTTCGTCCCGGTTCGTCGCCAATGAATGCACTACGAATTTTGCGCCGACGATTCGGGCTCGAGCGGAGAACGGCGTGCCGCCACCAAGCGCGCGATAACGGCGGCTAGTTCCGCCGGATCGACGGGTTTGATCACGTGGCTATCGAATCCTGACGTGAAGATTTTGACTTTGTCTTCCACTCGGCCGTACGCGGTAAGTGCGACGATGGGAAGGTGCTCAGCGACGCCGTGCGAGCGCTCGTACTCGCGGACCTCATTGACCAGCGAGTAGCCATCGCGCCCCGGCATCTCGAGATCCGAGATCAGCACATCGGGCGCAGATTCAGTGATCGAGGCGATCGCTTCCTCCACGGTTTGGGCTTCCCTCACGCTCGCGCCCAACGACGCAAGCAGGGTGCCCAAGGCGTGCCGCGCTTCAGAATCGTCGTCCACGATGAGCGCGCCGATGTTGTCGAGTCGCGGAACCCGCGCGTTCAAAGTTATCGGCGTGACGGTCGGATGCCGGCGATCAGTCGCGGCGAGATCTGCGGTGTTCACCGGAAGCGGCAATCGAATCACAAATGTACTTCCCTTACCCGGACCATCGCTATGCGCCGTGACCCGCCCGCCATGAAGTTCGACGATGTGCTTCACGATTGAGAGGCCGAGGCCGAGACCACGGTCCGTGCGCGAGCCATTTTCACCCTGCCAGAAGCGATCGAAGACGTTCTCGAGGGAAGCCTTGTCGATTCCTTGCCCATCGTCGGCGACCGTGATTTCGATGTGCGAATTAATCCGTTCAAGCCGCACCTCGACCTTGCCATTCTTCGGCGTGAACTTGATCGAGTTCGACAGCAGGTTCCAAACCGCCTGCTGAAGGCGCTCGGAGTCGCCCAGCACGAGGACGCCGCTTGGGTCAGCCACGACCCTCAGCGTGATACCTTTGGCCTCGGCCGCGGGCGTCATATTCAGCGCAGCCGCGCGCACAGTTTCAGCGAGATTGATGGTCTGGATGTCGAGGCGCATCTGACCGCTCTCGATTCGCGAGACATCGATCAAATCGTCAATCAGTTGGGCTTGGGTCTTCGCCGCGCGCAAGATTGCCTGCAGTCCCTGCTTAGCTTTCCCCTCGAGAGCCCGGCCGGAATGCAGCACGTTGCACCACAACATGATCGAGTTGATAGGATTGCGGAGCTCGTGCGAAACGACCGCGAGGAAATTCGTCTTTGCCTGGTTCGCTTCTTCTGCTGCCTTGAGCGCGTTGGCCAACGTACGGCTCGCAAGCTGTACTTCCCTGAGTGTCGCGAGCGCAAGGCCAATCGCAAGTGCCAAAGCTGCGATCGGAATCGCCCAGAGCGCCACCTGATGGCCCGTCCTGAGGCGCGCAGTGCGCTTGACGCGGAGGACGCGTTCGGCATCGAGGACTTGCGCGAATTGATCATGGACTCGGCTACCGATCTGCGCGGCTCTTTGCGCTGATACACGGCCCGCGTCTGCCGAGGAATTCGAGAAGGCGATGTTGGCGGCCTCCCACCATTGGCTCTCGAGCCCGCCGAGCGTCAACAGGCGCTGCTCCTGGCGCGGATTGTCTGTTACCTCCGCCACCAATTGCCGCATCAGTCGCTGGCAATTGCTCCAATGTTGCCGCAACAGATCTTGAGCGCGCGGCTCAGATGAAATCATGAATGCGTCGAGCTTGTTCTGCATCGACAGGAACTCGTTGCGCGCATCTTGCGCGAGCAGCATTACCTTGTCGGTGTGCTCGACCCAATAGGCTTCGTAACTCTGCCGATTCAGTTCCCAAAGCAGACTCGCGGTCGCCGCCGCGACGAGGACCAATGGCACGGCGACGACTGTGCTGAGGCTAATCCCTAATCGATTCGCAGGCATACCCGATGAGGAAGAGATAAATATAGCCGATCCAGAGCATAAGGTAGCAATATCCGTCGATTGCCGTGCGCACTTCGTTTCAAAACTCCAACGGTGATCGAAGTCCAACTCGAGCATCACTACATGAAGTTCTGATTAGCGCCGATTCACGCCTGATTGCTTGATTGCGCGGCGCTTCAGACGGAGCGTTGCCCGCTCGAAAGTGGCGCGGGTTTTGCGTCGCAAGCTCTCAGGATGGTCGTGCGATGAACCGACTCGAAGTCCTCGATCGGCTTTTTATCACTTGTGCGACAGCGTCGAGCGTTATCGGCGCGCTGCCGCCGATGTCAGCGAGGAGAAATTCGTCCAATTCTTCAAGCGGCAAGAGACGGCGCGCAGATTTCACGCGGACCAGCTGAACGATCAGCGCAAGGCTCTGGGAGGCTCAGCCGAGAAGTCAGGACACGAGAGTGGCAGCCTCGGCGGATTCATCGATCGGATCGCTATGGATTTGAACGTCGTTATCAGCATGGGGGACTCCGGTGTGATCGACTGGTGCCGCGACGATGCCGGCGATGTAATCACCAAGTACGGCAAGCATTGAAAGAAAGATACCCGGATACAACCCGCGTCAAACTCGAGCATCAGCTCGAGCAGAACAGGAGTACACTTGCTGCCCTCGAGCAAGTACTGAACTCATACGGCGGATCCCGATCATAGCCCGCCCTGCAAATCAGCGATCCGAGCGCGTGTCGCAGATTGGGTCGTGAAGCCGGGTATGCAAAAGCGCCCGCGTGTGATTATCACACGCCGGCGCTTGGCCGATGGTCAGCCGTCAATTCTAGTGGTTTGGCAAGGTGATAGTTGTGGTCGAGCGTTCGTGTGTGACCTCTGGCCCGTCCGTCGTGGTGGTCGTCGTAGTGCTGCTGGTTGACGCCGGCGGATTTACTTCCAAGGTCGCAGGTGCCGGCGTTTCAGTGGTGGTGTGTTTGTACTCGATGCATCCCGTCGCCAGAAAAAACGACATCAACGCAAAGCTTTCGATTAAAAGTCGCGTCTTGCTCATAATAGTCTTCCCCGCATTGCTGATAGGCGGAGCCTACGAACTTGAGCACTCGATACCGTGTAAACGCATCGACCGTGCCATTCACAAAAGGCGCGAATCAAATCAAACTTCGGACTTTGCGCGCTGAATTAGGCGCGTACGATGGCTTTCGAGTGAATCCGGAAATTCCTACCGGGGTCCCAGACAGCGTGAAGATTATTCGGACTGATAAGATGGGTCGGTCAGGTACGGCGCGCGGCTAACGGTCTCGGTCCGATGAAATTGCCGCTTGCGGCAGTTACATCACTCAGCCTCACGATTGCAGAAGTCAACGCTCTGAGATCCTGCTTCGCGTTCTCACTGATCGCGCCGCCAACGAAATCGCTCGATGTGAGATAGACGCTAGTCGGGACCGCGAGCGCGCCAAACCAAGCCAGTATGTCGCGCAGATGCCAATCCGCGCCAAGGAAGTGATGATTGGTCGCGCCCATGGCGATGATTCCGACGGGCTTGCCCACGAGGGCCTCAATCGGCAGGTGGTCGAGCAGGTTCTTCAATGCGCCCGTGAATGATCCGCGGTAGACCGGCGTCGCCAGGATTACACCGCTCGCATCGATCGCGGCTTGCACGATCGCGGCCGTGTCGTCGTGGTACTGCTCGGGCGGCCGGCCGTCGGCAAATGCTACGCGCTGCTCGCCAAGATTGATGAGCTGAGTCTCGAGGCCCGCGTGTTCCGCGCGCGCGTCGTCGAGCATCCACTTCACTGCGCTCAGCAAGCGGCCAGGCGGCGTTACACTTCCCAGGATTGCGACGAGCTTCATTCGAGTCGCTACTGAGTGGCGCGCCGCGCCGCGGCGCCGCACGACTCGCGGCGGGCAATTTCGCGCCGCACGATCGGAATCAGCTCGTGACCATAGTCGATGGCATCTTCGAGTGGATCGAAGCCACGGATCAAAAACGTCGTGACGCCGAGCTCGTGGTACGCGATCATCGATTCGGCCACCTGCTCCGGCGTGCCGACCAGTGCCGTCGTGTTGCCGCGTGCGCCAGTAGCGGCGGCAACCGCTGTCCAGAGGCGCTTGTCGAGCACGTCGCCCTCGGCAGCTGCCGCGAGCAGTCGCTGCGATCCCACATTCTGAGGCGCCTTGTTCGGCGCCCCGAGCATCGCCTCGCCGCGGATCTGACGGACCCGTTCGATGATGCGCCTGGCTCGAGTCCAGGCCGCTTGTTCCGTGCCGGCAAGAATCGGTCGCGTCGAAAGGCTGAATCGAACGGTGCGGTCATGACGAGCCGCTGACGCGCGCACGCGCGCGATCGTTTTCGCCGCCTCGGCGAGTGGCTCGCCCCAGAGCGCGTATACGTCGGCGTGCTTGCCTGCGATCTCGATCGCCGCGTCAGACGAGCCGCCAAAGTAGATTGGGATGTGCGGTTTCTGGACGCATTTCACGTCGGAATATGAACGGCGAAATCTGTAGAAGCGGCCCTCATGGTCGACAGGCTTCTTTGCCGTCCAGATCGAGCGCAGGATCTCGACGTATTCGTCGGTGCGCGTGTAGCGATCGTCGTGGCCAACGAAGTCGCCATCCTTGCCCTGGTCGGCATCATCGCCGCCAGAGATGATATGCACCGCGAGGCGGCCGTTGCTGAACTGATCGAGCGTTGCGAGCTTACGCGCGGCGAGCGTGGGCGCGACGAAACCCGGCCGATGCGCCAGCATCAGGCCGAGCCGCTGCGTGACGAAAGCCGCGTACGACGCGACCACAAATCCGTCGGCGCCGTTCGAGAAGTAGCCAATCAGGATGCGGTCGAAGTTGGCCTCCTCGTGCGCCTGGCAGAAGCTGCGCACGTAGTCGATGTCGACCGCGGGGCCGTGCGGTGGATGAATCTCCGACGCCGCCTGCGTTCCGATCATTCCAATGAATTCGACGCCCATGAACCTTGCAGTCTTACGAACCTGCCGCAGCTGCGGCAACTCTTTCATTCGACTCTTTCCGGCGCATCACGCTGCGCCGTCCATCGACGCTTACCGGCACGTCGCCCGCGACGGTGACGCGTCGATGGAGCCGCGGCTGCGTGCCAAAGTCATCGATCGCGCGATGTTGTGTCGCGCGGTTATCCCAGATCGCTACATCGCCCACCGCCCATCGCCAGCGGACAGTGTTCTCCGGCCGCGTCACGTATTCCTGGAGCATCGTGAAGATATGCCCGAAGTCGGCGCGCGGCAGATCGACGAAGCCGCGGACGAACGCGCCGAGCACGATCGTGCGCTCTCCCGTCTCCGGATGAATTCGCACGACGGGATGCTCGGTCTCGTAAACCGTCGAAGAGAACACGTCGAAGTAGCGGCGCATATGCTCGCCGGCTGCCGCGCGCGGCCTCGGCACCGAATAATCGAACGCGTTGCTATGCACGGCCCAGAGGTCGTTGGCGAGGTCCTTGATTTTTCCCGGCAGCGACTGATACGCGTGCGCGGTGTTCGCCCACATCGTGTCGCCACCGTACTCGGGCACCACGAGCGCGCGCAGAATCGACGCCTGCGGGTACGCCTCGATGAACGTAATGTCCGTGTGCCACGCGCTCGCGCGATTGCCGCGGCCGCCGTCGATGTTCATTACGGACTCGGTGCCTGCGACGGTCGGCACCGTGGGATGCGCAACGAGGTCGCCGAGCAGCCGCCCGAACGCCTCGTGGCTCTGCTCGTCGAGATGCTGCTGCCCGCGGAAGAAGATCACCTTGTGCGCGAAGAGGGCCTCGCGGATCGCGCGCGCCGTCGCGGCATCGAGGTCGCCGGACAATTTCACACCTGCGATTTCGGCGCCGATATGACCCGCGACGCGTCGCACTTCCAACTTGGACTGACTGCCGATTTCGCTCATCTGTTGAACCTCTCGAACCTTGGTACGCTCAGAGTTTAGGAAAGTTTCTGATGATGTACAAAGTCGACATGACTCAGGCCCCGCCCAGTGCGAAGGCCTTGATTAGATGATGCGCAATTGCGATGGGCGGTGGCACCCGAATTCCGTCAACCGCTGTGCCTTCGATCAACGCGCGCGCCGCGCTCCGCGCGATCCATCGCACCTCGGCGAGCTCGGTGTCATCAGCTTTGACCTCCCGGTTTATCGCGTCGGCGAAGCAGCCTATCATCAGCGACGAGGGAAATGGCCACGGCTGCGTCGCGTAGTAGCGCACCGCGCCGACCTTGACCGACGCTTCCTCCATCAACTCGCGTCGCACCGCCTCCTCAATCGTCTCACCGGGTTCGATAAAGCCGGCGAGTGCCGAGAACATCCCTTGCGGAAACAGCTTGCCGCGTCCAACGAGGCACGCCTCGCCGTGTATCGCGAGCATGATCACGACTGGATCGACACGCGGGAAGTGTTCGGAATTGCACTTGTCGCATAGCCGCCGATATCCCGCGTCCATCAGCTTGGTTGGCGCGCCGCATTTCGGGCAGAAGCCGTGCCGCTGATGCCAGTCGATGATCGCCTTGGCCTGCGCGATGATGGCGGCATCCTTCAGGGTGACCATCTGGGCTGCGACGCGCGCATCGCGGAAGTATCCAAGCCCGGCCAGCGGTCCCTCGTTGGCGGGATCCTTGGCCGCAGTTACATCCTGCGCGAAGATTGCCACATCATCGTCGAGCCCCAGAAAGACAGACGGCGCTTCCGGTTGCGTGAGCGGATCGATTACTTCAGGGCGCACGAGGCCGAGCGCCACGGGAGGGTCGGCTATCTCCGAGCCGAGCAGCAGCGGCTGCAGTTGCCACAACGGCAGGATGAGCGACGATGAGTGGCGGCGCTTCGATGCGATCCAATTCTGATCGACGCGCTTTTCGCTCGCGCGATTCAAAGGACTACCCGAAAACGGAATCATCAGCTTCTCCGCGAACGGCCTCGCGATGCGGCGACCGAACCCCTACAACCTAGGCCATTCGGCGTAAGGATTGCACGCCCAGACGATACCGTCGCCGCCACTCGTTCACCTCGCGAAGTGCGGCATCACTTCCGAGGCGAACAAATCGAGCGAGCGGCGCGACTGCTCGTGCGTGAGGCAGCCCCATGCGAACGACAGCACCAGATAATGGGTGCCGCTCTCCTCGAAGTAGGCCGCTATCTTCTCGCGCACGGTTTCCGACGAGCCGACGATCGCCGCGTCTCCCCCGCGCGCGCGCTGCAGATCGTCGGTGAACAATGTTGGGATCGTGCCGAAATCGCGCCACAGCTTGACGATATTGTTGTAGTAGACGCGATACGCGGGAATCGCGATCTCCTCGGCTTCCTTGTCGGAGTCGGCAACGAAGAAGTGTCGCACCGCGCCGATCTTCGGATGCCGGAGATGCGGATTCAAATCGTCTGGATGATCGCGATACCTTTCGAGCAGGCCGCGATATGCCTCCGCCGTTCCCTTAACGACCTTGTTCGGGCCGCCGGTCACGATCTGCATCCGATGGCGTGCGGCGAAATTGAGTCCCTCGGGCGTCGAAGCGCCGTACCAGAACGGTGGATTCGGATGCTGCTTCGGCGCGAGTTCGATCGGGGTGCTGTTGAAGCGGTGGTATTCGCCGTGATGCGTAATCTTGCGCTCGCGGAGTCCCTTAACGATCACCTTTAGCGAATCTTCGAAAATCGCGCGCGACTCGAGGAAATTCACGTTCATGTGCGCGAGTTCGTACGGTGAAACGCCGCGTCCGACGCCGATCTCCAGCCGCCCGCCGCTCAAATTGTCGAGCATGCAAATCTCCTCGACTAGGCGCACTGGATGGTAGAGCGGCAGGAGATAGACCAGCGGACCCATGTGAATCCGCTTGGTGCGCATCGCGACCGCGGCGAGAAACAGGTTCGGCGACGGGCCCATCCCGAGCGGCGTCGAGTGGTGCTCCGCGATGTGGTAGCAGAAGAATCCCGCGCGGTCTGCCGCCTCGAGTAGTTGCAGGCGTTCCTCGTACTCTTGATCGAGCGGAACATCGCGGCGCTCCAGATGATCGAAGATTCCGAATGCGACTTGCATGGCGGGCCTCCTGCGAGCTCGATCGCACCTGAGAGACGATCATGGCCTGTAACTAGCGCGGCGCGCGTTGCAACACCAAGGGTCGCGGCGCGCGAGGTTTGCCGCTTTAGTTGACCTCAAGCTCCGCCGAAGGGGAAAGGGCGATGGCATACGCACCAGCAAGCCGACCGTTCTACGACGCCGACAGCCACATCATGGAGCTGCCGGACTTCCTTCAGAAGTAGGCCGATCCTGCGCTCGGCGCGGAGATTCCAGCGGTGAGCTACGCCGCGTCGATTGTAACCGACGAGGAAGTCGCCGAAATCATGGCGCGCGGCGGACGCCACAGCGAAGAACATCTGGCGGAGCTGATCGGGCACGGCGACTATCTGATCGAGCGCGTGAAGGAGATTCACGCGCTCGGCGCATTCGACGGCGAGGAACACTCGAAGACTCTTGACATGCTCGGCTTCAAGAAGTAACTCGTGTTCGCGACGCAGAGCGTGGCGATGCCGTTTTCGCCCAGCTCGAAACTTGACCCTGAGATGCGCCACGCCGCGGTCCGCGCGCACAACCGCCACGTGATCGATTTTTGCTCGCATGACGATCGCCCGATGGGCGTGGCGATCGTGCCACTCGATGATCCCGAATACGCCCTCACGGAACTCGACTTCGTGCTCGCGTCCAAGCTGAAGGCTGTATGGATTGCGCATCGCCCATGCGGCGACTGTTCGCCGGGCCACGTCGAGTTCGATCCGTTGTGGGTGCGACTCGAGGAATCAGGCACTCCCTTCGCGCTGCATCTCGGCGGCTCTCCGCTTCAGCTCGCGAAGGCGTAGGCCAACAACGGCCGTGCGCCGACCAAGGATTGGATGGCCGGCGGCGAGAATCTCCGCACTAAGGATGTGGCCGTGCTGCACCAGGGGCCGGAGACTTTCATCTCGATGATGATGATCGACGGCGCGTCCGAGCGCTTTGCGCAACTCCGCGGTGCGTGCGTCGAGCTGGCCGTGGGATGGGTGCCTTCGATGCTGGTGCGGCTCGATTGCGTGCTAAAAGCATTAGAACAAAACCGATACGAATCTTAGGAGCTCCGCACGACAGCCGTCGGAGCAACTCGTGCAACAGATGGCGTTCACGCCGTTCGTGTTCGAGGCGGTCGGCGACCTGATCGATCAATCAACGGACGAACTGTACCTATTCTCGACCGACTATCACCGAGGGCGGGCGAAATCCAATCGCGCGCTTCGAAACGGCGCTCGGCGATCGATCGGAGCCGGTGCGCGATCGTTTCTACGCGGAGAACTTCCTGCGCATCTTTCCCGACGCGCGTGCGGCGTAGTCTCGCGCCGCAAAGCGTGAGCGTTCCGGCGACTCTTGCGGCAGCAAGAAGCTGACGGCGCAGCCAGGTGTTGGCGGCATCGCTGTCAGCGTTCTCGTGCCAGCAGAGAAGAGCGTCGAAAGTCGGGGCCTTGAGCGGAAACGGCAGGATCTGATTGTGGAACATTGCGTTGGCTACGCGTGCGTAGCGTTCGGCAATCGTCAGAAGCAGGTCGTCTGGCTGACTATTCGACACGCTGCAAAATGGTTCTGCCTGCGTAGCCGCACACGTCGACTCAGATTGCGACGGTTCAACTCGAAATCCTCGGCGGTTTGACCTCGGCGGCGGCTGCTCACCATTGATGTGTTCCTGCCCGAGGTAGTTCTTCAACGAGAGTCCGCCGCACCCGGGGGTGAGCGCGTCGCGCCAGTAGCACGTACTTGCCCGCCATCAACGGCGCGCGCCGGATCTCGTCAGATAGCGGCAGCGAGACGTCGATTGCCACACCAATCGAGCCGCCGGCGAGCTCGGCTTCGACATCCCTCCGATTTCAGTCTCACGGTAGAGAGGTCGACCATCGGAGCCGCGCCTGCGGCGCGCGGAGCAACTCGGGCAATATAGTGGCTTCGTGGATGTTGCGCATGCCGACAACGAAACGCCTTCGCATCCTTGACGGCGCGAACTTATCAACCCTCGCGACGCCGGCTTCGAACTCCCGAAGTGGCCCGCCGCACTGGCTCAATCATCTTTCGAGCGCGGGAGTCGGGGCGACGGCGCGGCCGCGCCCCACGAAGAACGGATCACGAAAGGTTTGGCGAAGGCGCCTCAGCGCGTGGCTGACTGCTGGTTGCGTAAGATGCAAACGCTCACTCGCGCGCGTCACACCGCCTGCAGAGAAGATTGTCCCCCATTCGGTGTGGGATGAGCGAATTGCGGACGTACATTGTGCCATCGAATCAGGCGCGGCTGCTTACATTGAAGGCGGCGTGGAAGATGGATCAGGTTGGCAACAAGGCAGCGAAGGCCGAAATCGCCATGATCAAGATTGTCGTGCCGACTGTCACGCAAAGAGTCGTCGATATGGCGATTCAGACCTTCGGCGGAGGCGGCGTTGCCGACACCGTCCTGGCTCAAGCCTACATCTATGCTCGCGCGGGCCGCATCGTAGACGGTCCGGATGAAGTCCACCTCGCGCAACTGGCGCGACTCAAGCTGAAAAAGTGCGCGAACTCCCGCGCCGAGCACACGGGCGTTTCAACGGTCCGTCACTGTTACCCAGGGGGTGGATCATCGACCAGATGCCTGAGACGTCTTCGTCTTTTATTCACCATCTACGACGCCGATCGGAAAAAATGCGATTTGTTAGTCGATTCCGGATCTGCCCCGCGACTAGAGGATGAACGAACATCCCTGCGAGGTTTGTGATGAGATATCTATGCGCCGTCTATTGTGAACCCGGAACGCTCGAAGCGCTGCCGGCCGATGAGAAGACAGCCCTCGATCGCGATTCCGTGGCCTACGACGTAGAATTGCGACGGCGGGGCCATTATATCGCGTCCGACGCGCTCCAGCCCGTGGCGGCAGCCAGAACGGTGCGCGTCAGGCGTGGCAGGGCGACGATCGTCGATGGTCCCTTCGCAGAAACCAAGGAGCATCTCGGCGGTTTCATCCTGATCGAGGCCAAGGACATCAAAGAGGCACTCGCGATCGCCGAGAGAATTCCGATGGCAAAGTACGGCACGATCGAGGTGCGCCCGGTGATGAGGCTCACAACCTGATTGCGTCTATGGTTCGGGATGCTCCGCGCGCCTGAAAGAAAAAGACCCCGCCTGGACTCTCTATGCAGGCTGGGTCTGCAGTCTGACACAGGAATTAACTAACAGACCTTCTGGACCTAACTGTCTGTCAGATCATCTTCCAGCTTTTACACGTCACCCATCACGCTTCCTGCTCAAGCAGCACCTGGAGAGGGTTGAACACCTGGAAAAGACCGAGGCCGAGTTCGAGGCGCAGATCGAGGCTGCGCTCGAACCCTTGCGTGGTGTCATCGAACGGCTCGTGACCATCCCGGGTGTGAGTGCCACGGCGGCGAGGGTAATCGTGGCGCAGATTGGCGTCGACATGCAGCGCTTCCCGACCGTCGGCCACCTGATATCGTGGGCCAGCCTCTGCCCGAGGCTGAACCAAAGCGCGGGCAAGGTGAAGTCGCGGACCTTGCACAACGGCGCGCCCTGGCTCAAGACCGTACTGGTGCAATCGGCCTGGGCCGCCAGCCGTCCAAAGACGGCTATCTGCGCGCGCAGTTTCTCAGAATCAAATCGCGGTGCGGACCCAAGAAGGCGATCATCGCGGTGGCAGCTTCGATTCTAACCGCCGCCTACTACCTGGTGCGCGATCCGGTACCGTACAATGACCTCGGTCCGGTCTATCTGCTGCGCCTGGATCACGAACGGGCCGCGACGCGCCTCACTCAACGCCTGCGTAATCTCGGCTATGAAGTTGAGATCAGAAAGGCAGCAGTTAATTCTCGGTCTAAATGATTTCTTGGTAGTAAATCCAGTTCAGCTCGCGGCCGCAAATGAACGCAGGTATTCGAACCTTTCAAGTGAGTCGCATCGTAGAACTTTTCGAAACTTAGCTCGCAAATCGAAAGATATATCTAGCGTGATGCTTCCGACACGGGTTGCGATCATCCGGCGGCGGTAGAAATCTTTACATATGAAGACCGCTTCGATGATCTTGCTCGCGATAGCGTCAATTTTCCCGCGCGTTGTATCGGCGCAGATGGTGCCGCCGCCGCAGTTGAACGTCGCCCCCCACGCCGGTCCCACTGTCAGCAACGCCATGCCAATGCCGGCCGATCTGACGCAGCCGAACAAAGATGACAAGATCACCAAGACCATCCAGCAAACCTTGGGGCAGGACAATAAACTCTCCCCACTGCTGAAGAACGTTCAGATTACCACTGACAACGGCGTCGTCACGCTGACCGGCCAGGTGATTAGCCTCGACAACCAGGAAAAGCTGGTCGACGCGGTTTCGCAGATCGTCGGCGCCACGAACGTTCGGGTTCAGCTCCAGATTGCCGGCGAGAAACCGGTGGGGCCGCAACCCGACTCGCCAGATACCGAGTAGCGGCGACCGCGCGCGTCCCTACTTTATTGCCAAGGTTCATCGTTCCTGGCATCACGCGAGGGCCCCCCGGTTTTCGCGGCGAACACTCTCCTCCCACGATGAATGCTCCAAGCCAATCGAAATTGAGCGTCAGGCGGGCGTTTGAAACCGCCTGGGTCGGTCTGATCCCGCGTGTTCCAGCTCTATGGGCACATCGCGCGGACAGCAAGACGAAAATGTCGCCGAGGTGTTGAAACGTCACGGCTACACGACCGCCGCGATCGTCACCAATCCGGCGGCGCGTCTGAGCGTCACTGCGCGTCGACAATCTTTTTCGGTGCTGGCGCGGCCGCCGATGCGGCGCCTGCTTTTTCCGGGGACCTTTCTGCTGCAACTTCGGCAGAGCCGGCGCTTTGACGCTTTCGCCGGCTTCATGGTCAACGCCGTGTTGAGAAATTTCAGTTGGATCTCAAACGGACTGAATCGTGAGGCCTGGGTCGAAGCGCGTGCGGTATTCGCCTCAGCGGGAGATTTCAGCCGCGGCCGCCCGCCCTAATTTTCTTTGGATTCATCAGTAACACCACATTTTCCGTATCTGACGAAGCGTCCTTTTCGCGGGGCGGTTCCTCGCAGGCGACGATTACAACACTGGCGGCATCGATCGCTCGGCAGCGGAGCGGATGCAAGCGCTGCTCTACGGCGCGGAGCTGGAAGCAGCCTGGTTCGAAACCCCGGCATTTGTCACGGCCACTGGCGCGCCGGCAGTTCGCTCCTCGACGGGATGATCGCACTTGATGAGAACTTCATCACCCCGACCACGTATCAATGCTTAATCCGCAATCATTTCCTTTGCGCCCGATGCGCCGCGAGCTGTCAGCAGTGCGCCCCGCGGGCGATCGAATCGTTTCGAGTTTCACGCCCCAGGAAGAAGAGTTCGCGATGCTTTGCCTTGGATGGGTCTCGCCGTACGAGGCGCTTATCTTCGCGGCAGAGTTGAACAATCTAGCCGCGCTCTGCAGCCGCGACCAATTTGCCGACGCCGATCGAGAATTTTGGCTCACGAAGTTCACGGCGATCCTCAAAGAAGTGGCGCGCGGCGGCTCGGACAAGCGGCGGCTTCTCAAGTCTCCATCCAATTCATTCCGAATCGCGGCGCTTTGAAGACTTTTCCCGGAGTCGAGATTTGTCCAGATAGTCCGCGAGCCGACTGCGGTTGTGATGTCCACGCTCGAGATGTGGCAGACGATGTGGAAACGCCATGCACTGAGCGCGCCGCCCGATTCCCCGGCGACGCTCGAATCGATGATATCCGCGTACTTGCTTCTCGAGCGCGAGGCGGCGAACCTGCCCGCGCGCAGCTTCGTGACGATCAGGTATGAAGATAGGATTGCCGACCCGCATCAGACGATCGGCGGGCGATCTACCGCGGCCTGAATCTGGCTGGGCTAAGGATGCCCGATCGGAGGGATCGACGAAGTCTGCCCCACCGCTGCGCGCGAATCGTGAGCCTGCGCCGAACGTGGCCGCCGCCGCGGTGCGCGAGCCATGCGCTGCGATTTTCGAGCGCTACGGTTACGCGCGTGCGTGATATCGAAGTTTGCGGTCTTTGACCGCAGCTCCTTCTCATTTGCCGCGCGCGGCTGGTTCGTGGCATTAGACGATTAATCCAACCGCCGCGGAGCATCCCAACGATGAGCGCATCAACTGAACCGAGACACGAGCCCGCGCGCCGCATCCAGTACGCCTTCACCGACGAGCAGGAGCAATTCCGCGCCGCGCTGCGGCGATTTCTTACCGACAAATCTCCCACCACCGAGGTGCGCCGCCTGATGGCGACGGCCGAGGGCTACGACCCCGCGGTGTGGCGCCAGTTGAGCGACGAGCTCGCGTTGCCCGGAGTTCATATTGCGGAGAAGTACGGTGGCGCCGGATTCGGGATGGTCGAGCTATGCATCGTGACCGAGGAGCTCGGCCGCGCGCTTCTTTGCGCGCCGTATTTCTCGACCGCGGTGCTCGCGGCGAACGCGATTTTGAATGCCGGCAGCGAGACGCAGAAAAAAAGCCTGCTGCCCGATCTTGCTAGCGGCAAGCGCCTGGCGGCGCTCGCGATCACAGAGATCAACGGCAACTGGGATCCGAGCGCAATCGAGCTTACCGCCACTCCCGAGGGTGGCGGCTATCGCCTCAACGGAACGAAGAGCTACGTCGTCGACGGGCAGGTCGCGAATCTGCTCGTCGTTGCGGCCCGCCTGCCCGCGAGCGACGAGCGCCTCGCGATCTTCACGCTCGACGCGAGTTGGCCGGGCGTCGAGCGGCGCCTGCTCGATTCGATGGATCCGACGCGCAAGATCGCGCGGATCGATTTTCGCGGCGCGCGTGCCGATCTGCTTGGCAGCGTCGATGGCGGCGCGAGGGCGATCGCGCGCACGATGGACCAGGCTGCGATTGCGCTCGCTAATGAGATGATGGGCGGCGCGCAAGTGATGCTCGACTCGGCGGTCGCATACTCGAAAATGCGCGTGCAGTTCGGGCGTCCGATTGGATCGTTCCAGGCAATCAAGCACAAGCTGGCCGACATGCTGCTGGATGTCGAGCTTGGAAAATCTGCCGCCTACTACGCGGCGCAGACCGCTGCGACCGAGGATCGTGAATGGCCCGCGATGGCGAGCCTCGCCAAAGCCGCTGCCACCGAAACGTATCTTCGCACCGCGCTGGACTGCATCCAGCTTCACGGGGGCATCGGATTCACCTGGGACAACGATACGCACCTATGGTTCAAGCGCGCCAAGAGTTCCGAGGCATTCCTCGGCGACGCGAATTATCATCGCGAGCTTTTAATGCAGCGCTGGGGAGTCTGACGATGAGCAATGTGAGTGAAGCCGAAGTTCGCGCTGAAGTGCGCGCGTGGTTGCAAGAACACTGGGATCCGCAGATGCCGCTGGTCGAATGGCGCAACCTCCTCGCCGATTCCGGATGGGGGATGCCACAGTGGCCGAAGGAATGGTACGGCCGCGACCTGCCCGTCGGTCTCGTGCGCGCGGTGGAGGAGGAATTCGCCGCGCTGGGCGCCGTCGGCGCGGCGCGCACGGGTGTGCGGCTGCTCGCGGCCGCGACGCTGCTCGAGCATGCGTCGGATTTCATCAAGAAGAAGTTCCTGCGCCGTATCGTCACCGGAGAAGACAACTGGTGTCAGCTCTTCAGCGAACCCGGCAGCGGTTCCGATCTGGCGGGCGCTACGACGCGCGCGGATTTCGACGGTGCCAACTGGATCGTCAATGGACAGAAGGTTTGGACGACGAGCGCGCATCATGCGGACTATGGCATTCTGCTCGCGCGCACTGACTGGGACGCGCCCAAGCACGATGGCCTCTCCTTCTTCGTGATCGCGATCCGGCAGCCGGGCGTGGACGTGCAGCCGCTCAAGCAGATGAACGGCCATGCGTCGTTCAACCAGGTGTTCTTCAGCGACGCGATGATTCCGCCCGAGCATCTTGTAGGCAGGGTCAACGAGGGATGGAAAGTCGCGGTGACGACGCTCGCGCATGAGCGCCGCGGCGCCGACGGGATGGCACCTCCCGTCAAGCGTGGCGGGCGCGAGGGTCGGATCTACGTCGAGGAGCGGGCAGAGCTCGAAATCGCGAACGAGCCCTATCGATGGTATCCGCAGCGCGCGGGCCGTACC
Organism: Candidatus Binataceae bacterium; assembly: GCA_030038355.1. Taxonomy (GTDB): domain Bacteria; phylum Desulfobacterota; class Binatia; order Binatales; family Binataceae; genus JASHPB01. The sequence goes on from JASHPB010000273.1 coordinate 69,980, forward strand.
GATCTCGTGATCGAGCGCGCGAAAGAAACAGGCGCGAACACAGACCCGGTTATTCGCCAGGAAATCGCCAAGCTGATGATCCTCTCGAAGTCTGCCGAGTGGACAGCCCGGCGTGCGCGTGCGGCACAACGTCAAGGAAGGCCGCAGGGTCCCGAAGGATCTCTAGGCAAGCTCGCGGCAAGCCATGTCGCTCGCGCCGCGGCGCGAGTGCATACGATGATCACGGGCGCGGAAGCGATGCTCACCGGCAAGCAGAGCCCGCGCGAGGGAATAATCGCGGAGATTTTAGTTTCGGTTCCTGCGGTATCGATCGCCGGTGGCACCGACGAGATTCAGCGCAACATCATCGCAGAGCGCGTGCTGGAGTTGCCGAAAGAGCCGCGCTTCGACATAGGCCCGTTCCGCAACGTTCGACGAAATTAGAAGACGCCGCGCGCGGGTTTTCGCGCGCACGGCGTGAACCGCGCAGCGTGGCTATGGGCCTATGCTCAGTTGGTCGGGGCGTTGCTGCCTTCGACGCTACCCAGATGGGCATTCATCGACGCCGCGCTAATTCCCGAACCGCTCAGATTAGTCACGACGCAGTGGTATTCGCCCGCGTCGAGGTCGCTCACATAGTAAGGATGCGCGAGGGTGCGATCGCACAGCAGCGATGCGGTGGTCGCAGCGCAGAACGTACCGGCGCCGCTCGCCGGACTGTAGCTCAGGCTGATCGTGAACTCGCCGTTGCCTGAGGCAAAGCCGCCGCTCGGTGCGGTAATCTGTCCCGTCACACTGCCGGTGCAGACTTGCTCGTCGGCGGCGCTCGGATCTACGGCGGTGAAGGTCTCCAGGCCGTTGAGGCTGCCCGCGGTGTCGGATGACAGTTGTCCGATTCCGTCAATCGAGATTCGCGCCGGACTGCCGGTGGCGGTCGTGATCTCGTAACCTTCGACACGCAGATTGATATTGCCCGATGGACTGGGTGGCGGGGGAGGCGGCGCCTTGTGCGCCTGCGCGGGGCTGGTCGCCATCGCCGCGAGTATCAGCGCTGCGCCCGCGACGATTACGATTCGACTCTTCGTACTCATGGTCAGATCTCCTCTTCGTTTGCCGGCTACCAGGGCCGGATGTTGACGCGCTGGACGCAGTGCAGTCTTAGCCGGGCGCGCCCGCCGGCTTGGATCAGATGGACGAACTGCGGTGGCTCCGCACTCGAAGGAGTGCGGAACTCGGCTCACGCTGGGGCTCTGGGGTTTTGACGCGAGAACGGCTCTAATCGTTTACATCGTGCGGATTGACGAGATTCAGCACAGCATCTTGGCAAAGCGAGAGAATGTTGCTCGCCTTGATATTCGTTTCCGGAACATTTCCTTGCGAGCATCAACCGTGGTCAAATGGCGCGATGCCAGCTTCCGATTCAACAAGCACTCACCCGCCGCGGGTGCTTAAGCGCGCGATGTCTGTCGACCTGTCCGCGTCAGCGTCACAAATGGGATCGCGAGTCTCAGCTTAACCAAGGTGCTGCAATGCCTACTCGTATCGCGCTCGATCACTATGTCTACGAGGACATCTATCCAGCCTACAAAGCGGCGACCGACGAAAAGGAATTGACCGCGAAAATCAATCGCGCCTTTCTCAACGCCCTCGCGAAGTCAAGGCTGGTCCTGACAGGCGATGATCCGCTGGCTGTCGCCGACATTGGTTGTGGACCGTGCGACACGCTTATCAGATATCTTGCTGAAGTAACCTTCGCGCCCGGTTTTGAAGTTCGCGCCACGGACTTCTTGCCCGCCTATGCCGATTCCGAGAACGGCGAGGCCTTGCGCCTTCTATCCGAAGCAAAAGCCGCGGGTGCATTGAAGCTGAGTGGTTTCTCGACGCGCGCTGGCGATGCCTTCGCGGGTTCGCTGCTGCCGCTACTATCCGGGCCTGATGACGGCGGACGAATGCGCGGCGCCTTCCGAATCGTCTTCGCATCGCATGTTATCTATCACGCCCAAGATTCTGCGGCCGTCCAGCGCTTTATCGCCGACGTCGCGGACAATCTACTCGCGCAAGACGGTGTGTGCGTCATGTACCACGTTGGCTACGCGAAAGGTACGTTCCAGGAGTTTCGTGCGCGCTTCGGGAGCAGAGCGGAATCGAACCGGGAAAGCAACACTGGCGCAGTAACTATCGATGATCCGCCCGCGCGAATCGCGGCGGCCTGCGAATCCCTAAGACTTCCATTCTGGGATGCGAAATTTATTTCCGACCTTTGGTTTGGAAAGCTGAGCGATGAGCACTGGGAGCATTTCAAGGTTCCGGACCGATATGACTCGCTCGCGAGGTCGGACCCTGCAGCTTACGAAGATCTCAAGCGGCTTTACTTTGTAGTTCAACGTGCGCCCAAAGAATTTGCGGCAGATCATTCGGCGACCGGATTGCCAAGATTCCTGGATGAAATCCGAAGCGCGATAGAGTTTCACGGCAATAACCTTCCTGCGACCGAACGAATGCAGATATTCTGCCGCGACGATGCTCCTGCGCGGTTGCGCGAGGGAATCGAACGGGCGATAGGTACCGTCACTCAGTTGCAAAGCTAGGGTCTCTCGAAGACTTGCATATGGCAGATTCGCATCCGACAGGCGTTCACTTCAGAGCCCGCGGCAAAATGGCTGTCCATACGATTTGGGACCATCTCACGCGGCCGATCGCCCGAACTATCGATGACGTCCCGTGGTGCGCCGAGGCGATATCTCCCGAGTGGATGACGGCGGTAATGTGCCGAAATGTTGAAGGCGCGCGAGCAGTCTCGGTGGAAATATGCGGAGGCGACCGAGGCTCGAGCGTTCGCCGGCGGCTCAAGGTTACTTACAACGATGAAGGCAAGAAGGCGCATCTCGAGGAAGATTTGTTCTGCAAAACGACGCCTACGGTATTGACCAGGCTCGCTACAGGTCTATCCGCGGCGGCCGAGGGCCGTTTTTATCGCGAAATCCGACCTCAACTGAATATCGAAGCTCCGAGATGCTATCACTCGGCTTGGGATCGCAACTCCGGACGTTCGATACATCTTTTCGACGACATAATAACGACCAAAGGTGCAAACTTTTGCAGGTGGAACACCGCTATTTCCCGAACCCAGGCTGAACAAATCATAGATGCGCTTGCAACAATTCACAGTCAGTTCTACCGAAACCCCAGGTTTAGCTCTGACCTGAAATGGGTCGTCTCCTACATTAACTTTTTCGCCGCGGGTGAGAGGGTAGGACTTCGTGAATGCCACGAGCAGGCGATGATAAAAGCCAAAGCAATCATTCCGCCCGATATCACGCTGAGGCGCTCCGAACTCTGGCCGTTGACAATGAAAGCCCTGGACCTGCATCGAAAGGGTCCATTCACATTACTGCATTCCGACGTGCACCTTGGGAATTGGTACGTCAGCGGTGAAGGCCGCCTGGGCCTTTGTGACTGGCAATGCCTGGGCCAAGGACATTGGGCACGAGACGTCTCGTATGCTCTTTCGACGACAATGTCGATAGAGGATCGTCGCGCCTGGGAACGCGATTTGCTCACTCGTTATCTCGAGCAGATGCGCGAAATGTGCGGACTCAGGATCAGCTTCGACGAGGCCTGGGATCTATATCGGCAGCAAATTGTCCTTGCGCTGATGATGTGGACGCCTACCCTGGTCCATACTCGAACCACTCCTGACATGCAGCCTGAGGAAATGTCGCTTGAGATGATCAAACGCATGACCGCTGCTATGTCTGATCTCGGGAGCTTGGATAGTTTCGCCAACTGACTCGTGTGTGAATCTGGAACGATGAAAGAACCAATCGAGTCCAACATCGCGTCACAAGAGATCTCGCTTGATAAGTGGGGAACGCAGCTTATGGAGAATATCTTGTTGACTGCGGCGGAGGCGGTCGCCGAGTGCAATGACAAACCAGACTCACTCGAAGTGACGTTGACGTTTCGTCTCACTCCGATAGTTTCAAAGGACCAACTGGAAGTGAGGGTCGCATTCGAGCGCGATCCTACGCTGATCACATACGTGCCCAGGAAATTCTGAGGAGAGCATCACGATGAGCACAGATCGCAAGATGAACTCGAATAGCAAGCAGGTCGCAGTGGTGATCGGCGCCACTTCCAAGTGGCAGTCCGACGGCCGCAACACCTTGCTGGCTCATGGCAAAGCGATCGATGACAGTGACATGCCGGTCGGTGTGCGATGGGGCATCGGCGGCGCGATCGCGCAGAAGTTCGCCCAGGAAGGATTCTTCGTCGTACTGACTACTCGCAAGCAGGCCAATGCGGCGCCGCTGGCGGAAGCGATCCGCAAGCAGAACGGCGAATGCGCGATCGTCGAACTGGATCTGGTCTCGCAGGATTCGATCTCGAGCGCTTTCGCAACTATCCGCCGGGAAGCCGGCGATCCGGAAGTTCTTGTTTACAACGCCGGGTATCTCGAAGGCCGTGATCTTCCTCCGGATAAGGAACTGCTCGAGTACATTCCGCTCGAGATGTTCGATACGGCGCAACATATCTCGAGCCGCGGGCCGTTCCTGGTCGCCAAGGAAGTGCTGCCCGCGATGCGTCAGAAGGGGCGCGGATCGTTTTTGATCAGCAACAACGCCAACTCGCTGCGCGGGCGCAAGCGGATGACGGGGCAGTCGCTGTACTATCCCCGCGTCATGATGCGCACGCTCGCGCAGGTGCTCACCGAGGAATACTCCGAGCATGGCGTGCACGTCGCCAACGTGATTATCGACGGGCTTATCGATTCACCGGGAACGCGCGCGCTCGCGATTGCGCAGAAGCGCCCCGACATCGTGATGAATCCCGTGAAAATCGCCGAGGCCTTCTACTACCTGCACACGCAGGATCGCTCGTGCTGGACTCACGATCTTCAGCTCACGCCATTCCCGACCAAGCCGAGCTATTGATACAAAGACGATCTGCGCTGCGGGTGGCGCAGAGCCAATTCGAACGCGAGCGTCGGAGGTAAGCGGCCATGGGAACATTGCGCGGCGAACAGATTATTGCCGAGGCCTTTAAGCGTGAGGGCGTCGACACGATCTTCTTCATGATGGGCGGGCCGACCGGCGGCACCGCCGGCGCGTGCCTGGAGCTCGGCATGCAAGGTATCTACGTGCGCCATGAACAGGCCGCCGCGATGATGGCGCACGCCTATGCGAGGGTGACGGGCAAGCCCGGCATCTGTATCGCGCCGATGGGTCCGGGCGTGGCCAACCTCGTCACTGGACTCGGTAATGCGTGGGCCGATGCGTCGCCCGTGATCGCGATCGGCGGCGCGGCGTCGATGCGCGGCACGACGCTCGATACGTTCCAGGAAATGGACCAGATTCCGATGATGCGACCGATCGTCAAGGCAGCCTATCGTATCGATCTTGCCTACCGCATTCCCGAATACATAAGTATCGCGTTTCGCGAGGCGCTCGACGGCAAGCGCGGGCCCGTTTACCTCGATCTCCCCGGCGACATCCTCGCCGGAAAGGTGGAGGAGGATAAAATTCACTGGGTCGATACTCCCTATCGCACCGAGGCGCGTCCTGCCGGCGATCCCGCCCTGATTCGGAGCGCGATCGCGCTCCTCAAGAAGGCGCGCAAGCCCCTGATTCTCACCGGCAGCGGCGTGCTGTGGTCGCGCGCTGAGGATGCGTTGCAGAAGTTTATCGAGACCACGGGCTTCCCGTTTTTCACCACGCCGCAGGGCCGCGGCGTGATTGCCGAAGATAATCCGCGCTCGTTCCCTGCCGCGCGTTCGACCGCGTTTCGCGAAGCCGACGTCGTGCTGGTTATCGGAGCGCGCGCCAATTCGATGCTGTCGTTTCTGAGACCGCCGCGCTTTTCCGCAGACGCGCGCTTTATCAACGTCAACCTCGACGGCAGGGAAATCGGACATAACCGCGCCGCCGAGATCGGAATTATCGGCGACGCGCGGCTCGTGCTCGAGCAGCTGACCCAAGAGGCCGCAGGCAAATTCGATCCGCGAGAGGAGACGGACTGGGTTGCGCAGCTTGCCGTCAAGCATCGCTCCAATCTCGAGCGCTCCGCGCCGCTGCTGCATTCGAACGCCGTCCCGATTCATCCTCTGCGGCTTTGCAACGAGCTCAAACAGGTCATTTCGCGCGAGACCATCCTCGTCGTCGACGGGCACGAGATACTGAACTTCGCGCGGCAATCGATTCCGATTTACAACGCGCGATGCAGCCTCAACGCGGGGCCTCACGGATGCATGGGCGTCGGCATTCCGTTCGGGATCGGCGCGAAAGCCGCGCGTCCCGACCAACCGGTCGTGGTGCTGAGCGGCGACGGTGCATTCGGATGGAACGGGATGGAGATGGATACGGCGATTCGCCACAAGCTCGCGATCGTGGTCGTCGTTTCCAACAACGCGGGATTCACCTCGCGTAAGACCGGCGGCAATGTCGGCCGCGACCTCGGCTATCAGCGCTACGACAAGATGGTCGAGGCGCTCGGCGGTTACGGCGAATTCGTCGAGCAGCCCGATGCGATTCGGCCGGCGATCGAGCGCGCGATGAAGAGCGGCAAGCCGGCGCTGGTCAACGTCTGCACCGATCCCGACGCGCAAGCGACGACCGACATGGGTTTCGCCGGCTACTGAGCGAATCGAGGACCGGATGATGATTACCGGAAGCTGTCAGTGTGGTGGAATCAAGTTCGAGATTGAGAAGGTCACGGCTCTGACGAACTGCCACTGCTCGGTATGCCGAAAGAGCACGGGCGCTTCGTTCGGGACTTTCGCGCACGTCCGCTCGCCCCGATACAAGCTGCTCTGCGGCGAGGACCTGATCAATCCCGGGTTCGAATGGACTCCCGGTCACGCGCGGAGCTTCTGCAGCCGCTGCGGTTCTCCCGCGCCGAAGTTCGTCGAGGCAACGGGCATGGTGAGCGTTCCCGCGGGTCTATTGGAGGGCGATCCAGGAGTGCGCCTTTCGATGCACGTCTTTACTTCGTCGAAGGCGCCCTGGGTCGAGCTCGATGATGACCTCGCAAAGCACGCAAAGTGGGTGCCGGGATTCGTCCCGCGCGACCTGGCAGGCTGAATACGCGCCGGTGGGGTAGGGCTACGAAATTTTGAACGCCAGGGTTTCGTCGATTAGTTGCTTCAGCCACTGCAGGTATGGCGTCCCGCCAGTTCCGCGCGGATCGTCTGTCCATCGATTGATATATTCCTGCGCCCAGCAGTAGTGGACCGATCGGAACTCAGCCATCGCGTCGAGCACCGCATTGTAATTCTGCTTGCCCGCAATCGCCCGGACAGGCGGCATAGCTTCGACCGCTTCGATTAGTGCGCGGTGCTCGGCGGGCATATAGTTGCGCATGTCGCGGAGATGATTGGTGAGCATCGAGGGTCGGTGCGGAATTTTCATGAACGCCACCAGCAGCGGCATGATACTGCTCTGCGCTCCCGTCTCGCCGCGGAAGTTCATGCTGATTCGCGCGGCGGAACCGGCCGCAACATGGGCCCCCGGGAGTTCGGCCTCGTATTCGACGTTTTCGAAAAAACGAATGTAGGGACGGAAGGTCTTGTAATAGAGGGCTGAATTCATTTTCTCGGGAATTCGGCGCAGCACCCGAACCTCATCATTGATGGCATTCGCGATATCGCGCACAGCATTATCGAGTAGCGCTCTGTCATTGGCTTGCAGAGCGGCGGCCCTCGCAACTGCGTCGATGATGCGGGCTGCGATCGCCTCGATCTCGACGTGAACCAGGATGAACCAGTGCTCATCATAGAGGTGGACGAAATTCTGAATGGTGTCGATGTTACCGAGAGCGACCGGACCGGCCTGGCGAAATCGCTTCCAGTTGTAGAGTGCGTACCCGTCGTAGCTCAAAATCGGCGGGCGCTTCAGCAACTGACAGGCCCGGCACAACGGCACTGCAAGATTGGCCGGCAGAACCCTGCTCGGCTCCTGGCCAACCTGGTTGATGTACGCCGAGGCAAGAAAGCCGACGCGGACGTAGTAGAGGCGAAGTTCAGGCAGATCGCGATCAGCGGCCCGACTTTCGGGCCAGAGCGGAATCGCCAAAGCACGCGCGTATGTGCGAAAGTCCTTGTCCTGCAAAAGGCTGGGGAGATCTCTGCCCACTTCATCCAACAGGGCGAATTCCGAATCGTGCGGAAAGCTGGTCAGCGGATCATGCGGCGGCAAGAAGCCTCGCGATCGCAAATCGGATCCGATGAAGAGTCCATGGTTTGCTTTCAGGTGCGAAGTGCTGGCGTCGAGCTGAGACATGGGAAGCGTTCCTTCAAAGCGCATAAATCAATTGTACGCTCTTCAATTGTACGCTCTTGCCCATCCGCGCGCCTTGACGTTGATCGCTAGCCATTCCTAGACTCAGTCGAACAAAATCCGAACGTGTTAATCGCGCTGGATTACCTCGAATGAAGATCGTGGCGGGTATCGACGTGGGCGGCACCAATACCGACGCGGTCCTCGTTCGCGACGGTCAAATCGTATCGTTCGCTAAGGTACCAACCACGCCCGACGTGCGCAGCGGGATCCTGAGCGCGCTCGCGCACCTCGAGCGCGCGGACGCCGCGTCGCGCGTGCACATCGGAACGACGAGCTTCACCAACGCGCTCATCGAGCGGCGCGAGCTTGCGGCTGCGGCTGCCGTACGCCTCGGCGGCCCCATCTCGCAATCGCTGCCACCGACTTGTGACTGGCCGCAGGATCTGCGCAATGCCACGCGGACGCGAAGCTTCTTCGTCGAAGGCGGACGCGAATTCGACGGACGTCCGCTCGGCAAGCTCGATCGCAGCTCACTTCGCGAAGTGGCGCGCGAGCTTGCTAGCGATGGAATTACGCAAGTGGCAGTCACGGGAGTATTCGCAACGTCGCATCCCGCCGACGAGCTCTGGGCCGGGCTATGGCTTGGCGAAGAGAACCCGGCACTCTCGATCACGATGTCGCATCGAATCGGCCGCTTCGGAATCATCGAGCGCGAAAATGCCAGTCTCCTGAATGCGATGCTGCAGCCGCTCGCGGCCCGAACGATCGCGGCATATCACGATGCGGTTTCGACGCGGCTCTTTATCAGCCAGAACGACGGAACCGTCGTGCGCAGCGACAGCGCGGCCGAGATGCCGATCTTCACAGTCGCATCCGGGCCGACGAACAGCCTGCGCGGCGCCTCGATATTGGCGGGCGCGCGCGATGCGATCGTGCTCGATGTGGGCGGCACGACCACAGACGCCGGCGTGCTTCACGGCGGCTATCCGCAGCCGGCGGGACTGGAACTAACGGTAGCGGGCGTGCGCACGAATTTTCGCATGCCGGACCTTTATTCGATCGGCGTCGGCGGCGGCAGCCTCATTGACCAATGCACCGGCGCGGTCGGCCCGCGGAGCGTGGGCTTCCGTCTCACGAGCGAGGCGCTCGTCTTCGGCGGCAACACGCTAACGTTGACCGACGTGGCGGTCGCCGCCGGACGCCTCGCGATTGGCATTCCTGCGCGTGTCGCCAATCTCGAACCCAGCTTGATCGCGCGCGTGGACAATCATCTGCGCTGCCGCCTCGAGCGCCTGCTCGAGAACTACGAACGCGCCAATCAGCATCTGCCCGTGATCCTCGTCGGCGGAGGTGCGCCGCTCGTTGAGGAGCTGCTGCGCTCGCTGGGTCGAGCGGTAATCTGTCCCGCCCACGCCGGAGTCGCGAATGCGCTGGGCGCGGCGATGGCGCAGGTCGGCGGTGTGGCGGACCTCACCTTTGCTGCGACCGAGGTAACGCGCGCCGAAGCGTTGGCGCGTGCCGAGCGCGAAGCGCATCGGCGCGCCCGCGATTCGGGAGCTGCGGCAGGATCGATTGTCACCGTCGAACTGGAAGATGCGGCCCTGTCCTATCTCGCTTCCGATGCGCTCCGCGTGCGTGCGCGCGCGGTAGGCGATATCGAAGAGCCGCTCGAATGAGTTTCACGATCACGCGACACGATGTCTCGGCGCTCGCGCTCGGTTCCGCCGTGCTCGGCACTGGAGGCGGTGGCAATTCCTACTACGGTCAGCTCGCGGCCCACCGCCTGCTTGCAGATGACGCATCGGTGCATGTCATTGGCATCGACGAGATGAACCCGGCATCGTTTGCGATCACGTCAGCCGCGATTGGCGCTCCCCTCGTATGCCTCGAGAAACCGCCGAGCATCCTCGCCTTGCAAAGTGGGTTCGAGTCAGTGCGCACCGCCCTCAAGGGATCCGTCGGCGCATTTTTCGCCGCTGAGATCGGCGGCCTCCAGTGCATGTTCCCGCTCCTGCTCGCTGCGCGATGCGGAGTGCCGCTGCTCGACGGCGACAGTATCGGGCGCGCGTTCCCCGAACTCCAGATGAGCACGTTCGCGATCTATGGCACGACGCCGGGACTCCCGTCGGCGCTCAGCGGCGACCGCGGCCTGCTGATGGCTGGTTTTCCCAAAGCTGAGACACGGCGGTCGTCAACGGAGCCGCCGGGCATCGAGCTCGAGCGCGTGCTTCGCCGCGTATGCGCCGACAACGGCGGCCTGATTTACATGACGGCGGCGTACGATCACGAAACGCTCCAACGTACTCTGATTCGCGGCACGATCTCGTTATCGCTAAAGATCGGGCGTGCGATCGAAATGGCACGCTCGAATCATAACGATCCGCGAGCTGCTATCTGCCGCGTCGCAGACGGCAAGCGCTTCGTCGGCGGGAAAATCGTAGATGTGCAGCGGACCTTTCGCGCCGGCCACGATTGGGGAAGTATCGCCATCGAAGGCGTTGACGACGATCGCGGGCGCCGCGCCGCGATCGACTTCAAAAACGAGTATCTCATCCTGAAGCTCGACGACGCGGTCGTGCTGACCGTTCCGGATCTGATCACACTGGTCGAGACCGACACCGGCGCACCCGTGAGCACTGAAATTCTCCGGCCCGGGCTGCGCGTGACAGTGCTCGGCCTGCCGTGTTCGCCGCTGATGCGAACGGGACGCGCATTGCGATCGGTCGGGCCGGCGGCGTTCGGCTACGATCTGCCGTACGTGCCGCTCAATCCCGAGGCGAACTGAAAACGAGAAAGGGGCGATGCGAGATGCACCGCGCCCCTTCAGAGTCACTCAACGGAAAATTGGTCAGGCGTGGCTCGGCGGCAGGTGCTTGCCCGGCTTCATGCTACTCTGCGCCGATATGGGCGCCCTTCTCTGCGACCGAACGGCGCATTAGCAGGATAGACAACATCAGTACCACGCCGACCGCTGCCGAAACCGTGAAGACGTCAAAATAGGCAAGTGACGACGCCTGCTGCGCGAGCGATTGGCCAAGAACGCCGACCGCCATCTGGTGCGACAAGGTAAGGTCGCCGTTCGACTGCAGAAAGTACGCCTGGCTATGCGTCAACAGTTTGTTGACTGGGGGATTCAGCAGATTAAGGCCTTCATTCAGCCGGAGCGTATGAAACTGATCGCGCCGTTCCTGAATGATTTGGGCCACAGAAGTACCCACGCTGCCGCCCTCGTTGCGCAGTAGCGCGAGCAATCCCACGGCGGCACCGCGAATCTCCTTGGGCAAATAGATGAACGCCGCCACGTTGAGCGGCGCGAAAAGCATCGACAGCCCCGCGATCACCACGACCCTCGGCCACACCACCTGCCACGGACCGATATCCAGATTCTCGAGCCCCATCCAGTAGTTCCCGAGCGACATCATGATAAGCCCGCCCGCCATCAGGTAGCGCGCGTCGACACCGCGAGCGAGAGCGGCGCCGACAACAACCATCATCAGGACCGCGAAGAGTCCTGATGGCGATAGAACCAACCCGGAGGTCGTCGCGTCGTAGCCGAAGAGTGACTGAAGCAGCGCTGGAAGGCTGATGGTGTTGGCGTAAAGGACGCCGTAAGCGCAAAAGATGACAATGCAGCAGGTAGCGAAGTTGCGATCAGTCAGGGTTCTCAGAGCGATGAGCGGACTGCGTAGCCGCAACTCGCGATAAATCAAGCCGCTCAGCCCGAGCCCAAACCCGAGCAACAGCGTTTGCACCCGAAAAAACGGATCACCGAGCCAATCCCACTGTTCGCCCTTGCTCAGCATGACTTCCCAGCAAACCATCGTTATGGCCAACAGACAGAGGCCCGCTGTGTCGAAAGGCTGTCCTTGCGCGCGACTCTTGGCACGCTCCTCCTGCAGATATTCCGGATCCGTGACCAGGGCGTGGCACAGAAAAAAGGCCACAATGCCGATAGGCACATTTAGATAGAAGATCCAGCGCCAGCCGTAGGTGTCCGTGATGTAGCCCCCCAGCGTCGGTCCGACCACCGGCGCCAGGAGTGCGGCCATCCCGAACACCGTCATCGCTTGCCCCTGTTTTTCCTGCGGGAATGCGTCCAACAGTACCGCCTGGCTCGACGGTTGCAGACCACCTCCGGCCATTCCCTGAATCGCGCGTGCGGCGATTATGAAAGCCAGGCTGGTGGCCATTCCGCACATCGCGGAAGCCAGGGTAAATACGCCGATCGAGAGCAAGAAATAGTTCCGCCTCCCCAATCGCAAGGCGAGCCATCCGGAAATCGGCAGGATTATCGCATTCGCCGCAAGATAACTGGTGATGACCCACTCGCTGTCAACGTTGGCAGCCGACAGGCCGCCCGCGATGTAGCGCAGAGCGACATTCGCGATCGTCGTATCCAGGACCTCCATGAAGGTCGGGATCACGACCGCCATCGCAATTAACCACGGACTGGCTGCTCGCCTGGCGAGTGGCACTGCTTGGAGCGCCGCGGCAGTCATTTTGAAACTGGCGAAGAGACCGCGCCGGTCTGCATCAAGCTTTGCAGAAACTGGCCGGCATCCGGACCAGTCGGCTTCTCGTAAATGTAGACGTAGGGAGTAACCGACAGACCAATAAATAGCGGAGCGACGTTGGCATTGTAGTCGATCAAATCGATTCGCACCGGCAGGCGCTGCACGACCTTGACAAAGTTCCCGGTCGCATTCTCGGCCGGCAGCAGCGCCAGCGTCGACCCGGTTCCCATCGTGAAGCCGGAGATTCGACCGCGAAAACGCCGATGCCTGCCGTACATATCAACGTCCAGATCAACTGGCTGCCCGATCCGCAACTCCCTAAGTTGTGTCTCCTTGAAGTTGGCGTCGACCCAGATCTCGGTAAGCGATCTCACGGCCATCAGTCCTTGTCCGGCGATTACCTGATCGCCCGGATTCACGTTCCGCCGTGTCACGACGCCATCGATCACGGCGACGACGTTGCAGTAGGAAAGGTTCAGCTCGGCCTGGCTGAGGTCGGCTTGGGCCTCGCTCAACTTCGCCTCGGCCTGCTTGACGTCCGGCGCATTGGCGAGAAGCTGTGCGAAAATGGAATCAATATTCTCGGCTGGGTGGCTATTATAAAACTCGGCGAGCATTTGTTGCGGCGACTCGGCGAATGAATGAAACGAACCCAGTTGCGCCGCGGTCTGCATGAGACGGAATTGCGCCTGTTTGACCGTCGAATAGGTCTGATCCAGAGCAGGAGGCACATCGCTCAGGTTATTGCCATGGGCTGGCTTTTGTGAAAGGCCGAGCGCCGCGCGCACCTGATAGACGTCCTGCTGCGCCTTCGCTACTTGCGCCTGGGCAACGGAAAAGGCCTCCTGATAGGTATCAAAATCTTGCCGAGGTATGACCTGCTGTTCGTATAGCTGCTTTTCCCGCCCGTAGTCAGCCTGGGCCTTTGTCAGCGTGGCCTTCGCGGCCTGCAACGCATCTACGCTGGCGTGCAGGTCGGCGACCTGATTGTTGAGACCCTCGACGGCGTGCGCCAGTTCGAAGTATTCACTGCGCGCCAGTCCCGCCAAACCTCGAACCTTGGCTTGCGTCTGGACGAGATCGGCCTGCGCAACGCCGACAGCAGCGCGGGCGATGTCTACCTTCACCTGGTACGGCTCCTTGTCGAGCTCGACGAGGAGGTCGCCCTTGTGCACCCGGTTGTTGTCGTCTACCAGCACTCGCACGACCTGACCGGGCACCCGAGGGGCGACAAAGGTCAGGTGTCCATTCACGTACGCGTCGTCGGTGGACACGGTCTTGAACGCGGTGATGATTATGGGAATACCTATGATCAAAATCAGCACCACCGCCACGCCGCCCGCGATCCAAATCCACAATGGCCGCTTTTCAGCCGGCGTTGTCGTTGAGGGATGAGCAATTGGCGCTTCCGACCTAGGCGCCGTCAGAGAGGTCTCTGTCTGGTCGAGATGCTCGGTGGCATGGTCCGCTGACTTTCCATCAGGCATCGGCCCCGCACTCCTTATGTCTGCAACCGCGAGTAATCGAGTGCGATGCTATCGACGGTGTCATCCTGATGACAGGATTCTCTTCCTCTCGCGGTACATAAACCTTAGTATGACCAATCGCGGCCGGGCCGACCAGGCGAATCGTCTGAAACCAGAAAGGGGCGGCGCAGCTGCACCGCCCCTTCGTGATCAATCAACGGAATTTCGATCAGGCGTGGCCGTGACGCAGGAGCTTGCCCGGCGTCGCACCCGTGCACTTGCCTTCGTCGAAGGTCTCCACGCCGTTCACGATGATCGAGCGATAACCGACCGAGCGCTGCACGCGGCGCCATTCGCCGCCCGGGAGATCGTGGACGATCTCGCCGACCCAGTCGGGCTCAACGTCGAGTCGCTTCAAATCGTAAACGACGACGTCAGCCGCCGCGCCTTCGCGCAGCACGCCGCGATCGCGGAAGCCTGCCGCGTGCGCGGGCAGGGCGGAGAGGCGATAGTGCGCCTCTTCGAGCGTGACCTTCTGCTCGTCGCGCACGAGCCAGCGGAGGAAGTCCGTGGTGAAGGCGCCTCCCGTGAAGAACTTGGTGTGCGCGCCGCCGTCGGACACGCCGGGGAACGTGAACGGCGAGTTGTTGATGATCTCCGCCATGTAATCCGCGTTGAAGCCGCGGTTGGGGCCGAGGAACTCCGCCTTGAGTCCGGTCGCGACGGCGATATCGAGCATCGCTTCGATCGGATGCTTGCCTTCTTCCATCCCGATCTGGCCGAGGGACTTGCCGACGTACTTTTCGAGCTCGTCGATGTTCTCGACCCACTGCACGATGAGATGCTTCGGATTGCCGCCGACGCCCGCCTGGATCGCCTTGAAGTTGTTGTCGCAGTTGTCGTTGGCATGGATCACCGCCTTGCGCAGCGCGGGATCCTTCATCTTGGCGATCTTCTCTTCCTTGGTGCCGGTGGTCAGCACCCGCCATTCGGGCAGCGTGTCGTAGAGGTTCCAGTTTTCGAGCGTGAAGGCGAAGCCGGATCGCACCGTCCCAGCCTGGCCGAAGATCTGACGCCCCTTTTGGCGATTGCGCTCGACGAATCGCATGCTGCGGCGATGAATCTCTGGATTGTTGCGCGTCGGGATGACGGCCTGCCACAGGATCGGGCGCTGCGATTCGTCGGCGAGCTTCTCGACGAATGCCAGGTCGATGCGCGCATCGCCCGTGCCCTGCGTGATTTCCATGAAGCCTTCGTCACGCCGACGGAGCACGCGCGCGAGGTTCAGGATGTCCTCATCGCACATCGTGTCGGTGACCATCGGCGAGCCGTCGAAATCCGCCTGCACCGAATTTGGCCCGAGCCGCTGAATCGAGAATCCGCAGAGACCCGCATCCATGCCTTCGTCGAGGATACGCGCCATCTCCGCCCGCTCGCGCTCGGTCGCGGGCCGCGTCTTCGCCGCCTCGAGTCCCATGACGTAGGTCATCAGCGATGCGGTCGGCATGTACTGGATGCAGTTGACGCCCTTCGGCGCGCGATCGAGCGAATCGAGGTACTGGGGGATCGTCTCCCAATCCCAGTTGATTCCGGCCTTCATCGAGGCGTAGGGAATCGCCTCGGTGCGTGTCATCGTGAGCATCGAGCGATCGCGGAAATCCCGCTTGCATGGGGCAAAGCCGAAGCCGCAGTTGCCAAGCACGAGCGAGGTCACGCCGTGCCATCCTGAGATTGTGCAATAGGGGTCCCACCTGATCTGCGCGTCGTAATGCGTGTGCAGATCAATGAATCCTGGCGCGACGATCAAGCCGTCAGCGTCGATCGTCCTCTTGGCGAAGCCTGGTACGCGGCCGCCGAGTTGCGCGACCTTGCCGTCTTTGATCCATACGTCGCCGCGATAGCGCGGAACGCGGGTACCATCGACGATCGTGCCGCCCTTGATGTGGATATCGTATTCAGCCATCGGCGTTCCCTCCGGTTGGTAAGGACTGTGGCGTAGCGAAACTGCGCGTTGGTTGCCTGCGATCTTGTAACAAGAATCAGCAGGGCTGCGCCAGCAGAACAGCGACGCTTATCCAGTCAGTCTCTCGGGCGAATCCGAATCATGCCTTGTGGCCATGAAGCGCCCGTTTCAGAGCATCGTCACGGTCGGCCTTGAACTGCTTCGAGACCGTCGCGCCCGGGGCGAACATATCAAATCCATGGAAGGCACCCGGATACACGTGGAGCTCGGTCGGCACGCCAGCCTGGACGAGGCGCTGTGCGTACTCGATATTTTCATCGACGAATAGATCGAGCGCGCCGACCGGAATGTAGGCCGGTGGCAGATTGGTCAAGTCTGTCGCACGCGACGCGGCCGCGTAGGGCGACACATCGGCCCCGCCGCCGTCGCGGCCGAGGTAGTACTTCCATGCGATGCGGTTGCTCTCACGATGCCACACGCGCGGATCGGTGATCGCGAGCGCGGCTGGAGTCGAGTTGCGATCGTCAATCATCGGGTAGATGAGAAGCTGGAAGGCGACTTTCATTTCCTTGCGGTCGCGGACCATCAAGGCGAGCCCCGCGCAGAGCCCGCCTCCACCGCTCGCACCGCCGATCGCGATTCGAGATGGATCGACGCCGAGCTCGCCGGCGTTAGCGAAGAGCCATTTCAGTCCCGCGTAGCAATCCTCGACCGGCGCGGGAAACGGATTCTCGGGCGCGAGCCGGTAATCGACTGACACGGCGACGCAACCGATTCGCTTGACCAGCTGCTTCATCAGCCGGTCGTCCTGCTCGACATCGCCCATCACGTATCCGCCCCCATGAATCCAGTAGAGTGCTGGCAGCTTGCTCGGCTGATGGTGCGGCCGATAGACGCGGACTCTAACATCGGGAGAGCCTTCAGCACCCGGCGCATTTCGATCCTCGCCACTCACGCCCTCGACGGGGGGCAGATTCCCGAGCATCGCGGTAACCATCTTCTTCATCCCGGCGCGTGCCTTCTGAATCTCGTTCAGATCCATGGCGCGATCGGTCGGCAGCTTCTCCATCATGGCTCGGAGTTCAGGGTCGAGTTGCTCGATGAAGTTCATGATTGAATCTCCCTCAGGGTTGACGCGACGATATTGACGAAGAGTATCGCGATCGTATCGAATCGCAAGCCCGAAGCGCACGACAATGAAGCGCTCAGCTGTCATAGTGGCGTATATCGCGACTGCTGAAAGGAGAGAATCGTGGCCGACACATCATCGCAGATAATTCGCGTTGACGAAGTTGAATGGACCCCAATCGCTGCGGGGCTCAAGGCCAAGGTGCTCTGGTCCGATGCGCCCACTAAGCGCCGCGCACAGATCATCCGCTTCGACCCGGGCGCGAAACTTCCAATGCATCGGCATCGGGGCGACGAGATCCTATTCGTCATTGAAGGGGCGATCGGCGATGAGCACGGCGTCACTCGCGCCGGATGTCTTGGATATCGACCCAACGGATGCGTTCACAGCGTGAGCAGCAAAAACGGCGCAACCGCGCTCGCCGTCGTCATGGGAGATATCGAGCCTGCAAGCGATGCCGTCGGTGCGCCTCCGTCGCAAAACATCAACCCCTACGAGATCGCCTGGACCGAGGCGATACCTGGCGTGCGCCAGAAACACCTCTGGCACGAGAAGGAAACCAGGCGCCGCGCCGCGCTGGTCCGCTTCGAACCGGGAGCGCAACTGCCGCGCCACAAGCACGTCGGAGACGAGTTGATTTTTGTAATTGAAGGCTCGAACAGCGACGAATCGGGCGAAGTGCTGACCGGCAATCTGAACTACCGGCCCAATGGATGCACTCACTCTGTCACGACCAAAAACGGCGCAACGATCTTTGCGCTCGTCACCGGCGGCGTCGAGATGATGACGTAAGTGGCCTTGGTGCAACACCCTGCGTCGCGTTGACGATTTGGCTTCGTTCGCGGGGTTCGCTACGCATCACAATCAGCCTCAGAATACACTCACCTTAGTCCTCTCCCTGGCTAGGGCGAGGAGAAAAAGCGGGGGCATCAATTCGTCAATCCGAGCGTCACCCAGGACGCTTGACGGTAAGTAGCCATTCAATAAGGTAAGTTGCCGCTCGCTAATGACGTGGCGCCTCGGGTGCTCTCGTCAGTCGCGCAAGTTCCATTTCCGTGTTCGTAGGCTCGATCGACGGATTCTCGATCAACCAGAATCCGGGTGCACCCAGTTCGACGAGGTGGATTCCGAGTCTTTGGCAAAGCCGTCTAGTCTTCCGGCAGGCATCGTAACGACGCACTAGGAAGAAATGTCATCCTAGGCGCGGCGATTCTGCGAGCAGAGTCGGAGGATCACGCGCGTCGCTCTTCTCGGCGCGCGCGACCTCGTGCATCGCGACAAACCAGAGCGCGAGCGCCGCGAAGCTCGCGCGGTCCCAAGTCGCCACGCCACTCCAATCCCGGCAGGAGGGGCAGAGTGGTCGCGATCCCGAATGATAGGAGGAGGGTCAACCGGCTCACCGACGGATAAACGCCCGCCCGACTCCCGTCGAGCATCAGGCCTATGATCACGGAATCGCGAGTACGAAGTAGTGATTGTGCGAGACCGGACTCGCCAGGATCATCACGATAATCAGTGCGGCCGCTATCAGTTCTTAGACAACGCTCGAAGGCACTGCGTCGTCATCCAGGGCGAGCAGCGTGAGCGCCTTGAAGATCGCGCCCGCCGCGTAGTGAAGCGCGCGCAGGTACGGCTCGGTTGTAGCGGAGCGGCTGCCGCGCGGCACGTGGATCGTTTGATCGAAATCGATCCAGTTGTGGATGATCGCGACGAACGATTGATTGTGCGTGTCGTTGATATCGAGAAGCTCCTCGGCGCGCGAGCGATCCGTGGCCGGTTCGAGCATCGTCGGCCCTTCGAATCCCGAAATCACGGCGCGGTTTTGGGCGGCGCTTTGCTGGCTAACTCTGGAACGCTTTGCCCCACGCGTCTTTGAACACCAACTGCGCGACCGGACGACGAAGCAGCGGACCGTGGCCGCGCCCGATAGGATAGCCGATCGGAATCGCAGCGGCGGTGTACCACGGATCAGGAATCGCGAGCAGCTTCCGCACCTCGGGCTCGCGCTCGCAGAGCAAGGTCGTGAGCACGCATCCGAGGCCCTCTGCGCGGCACGCAAGCAGCAGATTCTCGACGGCTGTGTAAACAGATCCGCCGCCGACCACAGATGGCCGCGGCTGCTCAGAATCAGTGATCGCCATGTTCTTCGGATTGAAACAGAACACGGCTACTAGCGGCGTCGCTCCGAAATGACTGGCGAGGTAGTCGCCCGCCTTCAGGGTGCGCTCGGTGCGCTCGCGGACGTCGGCCGGCGTGTCGGCGGGAAACGGACGAAACCGTTTCGTATAGTGGTGCCAGCGCTCGGCGTAGAGTTTGCCGAGGCTCTCCTTCGACGCTCCCTCGCTGATCGCGATGATCCGCCAGGGCTGTGCATTCCCGCCGGTGGGCGCGAAGGTTGCGGCCTCAAGCACGCGGTTCAAGACATCATGTGGAATGGGATCGGGCTTGAGCCGCCGCACGGCGCGCAGCGTGCGCATCGCTTCGTAAATATCCATCTGAGCCATGGCAAAATCCTCCGGAGTTGACATTCGACTAGTGGCGCGAGCGCTTCAGCGCACCATCATCGAGGGCACGAACGCAGCCTCCGATATCTGGCCGCTGTTGATCGTTTGGGTGAATTCGGCGTGCGCCGGCACCAGGGAGCGGAAGAACGAGCCTGCGCCGCCCGGATGATAGAAATTGCCGGCTAGGTCGAACAGGTTGCCGCCTGCAGGCGACGGATGCATCCGCCAGAGCGGCATCGCAACCGCGGTTAGCCCACTTTGATCGTAAAACTCGGCCGCGAGCCAGACATAGATCTCGGAATCGATATACACGATCGTTCGGAGCGCGGCCGCTTCGGAATCGATCGGCGTCATCTCGAGAATGTAGGCGCTCCGCGGCTCGAACGGCTCCTCTCCGAGTGCGACGCCGTCGGACGACGATTTGAATCCCGCCGGTTCATCGCTCGCAGCGAGGCATCCAAGAAGCGTCGTGGTGCCCAGCAGCCGGTACTTGTAAATCTCGGTCTTCGGCAACGCGTAGGCCCAGTACGGCTGATGGCATCTGCGGCATCCTTCGTCCGGATATGCGAGATTCACGGCGCTGCGGCGTACGCGGCGCGTTTGTTCGCTGAAGCCGTAAAATTCGTCGGGGTAATGCGGATCGACATAGCGGATCCACATCCCCGCGCCTTCGCCCGCGGTGCCGGAGAACTGGCTGAAGTTGAGGCACCGGGCTTTCCACTCGGCGCCGGTTTCGCCCAGCGTCGGCCGCGGATCGACCTCGGTGCGGTGCGCCATGCGCAGCATCTCGAACTGCTCGCACACGTAGTCGGCGTCGTGCTGCGGAGTGATCTTTGTCGGATCGTTGGAATCGGCGGAGTAGCCATTGCTGCTCCACGGCGCGAGCGAAAAATCGTCGGGCATGAACGGTCCCATGTGCCAGTTGTATGCGATCTTCACCGCGGCCTTCGGGTCCGCAAGGTCGAGCAGCGGAAACGGCATCCCGGCGATATAGTTCTCGATCCCATCAACGCCGTTGAGCTTGACCTGCGGTGAATACTTCTCGGTCGCGTGCTGAAAACCCTGCGACCATTCGATATGACGCGCGGGCATCACGCGGATCGTGAAACCATGCGCGACCGCGAATTGCGCGGCTGACGGCAGATACTTCAAGTACTGGCTTGCGTTGGCCGCCGAGATGATCGTGCCGGATTTCAGGTCGCTGTTGGTGATGACAGGCGACGGTACGGCGACGGGCGACGATTGTCCATCGGCTCGCGTTGCAGCGTACGCCGCGATTACGAGAATCGCTGCCAGAGCGGCCACGAGAGGCGCCTTCGTCGGCATACGGGTAGATAGTCACCGGCGCGGATCGAAAACAACCGCGGGCAGCGATATGGCAGCATAGTGGCGCGCGCAGTAGAGAGAGCATGCATCGATTGGGAGAGCACCGACGATGGCGGTGCATCGGACAGTTGGCTTTGGCGCATCAAAGGTGCCAAAGCGATCACGATTTGGCCGCCGGCTGCTGATCGCAATCGTGGCTTCGCGCGGATGCGTTACGCGATGCAGCAGCAAGGCCCGCCGCCATCGGGGTTCCAGGCAACGCTGGAGCAAAATTATCCGAACATCGCGAAGGCCATGAACGTTGTTGCGAGTTCAGCGCCGGCGGCGCGTCGATGCCAAAAACCGACTACTTGGCTTGGTTGCGAAATCAGGATTTGAACGTCTCGATGGCGAATCTCTTCTGTTGCTTGTGAAACTGCGCTCTCAGCTCGCTGATAGCTCCGATACGAGCGGGTGTGCAGCGCTACGGTCGGGCGACGATCGAAATCTGGTTTCGACGATCGAGGCGCCTCAGCGATCAACAAGCGACGTGGGCGCGGATGTTCGGGTAGACGGCCGCGGCAGGCGCTAACGGCATGCCGCCGACGCCGGCTCCAACACCGGAACAGTTCCAGTCCGCGCTCGATCGGATCCTTACTTCATTGCAGCCCGCCGAGAATATATTCGACCTAACGACTTGATCGAATTTCCGGCCTGGCGGGTTTCAAAACTTCATCACAGGCTGCCCGACGCTCGGCGGCGTTTCGTCGCTGAACATCACCGGCATGTAACCGCCGCCTCCCGCACTGACCAATCCTGAGAGCGTGGCAGCCTCCTGCTGGGCGCCCGGAAAGCCGACGTTCTTCGCCGCGCCCAGCGAGCCGCTGGCCGCTTTCAAAGCTCCAAGCTTGGTGGCTCCGTTCGCCAACGCTTGCTTGAACGAGTTCTTTAGAACGCCGCCTGCCACGCCGAGTCCCTCTCCAACTCACCCTAGCGCCGAACGCTGTCGCGACCTGCGTCGCAGCCCCGGGCTCATCGGCTGCGCCATTGAGCGCGGAAGTTCTGGTTGGCGAATTGCGTCGCTGCCTGGTTCGCTCCCTGGAGATTATTGCTCCCGCTTGGAGCGAGTTCGCGACACTGTTGCTTGTCTCGTTTCGCGTAATAGCGGGCGCGTGTCCATTGATCGCGAGCGGCCCGGTGTTTGGCTGGCCAGTGCCGTACGACGGCGGCTACATGTTGCGCGCGATGTTGTTGACGAAGTCATTCAGTCCCTTGAGAGGACCGTGGCCAGTGCCATTGCCGGGATTCTGAGGCGCATTTATTGGGTGGCACCCTGCCGCGCGGCGCCGCCGGGATTGCCGCCCGGATCCCACTTCGCTGCGGGCGGGAGGATTCCCTCCACCGCCGGCGTTGTCAGGGGAAATTGGTGAACCGTTCGCTGTCTGTCCGCCGCTGGCGGTAATTCCACCGCCTCGAGCGGGAGCGCTCGAGCCGCCGCCAGGAGATATGCCGCCACCTGATGACGGATTCGCCGCGGATCGCGGACCTCTAGGCTGCTGCGGAGTTCCACTGTTAGGTGCCTGCTGTGGAGATCCGCCGCCAGGAACTCCGGGCACGCCGCCTTGCGTCAAATCGGTCATCAGCGGTGCCCGGCTGGCTCATGATCTGGGCGATCCGCCGTTGATGCTCCGCCGCCTCGATCGCGCGCTCTCGCTTGATCGCTTTCAAGTGCGCTTTGCTGCTGCTGCTCCTCTTCGTCGGCGAGTTGGTCTTGCTTATCCTCTGAATTGTTGTCGTTGTGCTCGATCTCCTTGTCCGTTTGGTCGTGGCGCACATTCTCGGATCGAACGTCGCAATCCAATGCGGCATCGGCAGAATCGTGCCGATCATCCTCCGCCACGAGCAAGTTCTGCGTCCCGATATCGCAGCTGTTGCAGACATCCATCGTCGCGCTGAGGTTAAAAGTCTGCGTACTTTGCGCGAAGGCAGAAGTAGTAGCCAAACGGCCCAAGCTGCCCGCGATCAATGCGATTCGCTCGAACGAGATCTCACGCTTCACCTCTCGTCGGCCGCGGGCCTCACAGAGGACAGCCCAGGTAAAAGTGTGGGCGAAAAGGCCATCCAACCGCCAAATGTTGGCGATCGCCGATACTGCCGAGAGCATCAAAACAAAAGCGCCGCCAGCGATTCGCCCGCGGCGCCTCGATTTCAGGATTTGATCGCGATCAGCCGAGCAGTGACTTTGCCACGGTCTCGCGATGCACCGGAGCGTTGCCGAGGTTCGCCTCTCCGGCGAGCGCGCGGCGGTGATAGAGGTGCATGTCGTGCTCCCAGGTGAAGCCGATTCCACCGTGCACCTGGATTGCCTCGGAAGTTACGTTCTTCGCCATGTCCGAGGCATATGCCTTCGCCATCGGCACGGCAGTCGCCGCTTCAGGTGACTTGGTGTCAACCGTCCAGCATGCGAAGTAGGTGAGCGAGCGCGCGTTCTCGACCGCGACCATCATATCGACGCACTTGTGCTTAACGGCCTGGAACGATCCGATCGGCTTGCCGAACTGCACGCGCGTCTTCGCGTACTCGACCGAGAGATCGAGCGCCTTCTGCGCCGTTCCTACCATCTCGGCCGCGAGCGCCGCGGTCGCGATATCGAGCGTGCGCCGCAGGATTGGCCAGCCTTCGCCTTCCTTGCCGAGCATGCCACTTACTTTCACGCCTTCAAACTTCAGATGGCATAGCCGCCGCGTCATATCGACGGTCTTGAGCTGTGTGATCGCGAGACCCTTGGCGTCGGGAGGCACGAGCAGGATAGTGATTCCCTTCTCGCCGGAGCCGCCGGTGCGCACCGCGACGGCTATTCCGTTGGCAACGTGGGCGTCGGGCACGAAGAACTTCTCGCCGGTGATCGTGTAATCGTTGCCGCTCTTGGTCGCCTTGAGCTGGATTCCGTCGGCGTCGAAGCGGCCCGCTGCTTCGGCAATGGCAACGGTGCCGATGAACTCGCCCTTGGCCATGCGCTGCAGCACGTCTTTCTTCTGTTGGTCGGAGCCACCTTCGATCAGGATCGGCGCCGCGAGCAAAGCGGAGGTGAAGAAGGGGCCGGGAATCAGTGCCTTGCCAGCTTCTTCGGCGATCACAGTCATATCGAGAAAGGTGCCGCCCTGGCCGCCGTATTCCTCGGGAATCAGCAAGCCGGGCCATCCAAGGTCGACCAGCTTCTTCCAGAACCCGGCGTCGTGCGCGGTCTTGTCGGCCATCATCTGACGCACGAACTTAGTCGAGCAATTGTCGGCCAGAAAACGCTTGGCCGCATCGCGCAGCATCTCTTGTTCTTCAGAAAAACCGAAATCCAACTTGGCGGTCCTCCGTTATAAACGATGGAATCCGGCGAGACTCGCTCGGATCCATGCTTCAGCTACCACTAACGGTTTCGCGCGTGCAAGCGGCGCCCCGCATCTAGGCTGGTTCGCGGGACGATGGAATAATCGGCGCCTTAGGAGAGACACTTCGATGCCCAATCAGGCGGCCGAGCACAAGCAACTCATCCGCGAAGAATTCACCCGCCAGGCCGACGCATTCGCCGCTTCGCCGACGATCAAGAACCCCGATCGTATCGCGATACTGGTCGATTCGGTCAATCCGGGCCCGACGACGCGCGTGCTCGAGATTGCGACGGGGCCGGGCCATATCGCGCTCGCGTTCGCGCCGCGATGCGGCGAAGTTGTGGGCATCGATCTCACCGCAGCTCCGCTCAAGATCGCCGAGCGGATGCGCGCCGAGCGCGGCATCATCAACGCCCGCTTCATCCAGGGCGACGTCGAGGGCCGCTTGCCGTTCGAGGACGACGAATTCGACGCGGCGGTCTGCCGCTTTTCGTTCCATCACTTTCAGAATCCTGCCGCCGTGGCCCGTGAGATGGCGCGCGTATGCCGCGCCGGTGGGCGTCTTGTAGTCGAGGATATAGGAGCGAGCGAGCATCCCGAACGGGCCGCCTATCACAATAGGTTCGAGTTGCTGCGCGATACTTCGCACACCCGATTCCTCCCGCTGAGCGACTTGATCGCGATCATCGCGGCGGCCGGTCTCGAGATTTCGAGTGTCAGGACCGACGACATCGCAAATCCCGTCGAGCGATGGCTCGCGACGAGCTACACACCTGATGACAAGGCGGCCGAAGTGCGCGCGATGATCGAGCGCGACATCCGCGAGGACTTAAGCGGCACTGACGCGAGGCGCATCAACGGCGAGCTCTACTTCACGCATCGCTCGGCGATTATCGTCGCGCGAAAACTCGCTCCGCGCGCGTAGTCGACTACTCTACTCGTTGTTGGAGTTCGCGCGCCAAATTGACATATTGGCCCGCGCCGCTCGACGGTTGGTGCTGGTGAAGGGGGAATGCGCGCCTGCCGAGAGCTTATCGACCGAGATCAGGATGACGATACGGGACGGATGAATGAGGCTGGATACGCGCTGCTCCGAACGCACGAAGGCCGCATCCCGCACGCCTAAGACGATGCAAACGACCAGCCCGTCAATCCGGGGTGCACGTGTACGGAACGCTGACGCTGCCGGTAACCTATGGGCACACGGGCACGATGTCTATCCCGGTCTCACCAGCCGCAAGCAGCTCGGGTGCCCGTCAATGACGTCAACGCGGTGGTAGCCGAGATCAGCCGCCTGATCACAGCGACCTTGAATGAGAATCAGTGCTCGGCGTGCGTCTGCCTCACCTTCAATATCGGACCCACGACTTCTCCGGAAGCTCGGCGCTGCCAATCGGGGAGATTTGGCCGACGTGCTGGCCCACATTGCTCTCTGGGATAAGACGACGGTCAACGGACACCTCGTGACGAGCCCCGGATTGCTAAACCGGCAAAACGCGGGCGATCGCACTCTGGAAAACCCCGATTGCCGGTCCTGCGAGTAGTTAAGGCTTCGGGACCTGTGAGGCGGCCGCTCTTAGGCAGACCCTCTAGAACAGGTAAGCAGGGGAGATCGACCCGAACGCGTCCAGCAATAGCCGATCGATAGTTTGTCGCCGGCGAGGCCGCGGACACCGAAGGCCGAACAGCCGACTGTACGCCGACCTTATGAACCTGTTCAGTCGCTGACGCTGCGCTTGCTCGATTTCTGCCGCTTCAGTGATGGTAGTCATTTGGAAGCCTCTCTCGCCCTTCGTCTCTCACCTTCAAGGCGTAAAAAAGACTTGAACAAAGATAGTTCCATGGAAATGAACGTCGATTTCGTGGAAGCTTCGCTACCCGGGAGCCCCCAAGTCACAATCGCTCCGCCATCCGCACCGCACCTTCTCTCGGCGGAGCGTCGCGCCCCCGCTGACGAACCCATACCTGGGTAAATTCCACTCCAAGCAGCAGGATGAGCGCGGAGTAGTACGCCCACATCAGGAGCAGGGCGAGCGAGCCGGCGGCGCCGTAAGCGCTCGCCTTGCCCGCATGCGCAAGGTAAATCGCGATCAGGAATTTCCCGATCACGAACAACACGGCGATAAACAGGCCGCCGATCCAGACATCAGTCCATGCGAGGCGCACGTCGGGAAGGACTTTCAAAATCGTCCCAAACAGAAACGCGAACATCACCAGCGACGCCACCATCTCGCCAGCGTGGGCTGCGCCCGCAAACGGCAGCATCCTGGCGAGGGCGGAAATCACGGAGCTCGCCGCCAGCGAAATCAGCGCGAGAATTCCAACCCCCACCAGCAGCAGGCCCGAGCGTACCCGCTTCATCGCGAAATGCCTGATGCCGGAGCCGACCACCTTAACCTTCCAGGCTTTGTTGAGGCACTGCTGGAGCTGCATCAGTACGCCGGTCGCGGAAACGATCAGCCCGATAATCCCAAGTGCGGTGGCGAGCAGTCCGCCGGTTCGATTGTTCGCGACGCCACTAACCATGGTCTGGATTTGCCCGGCCGCTTGAGGTCCGATCGCGCCGCTCAAGCGGGCCTCGATCTCGCCACTCGCGGCTTTCGGACCGAGGACGAGGCCGGCGATGAAAATGATGATCAGAAGCAAGGAAGGGAGTGCGAAAAGCGTCGCGTAGGCCAACGCCGCCGCCATCGAGGGGCACT
This sequence comes from Candidatus Binataceae bacterium, assembly GCA_030038355.1. Taxonomy (GTDB): domain Bacteria; phylum Desulfobacterota; class Binatia; order Binatales; family Binataceae; genus JASHPB01. The sequence goes on from JASHPB010000273.1 coordinate 97,201, forward strand.
CATCACCGCTGAAATCGCGAAACACCTGTAGAACGAACTCGCGCGCAAGTTTGAGCATGTTGGTCATCTCCAGTGTTCAGCGATACTGAATCGCGTGACAGCGCCAGAAGGGAACAGCCGCAAGCTCGAACAATTCTGGAGCTCAGCTCAGTCAGGTAAATGAGCTTGGCGATCCAGAGGTCTCGCGTCGGCAGTAAAAAACAGGTCGGCGAGCATGGTCGCGCCGGTTACGAGTTCGCCGGCAAGGATGCTCTCGATACTTTCGTCCCAAAGCGCGCGCCGAAAGTCTGAATCGAGGGCGATGCGAATCTTAATAGTTCGCTTGAAGTTTTGTGTCGGCAGCAGGTTCTACTTCCTCTCAGAGAGCAGCGTCAGCACGCCGGAGTATTGCAGCAGGCCGGTCGCGCCGCCGACCGGGCCGATCTCGAAGCCCGTGAAAAAGCCGCCGAGCGCGATCGCGCCGAGCGTTCGCCGGATATATGCCGAGTCGTGCCCCGGCATGCCGTAAAGCCCTGCGCCCCGTGACACGCAATCGAAGTACAGCCCGAGCGCAGGCGGCGCCGGTATCCGCTCGGGTAGCTCTTCAAGCATCGCTTTAAGATCTTGCCGTGCCCGCGCGCCGTCGCGCAGCACTAAGCCGACCATGTCGCCGACCTTCGGCTGATGCGCCACCGCGATGACGCCGTGCTCCTTGCTGGTGCCGACGATATTGCGCACGAGGTAGCTGCCGCGCTCGAGCTTCTCCACGCCTGCCTTGAGCGGCACGGCGAGGAACACGAAGGTGAGCGCGCGGCGGAGGTCGCTCGCCAGCGGACCTGCTGCCTCGGCGAAGACCTCGAACGCCGGGCGCCCGTCGAGCTCGATCAATACGTTGTCGCGTGCCGCGGTGACCCGATGCGCAGCGCCGATCGGCGTGCAGGCGAGCGAGCTCGCGGTGGTGATATTGAATTCGCCCGCGAGCAGCATCCCCGCCACCGCGTTCGAGCTCACGACGTCGCCGCAGAACTGGAACGTTTCGCCGATTGTGCCGTCTTCGCTCGCGCCGCCGCCCGCGATCACGGCCTCGGGCACTTCCGCCTTCAGCGTTGCCAGAAACTGTTCCGCGTCGAGGTTGTAGGTATCAGGGAAAACGCAGAGCAGGTTACTTGCGCCGAGGGACGGCCTAATCGCGCCAGCGATTTCGGTGGCGGCCTCGCGAGAGCGGCCACGCAGCGACGGGACGAAAAAGCGTCGCGCAGTCAGCGCGTCGCCGCCGATCACGATCACGGCGAGCGCGTGTCCGCTCTCGACCTCCTGCTCGTTGGCGATCACGCCCATGCTGGAGCAGCCGGCGACTTCGCGCGTGCTGGCCTGCTCCGCGACCATCCGCAGGATCATCGGATACGCCGCTCCGTAGGCGCTTGTGGCGAAGCAGAGCGCGCCCTCGGCCCGGTCGAGTCCGGCCTGCGCGAGCGCAGCCGCAGTCGCCTCGCTGGCAGCAGTGCGCGGGTTCAACGCGCTCGAATTTCCGACTCCCGCACGCAGCATCCTAGCCTCGCTACGAACGCTCGCCGAAAATCTCCAGCAGCTCGACCATCCGCTTGATTCCCTCGCTTAGCTCGTTGACTCCGATACTCTCATTCAGTCCATGGATACTCTCGGCTTCCGGGGCCGCGAGCTCAACCGGCATGAAGCCATAAGCGATGATCTTCTTCTGGCGGAAGAAATGACAGTCGGTGAATCCGGGTAGCAGCAGCGGAGCGACAGGACACTTGTCGGTGTCTCGCGCCAGGGTTTCAATCGCCGTCATCAACTCCGAGCGCGAAGGCGACGACACGGGAGAAAAGTTCAGCAGCACCTCGACCTTGATCGAATCGTCGCCGATGACCTGCTTCAGGCTCTTGATGAACGCCTGTGGGTCGGAGCCGGGGAGCAGGCGGCAATCCAGTTCGGCATAGGCAGTTGCCGTCAGCATGTTCGTCTTCGGACTCCCCGAGAGAACGGTCGGTGTGATCGTATCGCGTATCTGCGCGTTCTGAAACGGCACCTCGATAAACTTCTTCAGAAACTCGGGGTCCTTCAGCGAAGTATCGAGGTTGTAATACTCCTTGGGGCCGTGCTCGAGCTCCGCTTGCGTGCGATATACGTCCTGTACAGGGCCAAGGATCCGAATCGGCGTTTGATAGGCGATCACCTTGTCCAGCGCGCGCACGAGCTTGGTCACTGCGGTGTCCGGCGGCGGCGTCGAAGGATGTCCCGCGGGGCCTTGAGCAGTGAGGCGAAGCCAAAGTGGCGTCTTCTCGGTCACCGACACGGCATAAAATCTCTTGCCGTTGTCGAGATCGCGAATACCGCCGCCCTCATTCAAGAGAAAACCGGCATCCGCATAAACGTTGTGTTCGTGATCGACGAACCATCCCGCGCCGTTCTGGCCGCCGGCCTCTTCGTCGCCAGTGGCGACGAACAGCACATCGCGATTGAGCAGGATTCCGGCGCGCTTGATTGCAAGCATCGCCATCAGCTCCATCACGCCCATGCCCTTGTCATCGATCGCGCCACGGCCCCAGACCTTGCCGTCCTTCACCAGTCCTGAGAACGGCGGCACTTTCCATTCCTTGGCGACCGCAGGCACCACATCCATGTGACTGAGAAGAATCAGAGCCTTGCTGTGTGTGCCGATCCCGCGCAGCCGCGCCGCGACGATCCCGCGCCCGGGCTGCGGCTCCCAGGTTGTCGCCGGGATTCCATTTTCGAGGAATACATCCTTGAGCATCTTGGCCGCGGGCAATTCGTCCCCAGGAGGATTGCTCGTATTGATCTGGATGTACTTGGCAAGTAGGTTGGTTGCCTCCTGCGTGACTTTGTCCCAGTCAATTTCTTTCGGCGGCGGAGCCTTGCGCACCAGCGACGGATGCCTCGGAGTCACGGAATTGTCCTGCTCGGCAAGTGCTCGCGACGATGCGAAGCAAATCATCGCCGTGGCAATGGCAAGGAGTGCGATGAATGGCCGCGTCGGCAATCGAGCAGCCTTCATCGCTCGCCGTAGTTCAGGATTTCGATCACAGTCTGAAGGAACTCTGCCGCAGGCGCCCCGTCGATCACGCGATGGTCAAATGTGAGGCTTAAGGTGAGCATCGCACGGCGGGTGATTTCGCCGCGATAGATTGCGGGCTTTTCGACGATTCGGCCGACGCCTAGGATTCCGGTCTCGCCAGGGTTTAAAATCGGCGTGAACGCGTCGACACCGTACGTCCCGAGGTTGCTGATCGTGAACGTGCCGCCGTGCACGTCTTCGAGCCGAAGCCTCGATGCGTGCGCCTTCTCGGCGAGCGCCCGGCTCTCGACCGCGATCTCGCGGAGCGCGAGGCGATCAGCACTGCGAATCACGGGTACGATCAAACCTTCGTCGAGCGCGACGGCGATTCCGATATTGACCTCGGGGACTGAAATGATCACTTCGCCCTCGAGCCTAGCGTTCATCCGCGGATGCTTCAGCAGCGCGCGGGCGCACGCATGAACCAGCATGTCGGTGTATGTGAAATCGAAATCGCGGGTGAGACGAGCGCGAAGCTCGGTCGCGGGCGTCACATCGGCTTCGGATGCGATCGTCAGCTGCGCGGATGTTTGCAAACTCTGATGCATGCGCTCGGCAATCACCTTGCGCGCGCCACGCATCGCCGTACGCTTCGCGCCGGGCGCGGCAGTAGATGCGCGCGCCTGCGGCGCGGGCGCCGTCTTCGCTGCGGCCGGCGCCGCGCCTTCGCTGGCGGCGTGCTCGACGTCCTCGCGCGTCACGCGGCCACCGGGTCCTGTACCCGCAACGCGCGCGAGATCGACTCCGAGCTCTGCCGCGAGCTTGCGCGCGATAGGGCTCACGGCGCGGCGTGAGCCCACGCCTTGCGCTGTTGCAGAGGCGTTAGCCCCCGCATACGCAGCTGCATGAGGGCGATGTGCGGCATGAGCATGATTGGAGACGGGCGAGGTCGCGGCGCGCCGATAGCGCGCCGCGACCTCGCCCACGTCCTCCCCGGGCTCGGCAATCACGGCAACTGCGACGCCGCACTCGACGATCGCACCTTCATCGAAGAGCGCGACGGCGAGCGTGCCGCCCGCGGGCGATTCGACTTCGTAGAGAATCTTCTCGGTCTCGACTTCGTAGAGTGGCTCGCCCTGTTTGACGCTCTCACCCGGCGACTTGAAGAAGCGCTGGATCGTCCCCTCGTGCATCGTGAGCCCAAACTTGGGCATGGTCACTTCAACCGCCACAACTGGCCGCTTCCTTTCTTTCTATGCCATCGCTCGAATTGCGCCCTCGAGGGATTGATAGCTTGGCAATGCACTCATTGTTTCACGTTCGCCACAGTGTCAATTTCCATCCCATCATCCTGAGCGCAGGCTTCCGAGCGAAGGATCTCGCGCGGTGCTTGCGCGCAATTTCTGCGCGAACAATTGAGCGTTTGGCGGATACTCGCGTGTCGGCGGTCGTCGAGCGTTGGTTGCCCCACCGACAAACCCGGGCGGGCGAGACCCTTCGACTCCGCTCGACGTCTCGCTTCGCTCAGGATGACCCAAGCCACGAATCCCGCGATCTCTGTCGAATCGTTCGTCCAATGAGTAGCTCCAGACTCTTCAGCGGCCCATCAGGTCGCGAATCGCCGCTTCGATCCGATCCTCGCCGGGAATCGCCGCCTTCTCGAGCGGCGGGCTGAATGGGATCGGCACGTCGAGCGCGGTGACGCGTTTGATCGGCGCGTCGAGATGATCGAAGCCCTGCTCGGCGATCAGCGCGGCGATATCCGCTGCAGCGCCGCCACGTAGATGACCCTCGTCGGCGATCACGACGCGGTTGGTCTTTTCAACCGACTCGAGCAGCGCCGTTTCATCGAGCGGAATCAGCGTGCGCGGATCGATAACCTCGACCGAGATACTTTCCTTGACGAGTTTGTCGGCGACCCTGAGCGCCTTCGGCACCATCGCTCCAATCGCGATCACAGTGACATTGTCGCCGGCGCGTTTAATGGCGGCTTTTCCGAGCGGTACGAGATGGTCACCCTCGGGGATTTCCTCGCGAAGCCGCCCCAGCGCGCCGTGCTCGAAGACGATCACGGGATTGTCGTCGCGAATCGCGCTCTTTAAGAGTCCTTTCATATCCGACGGGCTCGAGGGCACGACCAACTTGAGGCCAGGGACGCTCAAGAATTGTGCATAGACGGTTTCCGAGTGCTGCGCCGCCGCGCCGCCCATCGCGCCGTATACCGCGCGGAACGTTATCGGCAGGCTCGCCTGGCCGCCCGACATGTAGCGGAGCTTCGCCGCCTGATTACATACCTGATCGAACGCGCAATAGAAGAAGCTCGCGAACTCGACCTCGCAAATCGGGCGTGCTCCCGCCATCGCAGCGCCCACCGCCGCGCCGACGAAGCCCGCCTCCGAGATCGGAGTATTGCGCACGCGCGACGGCCCGAACTTGTCGATGAGTCCCTTGGTCGCGCCGAACGCGGCCAGCACGACGTCCTCGCCCATCAGGAAGGTGTTCGGGTCGCGCCTCATCTCTTCCGAAAGAGCCTGGTTGATCGCCTGGATAAAATTGGTTTGCGGCATGATCGTTACCTCCGCGCTAGGCGAACACGTCGTCGGTTACTTCGCTCGCGGCGGGCAGCTCGCTCGAGCGTGCGAACGCGATCGCCTCGTCGAGTTCCTTCTCCGTCTCGGTGACGATTCGCTGCAGCTCGCCGGCGTCGATCTTCTTATTCTCAGCGCACCATTTCTCGAAGCGGATGAGAGGGCACTTGAGCTTCCACGAATCGACTTCTTCCTTGCTGCGATACGCGTATTCACCGAGGATCGCGGCCTCGCCGACGACGTGACCTTCCCACCGATAGGTCTTGCACTCGATCAGCGTGGGACCTTCGCCGGCGCGGGCGCGTGCTACAGCTTCGCTCGCAACCTTGAAGACTTCGAGCACGTCGTTGCCGTCGACGATCACGCCCGGCAGGTCGTGGGCGCGAGCGCGCACTGCGATGTCGCTGACTGAAGTGACCGTGCGCATCGGAGTGAACTCACCGAAGCCGTTGTTCTCGCAAACGAAGATGACGGGTAGTTTCCACACCGACGCGAGATTGAGCGACTCGTGGAAGGTGCCCTCGTTCGAGGCGCCGTCGCCGAAGAAGCACGCGGTCACGTCGTCGCGGCCCGCGACCTGCGCCGCGAGCGCGGAGCCCGTCGCGATCGGGAGGCCGGCGCCGACGATTCCGTTTGCGCCCAAAATGCCGAGCGAAAAATCGACGATATGCATCGAGCCGCCCTTGCCTTTGCAGTAGCCGCCGCGCTTGCCGTAAATCTCCGCCATCATCTTGTCGAGGCGCCCGCCCTTGGCAATCAGATGACCGTGGCCGCGATGGGTCGAGGTGATGCGATCGGTTTTGCGGAGCGCTGCACAGATTCCGGCGGCGCTTGCCTCCTCGCCAATCGACACGTGGACGAAGCCAGGAATTTCGTTGGCGGTCGCGAGGTCGCGGATTTTCGATTCGAAATGACGGATCCGCTGCATCGAGCGGTACATCTCGAGCAGCTTGTCCTTTGTAATATCCATTGGCTGCCTCCTCGAGGGCGCGTGGCGACGGCGTTTAGCTCCAGCGAGCCGAAAACTATTCCGCTTCGCTGAAACCGTCAAACGCGGTTCGTTCGCGAGCGCCGCGATGCTAGATGAAATCCGTGGCCCTCGTGGCGACAACATCGAAGCCGCTATCGAAAACACGGGCCAAGCATCCCCCGCTCACGCCCGCGACGATCGGCAGCGTGATGAAAGTTCTGCGTCGCGAAGCACCCAAGTGGAATGCGCCGATCGTGAGCTTCATCGCTGTGCAGTCGCGCGATCCATTCAAGACGCTGATTGGGTGCATCCTGAGCCTGCGGACTAAGGATGAAACCACCGCGCTCGCAGCGGCGCGGCTCTTCGAGCGGGCAGCGACTCCAGAGGCGATGCTCGCGCTGAGCCGCAAGACTCTTGAGCGCCTCATCTATCCGGTGGGCTTCTATCGCACCAAGGCGCACGTTATTCGCGGAATCTGTCGCGACCTTATCGACAAGTTCGAAGGCCTGGTGCCCGATGACCTCAGTGCGCTGCTCACGCTGAAGGGCGTCGGGCGCAAGACAGCGAACCTGGTGGTGACCGAAGCATTCGGCAAGCCGGGGATCTGCGTCGACACGCATGTGCATCGCATTTCGAATCGATGGGGCATCGTGAAGACGAAAACGCCCGAGCAGACCGAGATGGCGCTGCGCGAGAGTTTGCCACGGCGGCATTGGCTCGAATACAACGGCATACTTGTAGCCTTCGGGCAGACAATTTGTCATCCAACGTCGCCCTGGTGCTCACGATGCAGCATCGCCGAGATTTGCCCGCAAATCGGAGTAACGCGCTCGCGCTGAAGGAGAATCGCGATGGCTGGTCCACTTGATGGATTTCGGATTGTCGACGTGACGCAGATGGTTTCCGGGCCGATGGCCACGATGATCCTCGCCGACCAGGGCGCCGACGTGATCAAAGTTGAGCCGCCCGGCTCGGGCGACCTGACGCGCGCGCTGGCCGCCTCGAAGCGTGCGATGTCGCCGATGTTCGCGGTCATCAATCGGAACAAGAAGTCGATCGTGATCGATCTGAAGAAGCCGCGCGGCGTCGGGCTGCTGAAGGACCTGGTACGTGGTGCGGACCTGTTCGTGCAGAACTTCCGGCCGGGGGCCGCCGAGCGGATGGGAATCGGATACGAAGCTTTGGCCGCGGTTAATCCTGAACTCGTGTACGTTTCGATAAGCGGCTTCGGCGAACGAGGACCTTACATCCACAAGAGAGTTTACGACCCCGTTGTGCAGGCGCTGTCGGGCCTCGCCGCTATCCAGGCCGACCAGGCAACGGGCCGCCCGCGAATGATGCGGCTCATTGTGCCCGACAAGGTGACCGCGCTCACTGCCGCGCAGGCGATGACGGCGGCGCTGCTCGGGCGCGAGCGCACGCACAAAGGGCAGCATCTCAAGCTCGCGATGCTCGACGCGGTGGTCGCATTTCAGTGGCCCGAGGGGATGACGGCCTACACGTTCAGGAGCAGCGAGCCACCCGCGGTCGTGCGCCAGACCGTGCGCGACCTCGTTTACCAAACCGCCGACGGTTACATCACGGTCGGCGCCGTCTCGGAGGTCGAATGGCAGGCACTCGCACGCGCCATTGGGCATCCGGAGTGGCTCGACGATCCGCGCTTCAGCACGCCAGCTGCGCGCGTGCGTCACACCGAGGATCGCCTGGAGCTTACGGCGCAGGCGCTCAAGGAGAAACCATCGGCCGAATGGATCAAGCGCTTCGACGCGGCGCAGGTTCCATGCGCGCCGATTCTGAGCCGCGCCGATATTCTCACCGATCCGCAGATCGCCGCAAACGAGCTTATCGTCGAGGTCGAGCATCCCGCCGTCGGTGTGATGCGTCAGCCGCGCCCGGCCGCGCGCTTCGATGGCGCATCGACGAAGATCCGGAGCGCTGCGCCCGTTCTCGGTGAGCACACCGACCAAGTGCTGCGAGACGCGGGTTTCGATGCGTCGGCGATCAAACGGCTCCGTGCCGCGGACGTGATCGCGTAAAGCGCTGCTCTGCTCAACTGCTACGTGATGCTAGCCTTTGCGGCATGGCACAGCGAATCGGATTCATCGGGCTCGGGGCGATGGGTTCCGCGATGGCGGGGAACCTGATCGCCGCCGGTTATCATCTCGACGTTTACAACCGCACCGCTTCGAAAGCCGCGCCGCTGGTCGCACGCGGCGCGCATCTATGCGAGCGGCCGTTCGACACCGCGCACGGGCGCGGAATTATCGTCTCGATGCTCGCCGATGACGCGTCGCTCGAGCATCTGGTGACGAGCGAGCCGTCGATCGCCGAGCGACTGGCGCCCGGCGGAGTTCACATCTCCATGACCACCGTGTCGCCGTCAATCTCGCGCCGGCTCGCCAAGTATCACGAGCAGTGCGGCTCCGCGATGGTCGTCGCGCCAGTGTTCGGACGTCCCGAGGCAGCTGCAGCCAAGCGGCTTTGGATTTGTACATCTGGTTCCGCTGCCGCAAAGGAAAAAGCACGCCCCGTGCTCGAGGCCATGGGGCAGGCGATCTTCGATTTCGGCGAGGAGCCCGGCGCCGCGAACGCGGTCAAGCTCGGCGGCAACTTCATGATCGCGGCTGCCATGGAAGCGATGGGCGAAGCGCTCGCGATGGTCGAGAAGTGCGGCGTCGATCGAGTCGCGGCGATGGATCTCTGGTCGAAGACGCTCTTCGCCTGCCCGGTCTACCAGGGCTATGGCGCGGCCATCGCAAGGCGCGTGCATGAGCCGGCCGGATTTCGCCTGCCACTCGGCATGAAGGACGTCGATCTTGCATTGAAGGCTGCAACTGAGGTCGCCGCGCCGATGCCGCTCGCGAGCGTCGTGCACGATCGCTTCGTCGCAGCGCTAGCGAAGGGGCGGGGCGAGATGGATTGGTCCGCCGTCGCGCTCGGCGCCTCCGATGATGCGGGCCTTACGCCCAAGTGATGGCCGAGGCTGCGCTGCGTGCAATAATCATCATTGCGGCGCTGCTATGCGTGCTCCTTGCGCTGCCGCAAGGCGCATACGCGATCGACTTCTACGAAATCCAGATCTACACGACTGAGACGACGCCGCCCGAGCGCCTCGAGCTCGAGCTTCACTCCAACACCGTCAGCACCGCGACGGGATACGAGGCGAAACAGGCACTGAACCCGTATCAGATCCACGAGACACTGGAGGCAACCTACGGACTCCTGCCGTGGCTCGAGGTCGGCCAGTATCTCGCGACGGCCAAGCTCGACAACGGCAATTACGAGTACGCGGGAGCACGCACCAAGATGCATTTCGGCGTGCCGCAGACTGATTCGTGGCCGGTACAGTTCGGCGGCAATATCGAGCTTGATTACATGCGGCACGCCGCCGAGGATAATCCGACGACGCTGGAGCTGCGGCCGATTCTGCAGACGAGCTACAAGAAGTTAACGATCGTCGGCAACTTTGCCTTCGAGGATCCGTTCAGCGGACCGGGCGCGCACAAGGGGTTCCAGTTCGAGCCTTCGGGCGAGATCGAATACGATCTCATCAAATGGGTGACGCCGGCGCTCGAGTACTACGGCGACATGGGCTCGCTTCGCGATATGCCCGGTGCTCAGAAGCAGCAGCATTTTATTGTGCCGGCGGCCAACCTCAATATCGTCGACAACCTGGAGCTTAACCTGGGCGTCGGCTTCGGCGTGACGCGCACGAGCAACGGCGTGTTCCTGAAGTCGATCGTGGGCTGGACGTTCTGAAAGCCGCAGCTGGCAGGCGCGCGGCATTAACAGAGTTTTTGCGCTAAAATTAAATGTCGTTGCGCCCACTGGGGTTGCACACTATTGTCGATTTTTACGCAACTGAAGCCCGCATGCGTCCCAGCGAAAACTTGAGACCTCGAGACGAAAAACTCTGGCAGATTCTCGGCCAGGTAGGCCGTCTGCGTTCGCGTCTCAACTCGCTCGCCTTCCAGCACGCATTCTTCTATGCAGCCGCGGCGCTGATCGTGGCGGGAGCGCTCATCTACATCTCCGCCTTCATGCTGACGCCGATCAATTTCATCGTGGTAACAGTGACGCTTTCGATTCTCGCCGCGTTCGCGATTGTCGCCGCCTTGCGCCAGGGATGGTTGATGCGTTCGAACGCGCGCCGGGCCGCGACTCTCGCTGATGAACGCGCGGATCTGAAGGGACGCCTCGCGACCATCGTTACGATCGCCGAGCATCGCAAGAAAGGCCCGATGTGGTCGTACCTGGTCGAGGATACCCTCGGCCGGCGCGCGGAATTCGCCCCCAGCCGGATCGAGAAGCGTCGCATTTCGCGGGCGATATACGCTTTCGTCGCATCGCTCATCGTCGCGGGATTAGTCTGGCCGCTCTCGCGAATCCGTCACGCGATTCCTATGCCCGCAAGCCAGGGCCAGGATGACCTCACGCTCGACCTCAATGACCTGCACTTAAGGCCGGCCGGCCCGGGCGACGACAACGCGATGACGGTGCAGGCAGACCCCGAGACGATGCGCCGGCTCGAGGACAAACTCGCGCGCGAGGGCGTCGAACCAGGACAGGGCTCTTCCACATCGTTCGGCAAGTTGATGGATCAGGCTCGCAACATGGCCAACAACCTGCAGGACAAGCTTACGGGGCAAACGCAGAACCATCGGCGGCTCAACCTGAAGCTCGCCGATGCGACCGATCCGATGAGCGGCCCTGGCAATCACAATCCACTCGATGCCGCGAACCACAAGCGGCGCGACGCCGCCGGCCAGTTCCAGCGCGATCAAACCAACGATAACAGTGGCCCGCTGCCGCGCGGCAGCCTCCGCGACAACAGCAGCGACGAACCAGAACAGGCCGCGGGTCGCTCCGATCTCGCCAACCAGCAACCGGGAGCCAACGACCCCAACGCTGCCACCAAGCCATTGGACGATCAGGGAGATCAGCAAAACGGTGACCAGGGAAGCAGCGGCGGTGCGGCGCATGGAATCGGCGTCGATCCTGACAGCCTGTTTGGCGCGCCGACCCAATCCAAGCTCGGTAACGAGGGCTTCGAGATCGCGATAGAGGCGCGACCGATGGAGCACGGCGCCAAGGGCGCCGGTCACGCCTACGAGCCGCCAAAGGTCCGCACACCGTTGGCCGCAGTTCAGGAGCCTGACGAACCGGTGGTACGGACGGAAGTTCCGCCCGATGATCGAACCACAATCAAGCGGGTATTCGAACGATGAGTGAGCTAGCTGCCGTCGAAGTGCCGACCGTAGCCGATTTCGCACGTACCTTCCGTCGCATCCAGGCCGAAATTCACAAGGTCATTGTCGGTCACGGCCAGGCGGTCGAAGAGATGCTTGCGGCGCTGTTCGCGGGCGGCCACGTCCTGATCGAAGGTGTCCCCGGCACGGGCAAAACCACGCTGGTCAAGACCCTCGGGCTCGCGATGAACCTGAGCTTCAACCGCATCCAGTTCACCGTTGACCTGATGCCCGCCGATATCACTGGTACGCGCGTCATTCTCAGCTCCGATGACGGCCGGCGCGAATTCACTTTCCAGCCCGGCCCCGTCTTTTGCCATATCCTGCTCGGTGACGAGATTAACCGCGCCACGCCCAAGACGCAGTCGGCGCTGCTCGAAGCGATGGCCGAGCTGCAAGTCACAGTGGCTGGCGTGACGCATCGCCTCGCGCCGCCGTACTTCGTGATGGCGACGCTCAACCCGATCGAGATGGAAGGCACTTATCCGCTGCCCGAGGCACAGCTCGATCGATTTCTGTTCAAGGTGCGGCTCAGCTACCCCGACGAAATCGAGCTCACGAGGATCATAACCTCCACTACTGGACCCGAGGAGGCCGGCGTCGAGCCTGTCTTCCATGCCGATGAAGCTCCCGCTCGCGTTGAGGCGCTCAAAAAGCTGGTACGCGACGTAATCGCGGCGCCCGAGATGGAGCACTACGCGGCGCGGATCGTGCGCGCCACGCAGCCGCAGAATTCGCGCTACGTGGCGGACGAGGCGCGCTCGGTGCACGACGAGATGGTCAACCGCTACGTGATGTTCGGATCGAGCCCGCGTGGCGCGCAGGCCCTGATCCTCGGCGCCAAGGTGCGTGCACTGCTCGACGGGCGCGCCAACATCGCGCGCGAAGATATCGACCGTGTCGCAATTCCCGCGCTCGCCCATCGCATCATGCTCAACTACGCGGCGCATTCCGACGGAATCGATGCGACCCACGTCGTCGAACGCGTGCTGAAATCGGTGCGCGCGGCGCGCGCCTGAGGTCCTGCAATGCTCGAGACCCGCGCGTTCGAGCCCGACTATCTGCGAAAGCTCGACCGTCTCGTCCTCGGCATCAAGCGCGCGCGTTCGGTGCGCACGGGAGAGCGCCGGCTTGGCCGCGTGCAAGGTCTCGGTCTCGAGGTCGAAAATTTCAAGGAATACGCCGAGGGCGATGACCTCCGCTTTCTCGACTGGAACGCGCTGGCCCGCCTCGACCATCCGCTGATTCGCACCTTCCGCTCCGAGCGCCAGATCGAAATCACGGCGCTGGTCGATGCGAGCGCTTCGATGGGGATGCCGGAGCGTGACGACAAGCTCGGACTCGGCCTCGCGCTGGCTGCCTCGATCGCGTACATCGGGATGGCCGACAACGACCCGGTGCGGCTCGGCGCATTTTCAATGCGGCGCGGCGCGATGCGCTTTGAGACCACGCCGTTCCATCGCCGCCGCGAATCCTACGTCAACTTCCGCCCGTTCGTGAGTTCGGTGAGCGCGGGTGGCGAAACGCGCCTCGGCGTGGCTATCGATCAATTCCTGTTGCAGCATCGCCCGGCCGGCGTGGTCGTGGTGATATCAGATTTCCTGGTCGCCGAAGGCGATACCGACGACGCCCTGAAGCGCCTTACTTCCGCGCATCACGAAGTCAAAGTCGTGCACGTGCTTGGCGAGATGGAGAGCACCGGCGCCTATCCGCCCGGTCTCTACCGCATCCGCGATGCCGAGAGCGGTGAGACTCGCGAAGCGGTACTCGGGCCCGAATATGCGGCGCACTGCCGCGCGAAGGTCGAGCGCATCGCGAGCATCGTGCGTGCGATCTGCGACCGCTTGGGAATCGCCTACGCGCAGGCGTTCGGCGCCCGCACGCTCGACGATTTCATGGAGCGCGAACTGCCGCTGCTGGGCGTGGTGCGATAGGCGATGGGCTTCCTCGATCCACGCAACCTCATCTGGGGCTTGAGTATCGCGGTGCTCGTGATCATATACCTGCGCTCGCACGCGCGGCCGTTGATCGAGGTGTCGAGCCTGATGCTGTTCGACGAGCAGCCGGCGCCTGCCGCCAGCGTGCGCCGAGTACAGTTCGATCCGCTGTTCTGGCTCGAGGTGGCGGCGCTCGCGGCTCTCACGCTCGCGATCGCGGGCTTCTTTGTGCGGATTCCTGAAGCGCCCGCCCACGGCCGGAGCCGAGCGCTCGTGTTCGATCTCGGCGCCGCGATGGGCGCCACTGACGGCGGAGTATCGCGTCTCGACCATGCCAAGTACGAAGCGCTCGACATGATCTCGTCCGCTGCGCCCGGCGACCAGTTCAGCGTCATTTCGTACGCGCTCGAGGCGCAACTGGTGCAGGCGCCTACCTCCGACGAAAAGGAGCTTCGCGCCGCTATCGCCGGCCTTCGGCCGTTCGCCGTTGCCGCGCGTCCGGTGGCTCTCAGAGCCGCACTGATGCGCGCGCGCGCCGCAGCCGAGATCGATCTTTTCTCCGATCGCCCTCCGCCGCAGCCCGCGGTTGCGAATCTCGCTTCGGCCGGGCGCTTCGATTTCCATCGCATCTCGGGTAGCGACGCCAACCTTGCGATCGTGTCGCTCGATCCCGGCGCGCCAGGCTCGGCGTGGGCCCGCGTCAGCGTGCGCAACTTTTCCGAGCATCCCGCGACCTGCGACGTTGCGGTCGATGTGTCCGGCACCGAAGTGATGCGCCGCACTCTAGTGCTTGCGCCGCGCGAGCAAGCGACGGATCGCTTCCCGCGCTTAGGCCCGCTGGCCACCGGCGGACTGGTCCGCGCGCGGATACTAAATGCGGACGCTTTGGCCGCCGACAACACTCGCTATGCGCTCGCGCCGGCATCAGACCGGGTCTCAGCGATCGTATTCTCGCCCGACCCGGCAGTGCGCGACGACCTCGCTCGAACGCTGCTCGCGGTCAATCCGAACTTCCGAATTGAGACGATCGATCCGGCCAAGTACAAGGCCGACGCGAGCCACGCCTCGAACCCATATGCGCTCGCAATCTTCCACGATTCGTTCGTGCCCAACGTTCCGGCACAGGCGAGCCTCCTGATTTACCCGCCCGTGGGAACGGCCGCATCCGCTCTCGCACCCGATCTCAAGGTCGAGGCTACGGCGCCCGCGGCCGAACTGCGCGATGCCTCCGGTTCGGCTGCGACCGCTATGCCGATGGGCGAGACGCGAGTGCTCAAACTCGGCGAATGGATGGAACCTACGGCGTCGGCGGTGCTGAGCGGTCACGGGCGCGCTCCCGCTGTTGCATTCGGTCAGAGCGCCCACGGTTCCGTGGGTGTTATCGCGTTCGATATTGGCGATCACATGCTGCTCGATCCGGATCATCTGAATGCGCTGGTCGCCACTATCGACCTCGTCAAGCGCCTCGTGGCACCGAGCGACATGCAAATCGTCCCCACCGGAAAGTACGTAACTATTCCGGCGGCGTCTCCCGCCCGCGTGACTGCGCCAGACGGCGCGGTGCGCAGCCTCGCGCCCGACAAATGGGGCCGCATCACGCTTCGACCGCTCGAAGCGGGCGACTACACGGTCGCGGTTGGCGGCACGACCACGCAAATTCTCGCCAACTACTATGACGCGACCGAGTCGGATCTCGCCGCCACGGATTCCGCGGCGTCCTCGTCGAGCGCCGAGCGCGGGGTGGCAGCCACTAGCGTGCCGCGCGAGAATCAGCTTCAGCCTCTTGTGCTGATGCTCGCAGCGTTGGCTCTGATCGCACTGGTGGCCGAATCTGCGCTGCTCGCGCGTCATGCGGCGCGATGGGGAGTGCGTCATGTTTGAGCGGCCGCATCTTCTCTGGCTGCTGCTCTTGCTACCGATCGTGATAGCGCCGGGAATCCTCGCGCTTCGCGGCGGGCAGCGTCCTCTCGCGTTGTTGCTGATCTCAATCCGCACGCTCTTGCTCGTCACGCTTGTTGCACTGATCGCGGGGCTCAGGATTCCCGGGCACGTGGCGGCGCGAAAGCTCGCCGTGGTCGCCGCAATAGATGAATCTCGCTCGATTGCGCCGGACCAGGCTGAGTGGATGCGCAAGCGGGTAAGGGAACTCAGGCGGGCGATGTCGCCGCGCGACGAACTCGCGGTGGTGGGCTTCGGCCGCGATGCGCGGCTGCTCGCGCCGATGTCCGATCCGCGTCTGGTACGCGAGATCGGGCGCGGCGCCGATCCCGGCGCAACCAATATCGCTGATGCCCTTACGACCGCCGAAAGTCTTTTCGCGCCCGACACCGACCAGCGTATCTTGCTCCTGAGTGACGGCAATGAGACGGAGGACTCCGTGCGCGCCGCGATTCCGTCGCTGACTGAGAGTGGAGTCCGGGTTTTCACCGCAACGCCGCCGCCCTCGGCGACCGAACGCGTCGCTCTCACCGATTTCAGCGCGCCTGGAATGGTGCGAGCCGATCAGCAGTTTGCCTTTCGAATCGCCGTCGCGAGTGAAGCGCAAGCGCCCGCCAGTGCCACGCTGAAGCTCTACCAGGACGGAGCCGCGTTGGGGGCTGAGACGGTGATGCTGAAGCCGGGGCTTAACCGCTTCGAGTTGCCCTACAGGATGAGCCAGCGAGGCGCGTTTATCATGGGCGCCGAGGTGAGCGTTGCGCCGCCGCGGCTCGCGATCAATCCGCGGCTCGAAACCGGTATCTCGGTGATCGGCGCGCCGCGCGTGCTGATCGCGACGTTGACGCCGCCGGAGAGCTTGATGACGGCGCTTAAGCTCCGCGGCTACCGGATAGATACGGTCTCGCCGCTGAGTCTCAGCTCCAACCCGCTCGACTACCTTCCTTATCAGCTCGTGATCATGGCTGACGCGCCGGCGAGCCAACTCAACGCCCAGGTGCAGCACGCATTGAATCGTTACGTCGCTGACCTCGGCGGCGGATTGATCGCAACGGGGGATACGCTCCGCGAAGACGGCTATCGCGGCGGCGAACTGGAAAAGACGCTGCCAGTAAACTTCGAATTACAGCCGCCGCCCCCCTCGCGCGAGCCGATCGCAGTGTATCTATGCATCGACCGGTCGAACTCGATGAGCTACGACTCGCGGTATCCCGCGGTGCGCGATGGCGAGAGGATTCGCTATGCCAAGCAAGCGGCGATCGCTCTCCTGCGCCAGCTCGATGACACTGATTTTGCCGGTGTGATCGCGTTCGACTCGCAGCCCTACGTGCTCGGACATCTCGAGCCGCTCGGCGACGATCGCTCGGACCTCGAGAACCGCATCGAGCGGCTCCAGCCGGGCGGCGGCACCGATTTTAAGGATGCACTCGAAATCGCGGAGCGGGAAATCCTGCAGAGCAAGATCGCCGTGCGCCAGGTCATCCTGCTGACCGACGGCGACACCAACCGGCAGTATCACGACCACGATGATCTGATCGCGAGTTTCGTGCGCGAGAAAATTCCGGTCTCGACGATCCGTATCGGACCTGATCTCGCCAACCTCCAGTTGCTGCAGGACTTCGCGCAGGCGACCGGCGGCGTTTTCTACCGCGTCGCTGATATCGAAAAGCTTCCTCTATTGCTGGTCGGGCTCACGCGCGAGGCGATGAACCGGCGCAAGCAGGATCGAACCGCGGTGGTGGCGGGTGAGCCGAGCGCGATCCTCACCGGCATCAGCGCCAAGGAAGTTCCGCCCATCGACTTTTTTGCTTCGACCTCGGCGAAAAACGGCGCACAAGTGCCGCTCAGCGTCACCCGCGGCGATCGCTCGGCGCCGTTGCTGGCTGCCTGGCAGTATGGCCTCGGCCGCGCCGCGGTTTTCGCTGCCGATCCCGACTCGCTCGCCACGCTCAGCTGGATCCGATGGAGCCGCTATGCGGAATTTTGGTCGCAACTCGTTACGTGGACGATGCGCGAGGGCGACGCAGGCCCCTTCACGATGAGAATTATGCCGAGTCCCGACGGTTCGATCGCGGTCGAAGCCGAGAAAGCTGACAACGATCCGGTCAGCAACCTCGTCTGCCGTCTCAGCGGACCTTCACATGCGACCGATATCGCGATGACGCAGGCCGACGCCTCGCTCTATCGCGCCGATCTCGGGCCGCTAGCGCGCGGCAAATACACCGTAACCCTGATGCTCAAGGCGGGCGACACCGAGCGCATCATCGAGCAGCGGGAATTCGCCACGCCCGGCTCGATCGCGGCTGACAGTGCGGAGCTTCGAATTCGTCCACCCAACATCGAGTTGCTTCGTGATTTGGCCACCGCGACGCGCGGCGCCTTCGACGCCGATGACGCCGAAATCGTGCGGCATGCCGGCGCGACGGTCGCTGTGCGGACCCGCGCGGATGCGATCCTGTTACCAATTATCATCTTGTTGTTTCTCAGCGAGGTCTTTGTCCGTCGCAGGTTCCTGGGCCAGTGAACGACGAGGGAGGAAGGATGAAACCGAGCCGCGGTCGCTTCCAGGGTAAAATTCTGTCCACCATTTGTGCTTGCGCTGTCGTGCTCGCCGCGAGTGTCTCTGCAAACGCGGCGTTCTCGGAGCGCGATCTGAGGGCGCTCGGCAAGGCAAGCCTGATTTACATCGCGACCGTCAGGAAGGACGGCAATCAGAGCACGTCGGCGCCGGTCTGGTTCATCATGAGCAAGGACAAAACGCTCCTGATCCAGACGGGCGCGACCAGCTGGAAGGCCAAACGCATCCGGCGCGGCAGCCCGGCGATGATCTGGATCGGCGAAAAAAGCGGTCCCGCGTTCATGGCTGAGGCGGCGATCGAAAGCGGCAAGGATTCGCAGCAGGAGATCCTTGAGGGCATTCCGCGCAAGTACACGCTTGCACGGCTCGGAATCGTCGGACCGAGTCAGAAGAAGTTCGACGCCGGCACGTTGGTGGTAATTCGCCTCACCCAGGTGCGCGATTTGCCGGATGGTTACGCTTCGCAGCCGGGCACGCCTGCGCCGCCACTGGAATCGAAGTAGGCAGTTATAGACCAATCAATCTTGCCCTTGAGGTAGCGGCCTTGCTCCATCGGGAATAATCACGCGCCATCGAGTTATAGTAACCCTGATCGCGTGATGTCCCTCGCGGATCGCAATTCCAACCGCCCGCGCCGCTGAGTCGAGTCCACTGAGCAGAACCTGCTCACCTCTATATCGGATTGATATCCGAAGGCGACGATAGCTACGAATTCCTGACTCGAACGGCGTCATTCGTAGCCGGATCGATTCCTCGCTCGACGGCGCGATCCGCTTGGGGTCTGGCCTTGGAAGCACTACGATGCAGATGCCGCAATTGACCGGCACTTTTTGGTTCAACAGCGAGAACGCGGCGCCGTTCCAGTTGCGCTACTTCGGCAACACCGGCAACAACTTTAGCACGACGCCCTTCTGGTTCGGCCTCGCGAAGATAGCACCTGGGCAGAAGCTCGATACCGGCGGGACGCGCTGCTTCACCTTCGGCGGCTGCTACCAGCGGCGGCTGACTCGATGGTACCGGAATCGCGAATCGAACCTGCCGGCGTTTCTGCAGGGATGGGATCTGCGGACGAAGGTTGGAATCGAATTCACCTACAACGACTTCCCGATCAATGACGGCAGCCCAAACTTCACTACATTTGCTTAGTACGAGGCCCGCATCCGGTTCCACGAGAAGGGATTGCCGGTTCCGCTCCTCGGCATGGAACTGCGGCGACGGATCCTGCCGAATCCTCGTGCTTGAGGGGAGCGCGCAGGCTATTGGACCAACAAGTGGAACTCGGCACGCAACGAGGGCGAAACGGTTTACGATTGGCAATCGGGATTCGAAACGCATCGGCGCGCGATCTACTTCAATTCGTTGCTGCGCGGTGTAAGTCCGTTCCTCGGAATCGACTACAACTACACCAAGGACGCGCAGAACTTAGACTGAAGGTTTACAACTTGTAGCGCCTGCAGATGTTCGTCCTTGAGCTCGGCTTGGAGCATCAAACCGCTCTTCTGATTCGCCAAAGGCGCCAGGAAATTCCGAGCGAACAAAGAGTGAGCGCGAGTTAAAGCGAGCCTGATAGGCGGGCCCGCGCGATGGTAGGCTTTGCCGCTTCCGTCGATGAGTCCTGCGGCATCGCCAGCCATCAACACGTCGCAATCCTCGGTCTGCGAAGTCGCCGCTGCCAAGTTTGCCGGAATACCAAAACGATGGCCACCCCTAGCCACTGAACCATGTGGCAAGGATGTGCCGGCGTGCGCGGCGGATATCGACGCATGCCTCGCAAAAGCGAAGACCTTCGACGCGAGCGCCGCCGCGCGACGGGCATATGTTTATCTCAACCGGCTCGGCGTCCCTCGCGATTACACTCTCGCGAGGAACTGGTCAGCGGTAGCGGCGGCCAGAGGCAACGCTCTCGGCGAGGATAATCTGGGACAGAATCCCCGCCATCGGCCTGGGTGTCACGCAGGACTATCCGACGGCGCAAGACAACTTTCAGCGTGCGGCGGCGCACAACTGCGCGCTGGCCCAGAACGACCCGGGCGATATGTACCTCTACGGTAAAGGCGTCGCCTGCGATCCATCAACCGCGTTGGAGTGGTATCGAAAGGCTGCGCAACAGAACGACGCGACGGGGCAAAGCAACCTGGGCTACAGGTGTCTTCACGGCTTTGGAGTTCAGAAGGATCCGAAGCAGGGCCCTCGATTGGCTTGCTAAATCAGCGGCGCAGGGAAATCCGTCTGCGCAGGATTCATTCGGATATATGTACCTCACGGGCCTTCGGGTGGAGCGCGACCCAGCGCAGTCGTTCCAGTGCTTCAAGGCCGCGGCCAAGCAAGGGTTTGCTGAGTCAGAGATTCACCTCGCCGAGCTTTACAAGAAAGGACTCGGCGTCGAGCAAAGTAGCGACGACCGATGGTATTGTGCGGCGGCAGCGACAGGCAATGTCGCCGCGCAGCTGCAGATCCAGAGTCTGAACGCGAGTTGTCCCGCAATTGCCGCACAGAACTCCACGCCGAACTCCGATTGACGCCTCGCGATCAGGCTGAACAGGTCAGCCTTGAAAGAGAAGGATCGTCGGAAATGTTTCAGTGAAACATTCGATGCGCCCGCCTCTCGAGCGATTTTCATTGGCGTCATTGCAGCGCGCGAGTAAAATTTAGTTAGATGGCCACGATGCAACCCAACTCGATCCTCTTTCGGCGCGCGATCGAGCGCAAGTGTCCGGTATGCGGCCGTGGCGACGTCTTCGCGACGCACTTCCGGATGAATCGCGCCTGCCCACGATGCCACGTCGTGTTCTGGAAGGACCCCGGCGAATCGCTCGGCGCGATGTATCTTGACTACGCGGTCGCGACGGTTGCCTTCCTTGTCGCCTGGCTGGTGGTCGCATTCGGGACGCACCTTTCCGACACGGGGCAAATCGTTATCTTGTGTGCCGTCGCCGTGAGCGCCGTGATCGCAGCCTATCCATGGACGCGAAGCGCCTGGACAGTGCTGGTCTATCTCTCCGGTGGAATCGAGCGGCCGCGGATGCGCGCGATACGCGGCGGCAAGGAACCGCCGAAAGCGGGCGCGGCTTAGGTGCGGCGCTCAGCGAGCTTCTGCTTCAATGTCTTGAACCTCGCGGCCGCCGCCGCGATCGTTTCATCGCTCTTGGAGAATGTAAACCTGAGCTTGGTGCGTCCAAGTTCCGGGCGATGGTAGAAACTTGACCCTGGTACCGCCGCGACCCCTATCGAATCGAGAAAGAAATCCGCCGCTTGGCCGTCATCGCGGAAACCGAGTGCGCCGATGTCGGCCATGATGTAGTAGGCCCCTTCCGGTGAGGTGCATTCGAGGTCTGCGCTGCGGAGCGCTTGGTAGAGCGCTGCGCGCTTGCGATCGTACATCGCGGCGAGTTCGACGTAGAACGATTCGGGCAACCGGAGCGCCGCGGCCCCGGCCTCCTGCAGCGGATGCGGCGCGCCGACGGTGAGAAAATCATGCACCTTCCGAATCGCCGACGTGATTGCTTCACTTGCGATCGCGTAGGCGAGACGCCAGCCGGTGATTGAGTAAGTCTTCGAGAGCCCGCTAATCGTGATCGTCCGCTCGGCCATCCCGGGCAAACTCGCGATCGAGACGTGGCGCGCCTCGCCATAGATGATGTGCTCGTAGATTTCGTCGGTGATCGCGAGCGTGTCGTAGTGGCGGCTTAGCGACGCGATGACCTCGAGCTCGGCGCGGCTGAACACTTTGCCGCTCGGATTATGCGGCGTGTTGATCACGATTGCCTTGGTTCGCGGGCCGAACGCTGCCTCGAGCTCTGCCCGATCGATCGCGTAACCCGAGCCTCTGAGCGCCACGAACCGTGGCGTCGCGCCGGCTAGAATCACGTCAGGACCATAGTTCTCATAGAACGGCTCGAAGATGACGACCTCGTCACCCGGGTTGATGACGGCGAGCATCGTCGCGATCATTGCCTCGGTCGCGCCGCAGGTTACCGTGACGTTGAGATCGGGATCGCACGCAATGCCATTGTAGGCGCGGACCTTGTCCGCGATGGCGCGCCGGAAGTTGGGCGAGCCGTGCGTGATAGCGTACTGGTTGTGATCTTCGTCGATGGCGCGCTTGGCGGCTTCTTTCAGCTCGGCCGGCGCGGCGAAATCAGGAAATCCCTGGGCCAGGTTGACGGCGCCCGACTTGAGCGCCCGCCGTGTCATCTCGCGGATTACCGATTCGGTGAAGTGGCGGGTCTTGGCGCTAACATCGGTCGGCATCGCCGCAGTTTAAGACTCATCGGGCAGGGGAACAATATCGCTCGCGAGCGGGTCTGGCTGCGAATCGAGGCGAATGATCGCTCAGTCTTCTTCTTCGCCCGCCGACTCGAGAACTGACGCACCCTGCTTCAAGCGCCACTCGTCGATGACCTCGACGTTGAAGCGCCAGTCGCTGCCAATCTTGAAGCCGGGTAGCTGCCCCTTCTTCAGGAGGCGATAAATTGTCGAGCGATGGACGCGGAGGTACTCGGCAAGCTCGTTTACGGTGAGGACCTTGGCCGCAGGCTGCATGTGATCTTGAAAACCTTTATTAGGCTTATCCGACCTTACTGCGGCGTTAAGTTATCACAAAATACGGTTTAGGCTATACCCCCTTGTAACAGATTATCCGAGCACTTTGCGAAAATCGCAGGTTTTCTGCCTACTCTTGGCTATACCTGTCCACAGAATATTGGCTTTCGTATCTTACGCTTAGCCGAAGAGCCGATTTGCCGCCTCTCGTAGTTCGGCGCGATGGTCCGGATGCGCCACCGCGATCAGCTCGTGAGCCCGCTCGCGATGGGTCTTGCCGAGCAGCCGCGCGATGCCGAACTCAGTCACTACCGTGTCCGCGAAGTAGCGGGGAATCGTCACCAGTGCGCCCTGCTCGAGTTGCGGGACGATTCGTGAGATCGCGCCGCCCATTGCGGTCGACGGCAGGAGCGTGATCGCGCGACCGCCCGGGCATAGGAACGCGCCGATGTGGGTTTCCGGCTGGCCGCCGGTCCCGTTCATCATGCGGGCGCCGATCACGGTCTCCGAGTTGATCTGGCCGGTCAGGTCGACGCTTAACGCGTTGTTGATTGAGGTTTGCCGGTAGTTAGACGTGATGGTCGACAACCTCAACACGTATTCAGGGTCGTAGAGCTCGAAGGCCGGATTATCGTCGACTATGCGCAGATCCTCGGGATCAGAGCCCGACCAGGCGACCGCGATCGCCTTGCCGCGATGAATAGTCTTGCGTCGGCCGTTGATGATTCCGCGATCCACCAGGCGCGCGATTCCCGGCGCGACCATCTCCGTATGCAGGCCGAGATCTTGCTTGCGGTCGAATGCGCCAAGACGTGGCATCTGCGCACTGGGATCACCGACGCCGATTTGGATCGTCGTGCCGTCGTCAATCAGCTCCTCGAGGTAGCCGGCCATCGACTTGTAGGCCTCCGGCGGCGGCGCGATGCCGAGCAGCACGCGCACCTCGGTCGGAGACATCCGCTGCAGGTAACGCGCGATCGGCAGCATCCGCTCGATTCCGGCCTCCGCGACGATCGCGCGCATCTCACTTGCCTTCGCAGGCTCCATCTTTGCAAGTTCGCGCTCGAGCGCGACTGGATCCGGCGCCGGTGGCGTGCCCTCGACGAAGTAATCGAACTCCGACACGTGCATCCAGACGTCGCCGTAGGTGCGCGTGAGATTGCGATCGACCTCGGCCACCACGATCCGCGCGCGCCGCACGTACGAGCGCTTGTTCCACTGATGCGGTCCGAAGCTGACGAAGCCTTTCGCGTTGGGAGGAGTGACATTGACGAAGGTAATGTCGATCGGCTTTGCCTCGTCGGGGCGTTCATCGTGTGCCTTGAAGCCCATCGAGAACGTGTTCGGCAGGTAGGACCCGCGGCGCGCATCGTGCGCGGGACGGCCGATATTGCCGATGAACAGCTCGAACTCGATGCTGACCTTGGCGCTCATGTCTTGCGCGAACCATCCAGGATCGGCCAGCGGCGACGAGACGCGTATATCGATGCCGCTTTTGAACTCCGCGACGTGCGCCGCGACGAGCGGCTGCATGATCGTGCCTCCGGCGAGCGGAAAGTGCACGCGCATCCCGGGTTTCACCAGCCGCGCCGCTTCTTCGATCGGGATTTGCCGAGCCTTGTAATACTCCTGCCAATCCATCGCGCTTCGATTCCTTTTGGTAGATAAAGTGCCGACGAAAGTTCAACAATGGCGGAGCGGCACGCGGCGCGCAAACTTGTTCGCGGCGAGCCGAGCGGATAGTTTTCGAGCCTGGAGAGAGTGCGCACGTTCGATTTGATTGCGCGCCACTTCAATTCGACTACTCGGCACTCTGACTCTCGGAGGATTCTTATGAAATTCGGTATCGGCTTTGCCACTTCCGGAGCATTCAGCGATCCCACCCTTTTGGGGCAGCTCGCGGTCACTGCCGAGCGATGCGGGTTCGACTCGCTGTGGAGCGTCGAGCACGTTGCGATTCCAGTCCCGCACGCGCCTTACGCCGGGAGCAAGGACGGGAAGATGCCGGGGGGCGACGACGTTGCGATTCCCGACCCGCTCATCCCGCTCGCCTACGCTGCCGCGATCACGAAGACGATAAAGCTCGCGACCGGAATCCTGATTCTCCCGCAGCGCCATCCGATTTACACCGCCAAGGAAGTCGCAACCGTCGATCTTCTCTCGGGTGGGCGCGTGATCCTCGGTATCGGCAGTGGATGGATGAAAGAGGAGTTCGAGGCGCTTGGAATCAACTTCCATCACCGCGGCGCGATGACTGACGAAGCAATCCAGGCGCTGCGTGCGCTATGGCGCGACGGCACCTCGTCGTTCGCCGGCCAGCATTTCAAATTTGGTCCCCTCTATTCGTGTCCCAAGCCGGTTCGCAGGGACGTGCCGATTCATGTCGGCGGGCATTCCACGGCGGCGGCGAAACGTGCCGGGCGCTACGGCGATGGATTCTTCCCGACCGTGATGAATCCCGAGAAGCTGAAGGAACTATTCGGGATTGTTCGTTCCGAGGCGAAAAAGGCAGGGCGTGATCCCGAGGCGATCGAATTCTCCTGCATGACGCGCTCGGTTGACGCGGCCAACTTGAAGTCGCTGGCCGATCTCGGTGTCTCGCGCGTTGTGGTGAATCCCCCCGGCACCAAACCCGAAGCGCTGACGCGTGGCCTCGAGAAATTCCAGCAGGAAGTGATCGCGAAAGCTTGAGCATCCAATGGCCGCGACGCGCATCGGTACCTCGGGCTTCGCCTACAAGGAATGGCTCGGCAGCTTCTATCCGTTCAAGCTGCCGGCAGCGAAGATGCTGGCGAGTTACGCCGAGCGGCTTTCAACCGTCGAAATCAACTACACCTTTCAGCGTACCGCGACACGCGAGTTGATCGAGCGCTGGGCTGCGAACACGGCGCCCAACTTCCGCTTCGCGCTCAAGGCACCGCAGGAGATTACGCATCGGCGCCGGCTCAAGGACGCGGGCGATGCGCTCAAGAAATTTTCCGATGTCGCGCTCACGCTCGGCGATCGGCTCGGCGCGGTGCTTTTTCAACTGCCGCCGTTTCTGAAATCCGATCTTCCGCTGTTGAAGGATTTTCTCTCGATCGTTCCTGAAGCCATCAACAGCGCCTTTGAGTTTCGCCACGAGTCATGGCTGAGCGACGCCACCTTCAGCGCGCTCGCCGATCGGAACGCCGCGCTTTGCGTCGCGGAGACCGAGGACCTCGTGACGCCCCCGGAGCGCACGGCGTCGCACGTTTATCTGCGGCTCAGGCTTGAGACCTACGATGACGCCCCGCTCGAAGACTGGGCGCGCAAGATTCACAAGCTCGAAGATGGTGCCGACCAAGTGCTCGGATACTTCCGCCATGGCGTCGATGCGCCCGCACTCGCGCTTAAGCTGATCGACAAACTCGGCGCGGTGCCCGCAAAGACCAGGCGCGCCGCGAAGTCGCGATGACGCTCCCGCTCGTAACCTGCCGCTACGAGATTCGCCGGGGCGGCGAAGTCGTTGCCCTCGAGCAAGAGACGCTCGCTGCGAATCGCATCGTTGGCGTGCGGCGCCCGCCTGAGCGGCCCGACAGCTATGAGGTCGAAGCCGACATCAACCCTGACGGGACGGTAGGCCGCATTGCGGTGCGTTATAGCCGCGGGCCCTTCGTCCGCAACGCGACCTACGAGGCTGCCGACGATTTTCTTCGCGGCAACGTGAGCGCGCTCGCCGGCCGCAACGTGATCACGACCAAGCTCGGGCGTTATCGCGAAGTGGACGCCGACCTGGTGGTCTTTCGCGCGCTCACGATCGCGCATATTCGCGCGCGCGGGCAGACGCGATGGACCGGCCGCGTCGCGTCGATCGACTCGAACACTCTCGTCGCTGCGACCAACAAGCAGTCATGCCGTCGCGCCGGCGACGATCCGCACAAATGGATTTACGAACCGAGGATGGGTGACGTCGAGGAAATTGACATCGATGACGACGGGATGGTGGTGGTGCGGCGCGACAATCGCGGCACCGTGGCGCGCCTCGTCCGCGACTAAGCGGGCGTCAGGCCGCCTTGCGCGGCATCTTGCAGTCGCCGTCGAACTGCGCGCCTTCGTTCAGCACCAGGCTGGGCGTGCTGATCGTGCACTGCACGCGCGCGCTGGCCATCAGCTCGACGCGCTCGCGAGCGCTGATTTCGCCGCTGAAAGACCCCGCGATCGTGACGCGGCTCGCGGCAACCTTGGCGTTGACGACCGCGCCGCTCGCGACCATCACCTCGTCGCCGGCGATTTCGCCGTCGGCCTCGCCCTCGATTTTCACGGCGCCGCGGAAGGTGAGCTTGCCAGAAGCCTTGGTGCCTTTGCCAATGCGTGATTCGAAATGATCGTCGCTTTCGGATGCCATAATTCAAATTGCCTTTCGGCGTTTGGCGTCACACTATTGCTGGGAAGATTGAAGCGCAATTGGACTTGCCGTTAACGTTGCGTAAACGTGGTCTTCGCACATCAAACGTGTCGCTGCTTATCAATGCGTAAAAAAATATTTCCCGGAGTCGGCTAGAATGAATCGTGAGTATGGCCCTGAGCGCCTCGCCGGACAAGGTCTCGACTCGAATCAGTATGAATCAGGCGACCGCGCGATTCTCGCGCTGCTCGACGGCACTCGCGCGCGTGACGAGGTCGATCTCGTGGCGACTTGGCGCAACGGCGCCTACGAAATCTGGTCGCGCCGCGGCATGATTCGTTTCAAGCGCACGATCGATGACCACGGCGAACTGCAATTCGAGACCATCGAGCGTTTCGGCGAAAACCCCGTCGCCAACCAGGATCCCTTCGCCATCTCCACGATCGAAGAGGAAATCGACGGCGCACGCCGAAGCGGCCATCCGACCGAGGACGCGAACCGAGCATTCCTCGAGCCGCAAGCGATCACTCACCCATATGCGCTCGAACGTATCGCGCAGGTATTCGACAGTCCGCGCGGCCCCGATTTGATCGTGAGCCCCAAGGCGTTCACTTATGGCATCCAGCCCGGGCAGCACGGCGCGCTCGATGTCGTCCAGTCGCGCGCGCCGCTTATCTTCAGCGGCCCAGGCGTGCGGCTGGGAAGTGTCAAGCTCATGGCGCGCCATGTCGATGTGGCGCCGACGATCGCGGAACTCCTCGACTTTCCGAAGATCGAGGGACACGACGCGGCCGGTCGTCCCGCCCAAGTTTACCTGAAGCGCCAGGACGGCCGTGCCCTCGATGAGATCGCAGACTCATCCGCCGCGCGCGCCGAGCGTGTCTACATGATCCTGCTCGACGGCCTCTCGCATTCCGAACTCGTCTATCAACTCAGCAATAACGTCGCTTCGATTCCGAATCTCGCCACGCTGGTCGATCGCGGTGCGATGCTTTCGCATGGATCGATAGTCAACTTCCCCAGCATCACGTGGCCGAGCCATTCGACGATTCTGACCGGCGCATGGTGCGGTCATCACGATGTCGTCAACCCGACATTCCACCTCCGCGAGCATCGCGAGACCGTTCCGATCCAGGGCAACATCTTCGAAACCGAGCGCTTCCTGAACTCCGCTGTCGAAACACTCTACGAGATGTTCAAGCGGGTGAAGGGCGCGGGAGCCATTACCGCGTCGATTCACGAGCCCCAGGGGCGCGGCGCCGATCATGCCGTTTTCGAGCGACGAATCGTCGGCGACAAGGTTCGACTCAAGGCGCTCACCCAGCAGATGAGCGGCGACATCAGCCCGCGCTGGATGGCCGACGACAATCCTAACCTGCGGCGCGAGGAAGTGGTCGATATCCGGGGGATGGCGCAGGTGCGCGTGCTGTTCGAGCATTGCGGCGACAATCCGCCCGTGTTCGTCGCGCACGAGTTCGTTCTCACCGATGGCGCCGGCCACGACTACGGCCCGCATCACGAGGGCTTGCGCGAGGCTCTCTATCGCACCGACCGACGCATCGGAGAGCTGTTCGAGATGCTCCGCGCGCGCGGACTCTTCGAGAGCACGCTGTTCGTGGTCACCTCTGATCACGGGATGGCGGCGCAGCAGGTCGAGCTGAAAGCGAATCCCGCGGCTGAGCCAGCCGCAATCGGAATGAAGGGCGTCTTCGCCGAGCCGATGATTTATTTGCGTGACCTTGCACTCGAAATCGAACGCGCACGCGACCTTCGAAGCATTCGTGTGACCGTCATGGACAACGATCATCTCCCCGATGGGGAGCATCCGCCGTTGAACGGCGCGCGCGTTGTGCTCGAGCGCGCAGACGGACGCGTGCTCGCCGAGGCGACGACGTCGGTCGAGGGCCGCGTCGCGTTCGCTACGCCGGCGGATCTCAGCGATCGCGAGTTGCGAATCGTCGTTGAGCATGAGGATTTCAACTCGCGCCATGTGCGCGGCGACGGCGCATCGCTGCATGAAGATATCCGCCGCATTCTCTACGGCGCGGGCGGTGCGGTGCGAGCATGAGCGCACGTTTTCACCGCGCCGATTCGTGGTAAGCTCGCGCCCATGCTCGACCTGAAAGGCAAAGCCGCAATCGTGACCGGCGGTACGCGCGGCCTCGGCCGCGCGATTTCCATTGAACTTGCGAAGCTCGGCGCGACCGTCGCGATGAACTATCGGCGCGACGAAGCAAGCGCCGAAAGCGCGCTCCGCGACGTGCGCGCGCTCTCGGCCAAATCAATTCTGATAAAAGCTAACCTCGAGGAAGACGGCGAGGTGCGCGCCATGGTCGCCGAGGCTGTCCGCGAGATGGGCCGGCTCGACATCCTGATCGCCAACGCGGCGGCGACCGCGTTCAAGCCTCTCCTCGAGATGAAGCCGCACAATCTCGCTCGCACCTTCGCGCTCAGCGTCAACGGCTTCGTCGCCGCCGTGCAGGAAGCGACCAAGACGATGGGCCAGGGCGGCAGAATCCTGATGATCTCGGGAATCGATTCGATCCGGAATCTGCCGCTCCATGGCGCGCTCGCCGCCGCCAAGGCCGCCCTGGAAGCCATGGTGCGCGACTTCGCGTTCGAGCTGGGGCCGCGCGGGATCACCGTCAATGGCCTCAACTGCGGCTATATCGATACCGATTCCTCGCGTTACTACGCCGAAAAGCTGGGTGACACCTACGAGGAATTCAGCCGCCGATCGCGCGATCGATGCGCGCTGAAGCGCCTGCCGCGCCTCGAGGAGGTCGCGAGCGTGGCGGCGCTGCTGTGCCTGCCCGCGACCAGCTACCTGACGGCGCAGACGATCATGGTTGACGGCGGCTTGAGTCTCGCCTTCCCCGCCACGCCTTAAGAGAATCCGCCAGGCTGAGCTCTTTGTCATCAGACCGAAGGTCGCCCGAGTCGGGATCTTATTCGTCCCGCTTCACAACGAGTCCGGCGATCCTCTTGGCCGCTATCCTGAGCGAGCGCTGCGCGAGTCGAAAGATCCCCACGATCACCTTGCGTCACCCTTCAGCGTTGGCGAACGTACCACTCGAAAAAGCTGTGCTTTTTCGACTCCGTTCGCGGACTCGCTTGGCTCACAATGACGGAAAAAGACTAA
Organism: Candidatus Binataceae bacterium; assembly: GCA_030038355.1. GTDB lineage: Bacteria > Desulfobacterota > Binatia > Binatales > Binataceae > JASHPB01. The sequence goes on from JASHPB010000273.1 coordinate 127,521, forward strand.
GCGCTTCTCTAGCGCCGGTGGGCGTCCGCGCCCGCTCTTTTTAGGCTCGCCGCGTTACGCTGCGGGCGTTATCTTGATGCGGATATTGCCCCACTTGCCGATCGCGCCCTGGCCATGGCAGGAGACGCTGCCCTTACCGGGCGCGATGTCCTTTTCGCTCATGAGGCCGAGCGCGAGGATACACGCGCCGAGCTTGAACGGCACGTTCGAGTAGCGGCGAAGTTCGCTTCCGTCCGCAAGAAAGGTCACGCGCTCGGCGGGCGAGTCATAGATGATCTCGAAATGATGAAGTTGGCCGGGTGTCGTGGTTCCGCGCGTCTCTTCGAACAGACAGAAGTTACGCGGGCCGTGAGTCGGATCGACGATCGGCACTCCGGGGAAAGGCAGCTTGCCGTACACCGTGGCGAGCACGTCGTTGCCGACAAAGAAATCGAGCGCGGCGCCGGTCGAAAAATCCAGCACGTTGAACGACACGAAGGCGTCGTAGAGATCGCCGGGAGCGTTCTTCACGATCGTCGCGGCGAGATCGACCGAAAATGAAATTTTGCCACCCGGCGGACATGCGAAAGTGCGCGTCGAGAAGTACATGTGCTTGGCGTTGTCGAGGAATTGGACGGTGCTGTGCCCGCGCGTGTACGGCACGGCGGCCACACGCAGGAAACCGTCCTGCACGATGACGACGGCATCCGGCTCCTGGTAGCGCCAAAAGCCGCCATCCGGCTCCGGGAATCCGCCGATCGTCCAATCTCCCTCGCCGGTTATCGCCGAGGCGAAATTGCCGTAGTCGATGGTTTCTTCGCAGGATGAAGTCCGCTTATCGCTCATGAAATATTCCGAATGACTAAACAGATTTGCGCCTAAGGCGGCGCGCGCGCCGCATCAGCGACGAAACCATGCGGGCTCGCCGCGCGCAAGTGTTCAATTTCGAATTGCTTACTCTGCAGCCCGCTGCTTCACTGCGCCAGTTCAGTTATATGACCTAAATGGCGCTCTACGACCGGATTGGGATTGGTTACGACGGTACACGCCGTGCCGATCCGTATCTGCTCTCGCGCATCCTGCACCACCTCGCGCCGCGTCGCGACGCGCGTTACCTCGACGTCGGCTCAGGTACCGGCAATTACACAATCGCGATGCGGCGGGCGGGAGTTCCGATCTGCGGCGTCGAATTATCGTCCACCATGCTCGAGCGCGCCCGCGCGAAGTCACGTGAGGTGTCGTGGTTCAACGGCAACGTGCTGGCACTGCCGTTTCGCGATCGCGTCTTTGCCGGCGCGACGATGACTTTCGTCCATCACCACCTTGGAGACCACGCGGTTGCGGGCTTCCGCGAGATTGTCCGCCTGCTGGCTCCCGGGGCGCGATTCGTCTTGCTCAACGCCACGGCGGAGCAACTTCGTCATTACTGGTTGCTCGAGTATTTTCCGAAAACTTGTGCTGAATCGAACGCGCCCTACGAAAAGCTCAACACGGTCGAGGCGCTCACCCGCGCAGGATTCAGGTTTGTTGCAGAGGAAAAGTACGACGTCGCCGAGGACTTACAGGACTGGTTCATGTATTGCGGCAAGCATCATCCGGAGCGCTATCTCGATCCGCGAGTGCGATCCGGAATTTCAGGCTTCGCGAACGCGACCGACCAAGGCGAGATCGTGCGGGGGCTGGAGCGCCTCGCCGACGATATCAAGAGCCGACGAATCGCCGCGGTGATGCGCAAGTATGCGTGGGACGGCGGCGACTACATGTTCACGATCGGCGCGAAACCGTGACTAGACGCGGGCGCGCAGGCCGCCGTCGACGGCGATCGATTCTCCGGTAACGAAGCTCGAGGCGGACGACACCAGATAAATCAGCGCGCCGCCAAGCTCCTCCGGCTTGATCAGCTTGTTGTCGGGCAGGTACTTGAGGAGGGTTTTCCCGAACTCAGCATCCTTCGCTGCCACGCTCGATTCGTCGTCGAGCCATCCCGCTTCGAGCGCGTTGACGCGAATTCCACGCCGCGCCCATTCGAGCGCGAGTGCGCGCGTGAGATTCAAAACTCCCGCCTTCGCCGCGCAATAGAGAACAGCGTTGGGGACGCCGCGCTCTGCGAGCACGGAAGTGATGTTAACGATCGAGCCGCTGCCCTGCTTGAGCATCACGCGCCCGCCCTCCTGGCACGCCATCCACACCGTCTTCAGATTGTTCTCGATAATGCGCTCGAAGCTGGTGTCGTCCGCCTCTTCTGCCGGCCCGAAGGCCGGCACGTCGAGCGCGTTGACAAGAATATGCAGGCCGCCAAGCTCATTGACGGCAAGATCCGCGGTGGCGCTCAGTTCGGCGCGGATCGCGGCGTTCTGCGTGCGAGTAGTCGTCTTGTTTCCGTTCGCGGCCTGGATTGCCTTGGCGACTTCCTTGAGCGCCTTGTCGGTGCCCGGCTCCTGCGAAGCGACCAGCAGCTTGGCGCCCGCCTCGGCCAGCGCGACGGCAGCGGCGCCGCCGACGGCGCTCTCGGCGCCGATTACCAATGCGCACTTCCCTTCGAGTGAAAATCCATCGAGTACGTTGCCGGATGCCATATATTGGTGACCGAGGCTCAGTGACTTGAAGGCGGTACTACGCCAGTTGGTGAGATGCCGCCGGCGAGGCCACCGCCGTCGATGGCGATGAATTCGCCGGTGATGTGATTCGAGGCGTCGGCGGCGAGGAAGATCGCCAGCGGTCCGAGCTCAGCGTCCTCGCCCAGGCGGCCGACCGGGATGAACTTGCCACCCTTGAAAAACTTCATCATCTGTTCGTTCTCGCCGCCGTGCGGAAAAATCCCGGGCACGATGCAGTTCGCCTGGATGTTGTGCTGCGCGTAAGTGAGCGCGAGCGTCCGTGTCAGCTGGATCACGCCGCCCTTGGCACAGACATACATGTAGTTGTGCTTGCCGCCGCGAAGACCGTAGCCGGACGACAAATTGATTATTTTGCCACGTTGCTGTTTGACCATCTGTGGCAGCACGGCGCGGCAGGCGTAGAACTGGCTCGAGAGGTTGGTGTCGAGGCCGCGGCGCCATTCGGCGTCGGTGATCTGCTCGATCGGCCTGGCGGCGGAATCGTCACCCCCGCCCGCGTTGTTAACCAGGATATCGAGGCGGCCGAATTCCTTGATCGCAGCCGCCGCCATCGCATTGACCTGCTCCGAGTTGGTCACGTCGGTCGGAACGATCAGGCATTTGCGCCCAGTCTGCTTCACTTCGGCTGCCGTCTGCTCGAGCTGCGCCTGGGTGCGCGACGCCGCGACGATATCCGCGCCGGCCTCGGCGAATGTCACCGCCATGGCGCGCCCGAGTCCGCGGCCAGCACCGGTGATGAGCGCGATTTTGCCGTCGAGCTTGAGAGAATCCAGGATCATCGTCCACCTCGGAAAGGAAGCGTGTGGTGACGCTCCCATTTAAGGTAACTAACACAGCCACGCGCGTTCGGAAAATCGAGCGCGGTGCGGCGGCGTCGGCGTCGATAGTGCTTTTGACGGCGCGGCGCGGCCGCCTGTATTGTGGCGGAAGGAGAGTCCGCTATGGCGTTCAAAATCGCAATGTTCTCCGATTTTATCTGCCCATTTTGCTTCATCGGTTTCGAAGTCGTGCGCCAGCTTAAGCCCGAGTTCGATTTCGAGCTGCAATGGCGCGGCTTCCAGATTCATCCCGATTGGCCGGCCGAGGGAATCGCGCCCGAGCGTGCGATGCCCGGCGCGGAAGCTGACTCGCGCAAAGCCGCCTGGCAACGCATCACGGAAATGGCGACCTCCGTTGGCCTCACGATGAAACCGCCGTCGGTGTTCACCAACTCGCGAAGCGCGCTGCTGATCGGCGAGCACGCGAACGACGCTGGCTGCGCCGACGCGTTCGAAGAGCGCGTTTATCGTGCGTACTTCCAGGAGGGCGCGAATATTGGCGACCCCGAAGTCATCGTTGCGCTCGCAGCCCAGGTGGGAATCGATCGCGACGCTGCGACCTCAGCACTCAAATCGCCGAAGTACGAGCTCCGCCTGAAGAACAACGCGCTCTTTGCCAATCAGCGCGGCGTTGATGGCGTGCCAACCTTCTTCATCGGCGAGTATGCGCTTCGCGGCGCGCAGTCACCCGAAACGATGCGCAAGGTTCTAAAGCGGGCGAGCGAAGTCTTCGCCAACCCGGAGAGTCGCTAGCGAAAGCGTTGGGGAGCGACGAGATGGCAAAATCACTCGAGCAGCGGATCCAGGTACTCGAAGATCGCGACGCGATCAAGGAACTCACGGCGAAATATTGCTGGCACGTCTCGCACGGCGAGGGCGAAGCGGTCGCGCACCTGTTCACCGATGACGGCGTGCTCGAAATCACCGGAGGCGACACGGCTCCGGTGCGTGGAAAGGATGCTCTGCTCAAGTTTTATCGCGCGTCGGTGCGGGAGCCCGAGGCCGCTATTCCATTCATTCAGAATCACATAATCGTGGTCGAAGGCGACGAGGCGCACGGCAGCTGTGGGATCGAGGCGCGCTTCACGCGCAACGGCGAGAGTGTAACCGCAGCCGGCTATTACCAAGATCGGTACCGACGCGTGAACGGCGACTGGCGCTTCGTCCAGCGCAAGATTTTTTTCCATCATGTCGTGCCGCTCAAGCAGGGATGGGCCGAGTCGAAGGGGCAGAGCCGCCGGCCGTAAGCGACGCTCTCGAATCACACCGCGGCTCATTGCTAAAACTGATCGTCGTGAAGCCGCATCAATCGGTCATCAGGTTCGACCTCCGAGGCGTCAAGTGCCCGCTCAACTGGGCGCACGCCAAGGTGCGCCTCGAGCGGATGGTGATGGGCGAGATTCTTGATCTGGTGCTCGACGATCCGCGCGGCGCGCGCGATATCCCGCGCGCGGCGGAGGCCGAAGGTTATGCGGTGATCGAATCGTCGTCGGCGGACGGCATTTTTTATCTGCGCATCGAGAAGTGATTTGGACCGGCCAGGGAGGGACCCGGATGAGCGAAGAGCATGTTGACCTGGTGATTCGCGGCGTCACGATCTACGACGGCGGTGGCGCTGAGCCGAGCATCGGCGACGTAGCGATTCACGGCGTGCGGATTGCCGAGGTCGGCGCAGTCGCGCGCAAGGGCTCGGTCGAAATCGATGGACGCGGCCTCGCGCTGGCGCCGGGATTCATCGACGTACACAGCCACGACGACTTCGCGGTTTTCACCTCGCCCGAGATGGATTTCAAGGTGATGCAGGGCGTGACGACTGACGTCGTCGGCAACTGCGGCCTCGGTGTGGCTCCAGGAGCGGTCGGACGCGCGATGTTCCAGGGATGGACGGGAGCGGCCGAGGTGCCGCTGTGGGACGACTATGCAGGCTACCTCGAGGCGCTGGATCGCGAGCCCGCCAGCCTCAACGTCGCGGTGCTCGCCGGACACGGAACGCTCCGCGCCGCGGCGATGGGAAACGAATGCCGCCCGCCTGCTCCGCACGAGCTCGACGCGATGCGTCACTGGCTCGGCGACGCGCTCGACGCCGGCGTCGTCGGGCTCTCGACCGGGCTTATATATCAACCGGGCTGCCACGCGAGGACCGAGGAGATAATCGAGCTTGCGCGCGAGCTCGCGATCCGCGGCGGCCTCTATGCCAGCCACATGCGAGATGAGGGCAAGGGCTTGCTCGACTCGATTCGCGAGACCATTCGAATTGGCGAAGAAGCCGGCGCGCCCGTGCAGATTTCTCATCACAAGGCCTCGGGCGCGGAGAACTGGGGCAAGGTGCGCGAGTCGCTCGGGTTGATCGAGGCGGCGCGAGCGCGCGGTGTCGATGTGACCGCCGATCAATATCCTTACACTTCCGGCAGCACCTCGCTCATCGCCGTGCTGCAGAACGACGCGCTCGGCGAGGGTCGTGGCGGAATGGGCAAGGTGCTCCCAGAGGGAGTCTTGTTCGCGTCGATGCCGAAGCATCCGGAGCGCGAAGGGCTGAGGCTCCGTGCGATGTGCGATGAGTGGAGTGTGGCGGGGCAGGAGGCGGCCCAGCGTATCGTCGATGAAGAAGGCGTGGGCGCGGTGGTCGTGGTCGAGACCATGCACGAGGATGACGTGCGCGTGGTGCTGCGGCATCCGACGACGATGATCGGCAGCGATGGAATCGCAATCGGCAGCCGGCCGCATCCGCGTCTCTACGGAACTTTCCCGCGGGTGCTCGGTCGCTACGCGCGCGATGAAAAACTCTTCTCCATGGCTGAGGGTATCCGGCGCATGACCTCGATGGCGGCGGAGAAGTTCAGGCTCGAGGATCGCGGCTGGATTCGTCCGGGATACTTCGCTGACTTAGTGCTCTTCGATGCGAACAAGATTGCGGATGTTGGCAGCTACGACTCGCCGCGGCAGTACCCGTGCGGCATCGTCGCGGTGATAGTCAACGGCACGGCGGTGATGAGCGAGGGCAAACATACTGGTGCGCGGCCGGGGCGCGCGCTTCGGCGCGGGTGATCGAAGCGCGAGGGCAACCGACGATGCCGCCAAAGCGCCACTTCGCGCCTGCGTTCTTCGAGTTCTTCGAGGAGCTCAACCGCAACAACAATCGCGAATGGTTCCAGCAGAATCGCGAGCGTTACGAGCGCGACGTGCGCGATCCGATGCTCCACTTCATCTTCGACTTCGCGCCACGCCTTCGCAAGATCGCGCGCCACTATGAGGCTGACCCGCGGCCGACCGGCGGTTCGATGATGCGTATCTACCGCAACCTGCGCTTCTCGCGCGACAAGACTCCGTACCGCACCAACGCCGCGGCCGCGTTCGGGCATCGAGACGGTGGGTTCGGCGTGTCGCCGGCATTCTACATCTCGATGTCGCCGGCGGAAGCGTACGCCGGCGTCGGCATGTATCATCCCGAGTCTCCTACGCTCGACAAAGTGCGCCGCGCGATCGTTGCGCACCCAATGCAATGGAAGAAGGTGATCGGCGACCGGAAGTTCCTGAGGCGCTTCGACGTGACCGGCGACAAGCTGACACGGCCGCCGAGGGGCTACGACCCGGAGCATCCGCTGATCGACGACATCAAGCGCAAGGATTTCATCGCCGGCACCCAGTTTACGCGCGTCGAGGTGTGCTCGCCGCGCTTCCTCGATCTGTACTGCGACGTCTGCGAACTTTCGGCGCCATTCATGCGCTTCCTCACCGAGGCGGTCGGACTCAAGTGGTAGCTTGACGATGGTGGACAAGCATCGCCCGCGCTAGATTCAGTTTTGATGCGCTGTGGCAAGTGCAATACCGAAAATCCCGAGGGCATGAAGTTTTGCGGCAACTGCGCCGCGCCGCTCGGGAATCGATGCGCGCGATGCGGTTTCGATAACCCCGTTGAGTTCAAATTCTGTGGCCAGTGCGGCTCGGCTCTGGGCGCGAGCGCTCCGCGGCCCGCGCCGTCGCGGCCGCCCCAGGAGCCGACGGTCAGGGTCGTTGAGGATCAAGCCGCGGCGACGGCCGCTGATGGCGAACGCAAGACGGTCACCGCGCTGTTTGCCGATATCAAGGGCTCGATGGACCTCATGGAAGGCCTCGATCCCGAAGAGGCCCGCGCGATCGTTGACCCCGCGCTGGCGCTGATGATCGAGGCGGTGCGGCGCTACGACGGTTACATCGTGCAGTCCACGGGCGACGGTATCTTCGCGTTGTTCGGGGCTCCCGTCGCGCACGAGGATCACGCGCAGCGAAGTCTTTACGCCGCGCTTAAGATGCAGGACGAGATGCGGCGCTACTCAGCGCATCTACGCGAAGCCGGTAATCCGCCGATGGAGATTCGCGTCGGCGTCAACACTGGTGAAGTGGTGGTGCGCTCGATTCGCACCGGAGCGCATGCGGAATACACGCCGATCGGACATGCCACCAGCCTCGCGGCGAGGATGCAGACGCTGGCACCGACGGGGGCGGTGGCTGTGACCGAAGCCACGCAGAAGTTGACGGCAGGATTCTTCGACTATCGTCCGCTCGGCCCGACTCGGGTCAAAGGCGTGAGCGATCCGGTCCAGGTGTTCGAAGTAGTAGGGATGGGACCGCTCAGAACGCGGCTCGAAATTTCAGCCGCGCGCGGGCTATCGAAGTTCGTCGGCCGTCAGGCTGAGATGAGCCAGTTGCGCCGCGCACTGGACCTTGCACATTCGGGTCATGGCCAGATCGTCGCCGCCGTGGCTGAGGCGGGCGTCGGCAAGTCGCGCCTGTTTCACGAATTCAAGCTGACCTCGGCGACGGGATGTGCGGTGCTGGAGGCGTTTTCAGTTTCGCACGGCAAGGCGTCGGCCTACCTTCCCGTTATTGAGTTGCTGCGCGATTACTTCAGAATCGGCGCGCAGGACGATGAGCGCACGCGCCGCGAGAAGATCACGGGCAAGATCCTGGCGCTTGATCGCGCGCTCGAGGACACGCTGCCGTTCATTTCGTCGCTGATGGGCCTCGAGGACTCCAACCTGCTCGAAGGGATGGACACCTCCATTCGCCGCCGCCGCACACGCGACGCGATCAAGAGTCTTGTCCTGCGCGAGAGCCTCAATCAGCCGCTCATCGTGATCTTCGAGGACCTGCACTGGATCGATGATGAGACGCAGGCTCTGCTTGATTTGCTGGCCGACAGTATCGGCACGGCGCGCGTGCTGCTGATGGTCAATTATCGTCCCGAATATCATCATCAATGGGTCAGCAAGACCTACTACACACAGCTTCGGCTCGATCCGCTCGGACGCGAGATGGCTGACGAGATGCTGAGTTCGCTGCTCGGAGCCGCCGACCAGCTGCGGGCGCTCAAGCAGCTGATCGCCGAGCGCACCGAGGGCAATCCATTCTTCATCGAGGAGATGGTGCAGGCGCTGTTCGACGAGGGCGTGCTCGCGCGCGATGGTAGCGTAGTTACGATGCAAAAGCCGATTGGCTCGGTGCACATCCCGCCTACCGTGCGCGGAATCCTGGCCTCGCGAATCGATCGTCTGGGCGCCTCGGAAAAGGAGCTGCTGCAGACGCTCGCCATCATCGGCAAGGAATTTCCGATGGGCCTGGTGCGGCGAGTGACGAGCAAATCCGATGAGGTGCTGCTGCCGCGGCTCCAGAACCTTCAGCTCGGCGAGTTTATCTACGAGCAGCCTGCCTTTCCCGACAGCGAATACACCTTCAAACACGCGCTCACGCAGGAAGTAGCGGCGGAGTCGATGCTTATCGAACGGCGCCGACAGATTCACGAACGCACGGCGGCAGCGATCGAGGAGATCTACGCCACCAAGGTTGACGACCATCTCGGCGAGCTGGCGCACCATTACAGCCAGAGTTCCAACATTCCTAAGGCGATCGATTTTCTAAAGCGCGCAGGCGAGCAGGCATATCTACGATCAGCTTACGATGATGCGCTGCGTCACACGCGCGATGCGCTTAGGCTGCTGGCGACTCAGCCCGCCTCGCTCGACCGCGATCTTGTCGAGTTGAGGCTCCTGATGCTCATCGGGCCGATGCTGGTCGCCACGCAGGGATTCAGCTCGCCGGAGCTTTTAAAAATCCTTGCTCGTTCGCAGGAGCTCGGCCGCCGCGCCGGCGAGAGACCCGAGATTTTTGGCGTGCTGTTCGGTCTCTGGAGCGTGCAGTTTGCGAGCGGTCAACTGCGCGAAGGACTTGCGACGGCGGAGCGACTGCTCAGTCTGGCGGAACGTATTCAGCAGCCGATGGCGCTCGGCGGCGCGAACTCGGCGCTCGGCTCGAATCTCACGTGGCTCGGCGAGTTCGAGCGCGCCCGCCTGCATCTCGAACGCGCGTGCGCGATCTACGACAGCGACCTGCCGTTATTTCTGCCGAGCTCGAAGGCGTCGGTGATTCCATCGCGATGCCAGCTTACGTGGGCGCTCTGGATGCTTGGGTTTCCCGATCAGGCTAAGAGACGCTGCGAGGAAGCGCTCGCGCTGGCAAGCCGTCTGAATCGCCCCTTCAGCACCGCATTCGCTCTCACTTACTCGATTGCGGCTGCGGCCCGGCGCCGCGAAACGGTCGGCATCCGGCAAAGGGCCGAGGGCCTCATCGAGCTCGCACGCGAGCACGGATTCCCTTACTGGAGCGCGGTCGGAACGATGTCGCTCGGATGCGCTATCGCCGACGAGGGCGACGTCGATCTCGGGCTGCGTACGATGGGCGACGGTATGCGCGCGCTCGAGAGCTTTGGCGCTGATCTTATCTACTGCTACGCCCTGTCGCTGCTGGCAGAAATCTACATGCACATCGGACGGACTGACGAAGGCCTCAACGCGATCGATGACGGCCTGGAGCGCGTCGAGTCCAAGGATCAACGCCTCGCAGAGAGCGAGTTGTACCGCGTTCGGGGCCTGCTGTTGCTGCAGAGACACAGCGGCAAAGAAGCGGCGATCGAGGCCTTGCGGCGATCGCTCGAGGTGGCCAAGCGCCAGCATGCGCTTTCGATGGAGCTACGAACCGCGATGGCCCTGGCGCGCGTGTTGGCCGCCGATGGCGCGCGCGAGGATGCTCGCGTGCTGGTCGAGCCGATCTACGCGCGATTTACCGAAGGATTCTCTACGCCCGATCTCAAGGACGCGGCCGCGCTGCTCGCCGAATTGCGCTGATCCCGTTCAGAGCGCGCGCATGATGCGGTCGTGGATGCGCTTGAAGATACCGCCTTCAGCCACCGCCGATTCCGTCACGATGGGAATCGAGCCCCACAGCTTGTCGTTGAGTGAGATCTCAACTTCGCCGACTTTGGTGCCCTTGGGAAACGGCGCGTAGATGTATCGCGCGTTCGGCGCCCAACTAACGCTTACGCGGCGTTCCTGCCCGCGCACGAGCGTGATCGCAGGTGTCGTCTCAGGCCCGATCTTCACGCCGTCTACGGCACCGCCCGTGACCGGCATCGTGGGCGGAACCTTCGCCGCGAGATCGGGCTGATAGCTGATGTAGGTGCGAAACGCCCAGTCGAGCAGTTTCTCGGTCTCGTCGCGCCGCCTCTCTTCACTTGGCGTGCCCAGCACCGCCGAAATCAGATGAGTACCGTTCGATTCCGCCGACGCGACGAGGTGGTAGCCGGCCTCGGACACGTGGCCGGTCTTGATCCCGTTGACGCGCGAATCGTGGAACAGCAACGAGTTGAAGTTGTTCTGATGGATATTGTTGAAGACATAGTCCTTGGCTGAGGTGTACTTGATCGCCTCGGGATGCGCGATCAGAAGGGCGCGCCCGAGCTTCACCATGTCTGCGGCACTGGTCGATTCACCCTCGACCGGCAGACCATCGGGGTTGGCGAAGTGCGTATCCTCGAGACCGAGCGCCTTCGCCTTGTCGTTCATCATGTTCGTAAATGCATCGGTCGAGCCGGCGACGTATTCCGCAAGCGCGACGGCGGCGTCGTTACCCGACGAGACCATCAGACCATAAAGCAGATCACGCAGCGGCACCTGCTGCCCCACTTTCAAAAACATGTGTGAGACCGTCTGATCCATTGAGAGTCGCCACGCGTTTACGCTGATCGTTACCATCGAGTCGGACGACACCTTGCCATTCTTCATCGCGTCCAGCACGAGAAAGAAAGTCATGATCTTGGCGAGGCTCGCGGGCTGAATCTTTTCGTGCTCGTGGTAAGAGTAGAGGACGTCGCCGGTCTTCGCGTCGATCAGCATGGCGGCGCGCGCGTCGAGCGCGAACGGCGCCGGCCCATTGCCGAGCACGTGAATCGCACTGAGTGGCTCCGCCGGCGGCGCCGCTTCGACTCGCGCCGTCGCGCGGCGATGACGCGCAGCATAGGCCGGTGAGACGGCCGCCATTCCGATTCCAATCAAGATCAGTGCTGTTAGTCTAGAAAGAGTGCCGAATCCGCCCCGCTCGCCCATCTTCGTCCCCTTCAATATTGCTAGTTAAAGAGGCTACGACCCACTGGAGTCGACAGCAAGACTCTTAAGCCTCTGGCGTGTTCCCTTTCCAAGCGATTGCGCGTAAAGGATCCTAGTCGTTTATGGATGTTTCTGTAGTACTTCCCGTCAAGGACGAGCGCGACAACCTGCGCCAACTGGTTCCGCGACTCCACGCGATTCTCGATCGCGAGGGCGTCGAGCACGAGGTTGTCGTCGTTGACGGCGGCTCGAACGATGGCACGCGCGAGGCGGCGGCGGCGCTCGGCGCGCGCGTGGTGATGGAGCATCGGCACGGTTACGCCGGGGCGCTCGAGACCGGGTTCGCCGAGGCGAACGGCGACTACGTGCTGACGCTGGACGCCGACATGTCGCACGAGCCCGACTTCAGCGCCAAGATGTGGCGCGCGCGCGAGCGCGGCGACATCGTGATCGCGTCTCGCTACGTGCGTGGCGGCGTCGCCTACACCTCGTTCGTGCGGCGCGCCACCAGCATGATGCTCAACGCGGTGCTGCGCCGGATGCTCTCGATGCCGGTGCGCGACTTGTCGAGCGGCTACCGTCTCTATCGGCGGGCTGCGGTCGCCGACATGCGTTTCGAGGGCCGTAACTTTGAAGTGCTCGAAGAGATCCTGGTCAAGGCATACGCGCGCGGCTTCAGCGTGGTCGAGGTGCCGTTCACCTATTTCCCCCGCGATTCGGGCCGCTCGCACGCGCGCCTGGCTCAGTTCGGCCTCGACGTGGCACGCTCCGCGCTGAAGCTTTGGAAGCTCCGCAACTCGCTCGAATCCGCCGACTACGACGAGCGCGGCTACTACAGCATCATCCCGATCCAGCGCTTTTGGCATCACCGGCGTCATCGCATCACCGTCTCGTGGGCGCGCGGCGCCGAGCGCATCCTCGATGCCGGCTGCGGCTCGAGTATCATCATCCAGAGCCTCAACCACGCCGTCGGGATGGACTTCAACTTTGACAAGCTGAGATATCTTCGCCGCTGCGGCATCCCGCTGGTGCGCGGCTCCGCCTTCGCGCTGCCGTTTTGTGCTGGCGCTTTCGATTGCGTCATCAGCTCGCAGGTCATCGAGCACATCCCTTACGAGGAAGTGTTGTTCGACGAGATGCGCCGCGTCATCCGCCCGGGCGGCACGCTGATTATCGGCACGCCCGACTACGCGACGATCGGGTGGCGCGTGATCGAGCCGATCTACGGCTTCCTGATGCCGGGCGGCTACCGCGACGAGCACATCACGCACTACACGCGCGAAGGACTTCGGCAAATCCTGCAGCGCCACGGCTTCCAAGTGGAGGAAGTCGCATACATCGCGCGCAGCGAGTTAATCATGCGCTGCCGCCGCGTCGAGCTCGCGGCGTCCCCGAGTGTCGACATTCACGCCGCCTCCAACGCGGCGTGAATGAAGCGCTAAGCTGAGCGACCTACCTTTGACGCTTTCTGCGCATCGTTTCTTGGCCTCGCTGGTTGCGGCTCTTGCGATCGTGGGATGGGCGTTGCTCGCGCACCAGTTGCGACCTGGACTCACATACAGAGATTGCGCTGAGCGGTGATAACCGCGGGGGAGTCTCGTCCTCCGCGACAGCGTCTAGGGGCCCTCCGCGTCTAGTCTAGATCGGGCGACCGTTTGCTATCGCCAAGGACATGATCAGAGGATAGGAAGTTTAGGAACTTCTGACTGAGAGCGGCGCCATTGCGTTCTTCCTATCGAAGCCTTCGAACTCCAGCACTAGAAGCAATGTGATCGGTTTCCGCGTGGCGAGCGATCGCTGTGCCTCCTTAGAACGATCAAGTCATGGTCCCAGTTGTGACAGGACCCCGACCAAGGGGAGCGAAGAAACTGTCGAGCAGACTATTGCCAATTTTCACCTCCGCCATCGTGTCGCAGCTTCCCGCTGCTGCAAGTCAGCAAAATTCCCGCCGCCCGCAATCGCGAGGACGCCATCCACCGATGCGACCTGCAACATCGACGCGCGCAGGATCTGTGCCGCGATCGACCAAGGCGCGGCTTCGACGGCCGTCTCGTCTCAGCCGCCGCTCGCGCCATCCTACGGCCCTGAGGTGATGCCGGACTCCATCGATTTGCAGATTGCCGCCGCTCCTAAAGTTGGGCTTAAGTGCCACTTCGACCCCCAGCACATCGGGCTGGCGCGCGCCGACGCGAACGGCCAAGAGGCCGCTCGACGCTAACGCAGTCAAATATCTGAAAGGAGCAGGGCTTTGCGTTTCAAATCCGTGTAATCGTCCAACTCTTCAAATCAACCATACTGCGCGCTATAAGACCTGACTATTGGGAGAGTTGCAATGCCCGAGGCGAAAATCGGCGAGATCAAGGTTCACTACGATGTTTATGGCGCCGGCGAGCCGCTGCTCATGATCATGGGACTCGGCGCGAGCTCCGCGACGTGGCAGCCCGCGTTGGTTCAGACGCTAGCTGAGTCGTTCGGCGTAATCACGTTCGACAATCGCGGCACGGGCCAGACCGATAAACCGGATGCGCCGTACTCGATCGAGATGTTTGCGGATGACGCTGCGGGCCTGCTCGACAACCTAAATATCCCGGTCGCCCACGTCTTTGGCGTGTCGATGGGCGGCATGATCGCGCAAGAGTTCGCATTGCGCCACAAGCCGCGCGTTGCGACGCTCACCCTCGGATGCACGACTGCGGGCGGTCAGCACTCGGTGCCACCGCCGCCCGAATCGCTAAAAGTGCTCACTGCGCCGCGCGAGGGTGTGGCGCCCGAGGAAATCATCCGGCGCGGATGGCCCCTCGGCTACACCGCGGGGTTCATTGCCGAGCATCGCGAAGAACTCGAAGCCTCGCTTGCGCGGATGCTCAAGCATCCGACGCCTCCGTTTGCGTTCCAGCGTCAGCTCGAAGGCACCTACACGCTGAAGACCTGGGATCGCCTGCCGCAGATCGATGCGCCGACTCTGGTAGTCACGGGCGCCGCGGACGTTCTTATCCCGGCGAAGAATTCGGAGCTCTTGGCGAGCCAGATTCCGGGCGCCAAGCTGCATATCATCCCCGACGTCGGCCACAGTTTTATGCATGAGGCACAGAACGAATTCCTGAAGGTCTTCGTACCATTCGTGAAGGAGCATCCGATCGAGGACGAGTAAGAGACGTTCGCAGTCGCCACGCCATTGTTGTCCCGCCGTCGCAGCGCGTTCCGTCAGCGCTAGCGCTCAGCTGTTGCCAGAGCGCGTGCCACGCGTCTTAAACTCGGACGTGGCTTCATTTCACAACTTCGCGCTCGTATGCCAGGAACTTGGGCAGACGCAAAGCCGTCTCCAGATGGCCGAGACGGTCGGCACATTTCTCGCCGCGCTCAACATCGATGAGGCAGAAATCGCGGCACGTTTCATGGTCGGTCGTGCGCTCGAGCAAGGCGAAGAAAAGCGCTTGCAGGTGAGCGGGCGCGCGATCTGGAAAATCGTCGCTGAAATCACGCGCGCCGAGGATGACGGCGAGGAGATTTTCACCGCGGCCGAAGATTTCGGCGAAGCGATGCAAATGATGCTGCGCCGGCGTGCCGTCGATCCCGAGCCGACGCTCACGATCGCGGAGCTCGACGCAAAATTTCACGAAATCGCCGACATCGAAGGGCGTCACGCCCGCACTCGCAAGCTCGCAGCGCTCAAGGTGCTCTTTGAACGCGCGAGCGCGCTCGAAGGCAAGTACATCGCGAAGATCCTGATTCGCGAGATGCGCCACGGAGTGAGTGAAGGCCTGATGCTCGAGGCGATCGCGCGGATGGCGAATCATCCCGTGGCCGAGGTGCGCCGCATCAATCAGCTCGAGGGGGATGTGGGCCGCGTGGTGCGAATCCTGCGCGCGCCCGAGGGCGGCGCGATCGAAGCCGCGGCGTCGCGGCCGCCGTCGCGCGCCGTCAAGCCACTCAAGCCGATGCTCGCCCAGCCAGCCGACGAGGTTGCCGACGCGTTCGCGATTCTCGGCCGCGACTTCGCACTGGAGCAGAAGCTCGATGGCGCTCGCGTGCAGATTCATCACTTTGCTGGCGGCGACGTCAAAATCTTCTCCCGGCGCCTGAACGAGATCAGCGAGAGCCTACCCGAAATTGCCGAGGCAGTGCGCAAGCTCGGCGACCGCGCCGCAATCATGGACGGCGAAGTGATCGCGATCGGTGCCGATGATCGCCCGCTCGCCTTCCAGGAGCTGATGCGCCGTTTCGGACGCACACGCGATATCGAGCGCTTGAAAATCGAGCAGCCGATCCGTCTCTACCTTTTCGATCTGCTTGCACTTGACGGCGCGCTCACGATCGACGGCAGCTACTCGGAGAGAACCGCCGCGCTGGCCGAGTTGGCGAACGGCGCGGGACTTACGATGGTGAGGCGGACGATCAATCCGACTCTGCCCGAGGCGGAGCAGTTCTTCCGCGATTCGATCGCGGCGGGCTACGAAGGTGTTGTCGCCAAGTCGCTCGCGAGCGCTTACACGCCCGGCGCGCGCGGCAAGGGTTGGCTCAAGATCAAGCAGGTGCGCACGCTCGACTTGGTCATAATCGCGGCGGAGTGGGGCTACGGCCGTCGCCACGGATGGCTCTCCAACTATCAGCTCGCGGCGCGCAACGGATCAGAGGCCGGCTTTGCGATGATCGGCAAGACTTTCAAAGGGCTCACCGACGATCAGTTTCGCGAGATGACCGAGCGGCTGCTCGCGCTCAAGACCGCCGAGCATGGCGGCACGGTTTTCGTCGCGCCGAAGATCGTCGTGGAGGTCGCCTACAACGATATCCAGCGGAGTCCGACCTACTCCGGCGGGATGGCGCTCCGTTTCGCGCGCATCGTGCGGATTCGCGATGACAAATCACCCGAAGAAGCCGACACGCTCGCGACAGTTGCCGAGGACTACGAGCGACAAATCCTGAAGCCGCTCGCGCGCAAGCAGTAGCGCGGCGCGCAAACCTCGACGCCTGAATTTGATGTGCTTCGTTGACGAAGAAAGCCGGCCTAGTGACGATAGTGATTGCGCTGATGGCTCGGGTCGTGTGCGTCATGCAACGCCATCGCGATCGCTTCAATCTCGGACTCGCCGAAATCTTCGAAGAGGAATTCTTCGGTGTCGCCCTCACGCTCGAATCTTTCGTAGAGATCGCAGCACCAGCATTGCGGGCCGAGCTGGCGCGTGCGCAGGATAAAGACCTCGTCACCAACCACTTCCACGCGTTCCATAAAGCCACCTCCAGTGTTCGGAATGGCCCTGGCGCGGAGGCCGAGGAGATTAACTTTTTAGCATAATCGCAGCAGCAAGGCTAATCGTGCGAATTGCAATTGCGCTTCAATTCTGCGCGATTATTCGGAGCGATCCAACTTTTTGACCCAATCGCGGAGGGCCGCTTCGGTCGTGTGGAACGCGATGTCCTGCCAAGGGAGTTCGTTCGGCGCGAAGTACTTCACCTGCCACGCCTCCTCGGTGCACCTCGGAGGATCATCAGCGGGCGCGGCGAGGAAAACCGCGATCGCCGGGCTCGGATGCTTGGGGTCCGCGTAGATGCCGAGGAGCTCGCCAAGTTTCACGTGCATCCCCACCTCCTCGAGTGTCTCGCGAAGCGCCGCTGTGCCTACCATCTCGCCGAAATCGACGTAGCCGCCGGGGAATGTCCACTTGCCGCGGCGCGGCTGATTGCCGCGGCGCAGCAGCAGCGCGCGACCGTCGGCGTCCACCACCAGGCATCCGGCGACCAGCTTCGGCTGTGGAAAGTGGACGAAGCCGCACTGCGTGCAGGCCTTGAGCCGCTTGTTGTCGGGCATCACGGTGCGATATTCCATCGCCCCGCCGCATAGCGGGCAGAACTTGATCTGCGCGGGATACTTCCGCTGCAAATTGTGGTCGGCGTGGACGATTTCGTCGCTCATCAACTTTCTCCGCGCGTGCTATGCCGTGAGACGCCGCACCAGCGCCTCGCCAATCAGCAGGAGCATCGCGGCGACGATCAGAAACCGATTCAATGACTCGCGCCGCTCGATAACCGGCCGCGCGTTGGTGATTTCCGAGATGGCAGGATTCAGCCGCCCGCCCGTTGCCGACGCGAGCTGCTCGAGCAGGCCGAAGTTCGGTTCGGGCCGCGGCACTTCGGCATTCACCGCCGGGCTCACCGTGTATGCGAGCGGCGGGAACTTCTGCTCCCTGCCGAAGGCTGCGTGCACCTGGAAATAATAGTTGCCCGGCTCAGCCGCCTCGACCGAGCCCGACAACTCGCCCGGAACGTCTTCGCTGAGAGTAGTTTCGATCTTGCTGCCGTCAGGCCGCGTCACGATCGCATTGACAACGTGCACGATACCAGCGCTCGCGGTGCCGTAATCAGTCAACTTGATCTTGATCCGGCCGCCGATATAGCCGAGCGCCACGTCGATCTTCGGCTCCGAGGGCGCCTCCGGCGTCAGCCAAACGAGCAAACGGTCCCACACCGGCTGGAACACGTTGGAGCGAACCCACTGCCCGGACCATCGCCCGCTCGCGTCGGTGGTGACGGCGAGGGCCTTGCCCGCGCCGTATCGCCAACTCGCGACGATCGGCTCTTTCGCGCCATTGCGATCGACGTACACGCTCATGTCGGCGCTCGGCTTCAGATCGGTAGAGTCGTAGCCCAGAATCGGAGGCAATTGGCGGCCGGCGAGATCCTTGAGCACCTGGTCGGGTGCGGTGGTATGCGGCGCGAAACTTTTCTCGACCATCGTCGCCTCGCCGCCATGGGCCTGGAAATCCTCCACGAACAACTCGGGCAGATTCTGCGGGCTGTCGGTCTGGTAGTACGCGCCGCCGCCATAGCGCGCGATCGCCTGCAGCAATGCGACGTTCGCTTCGCGGCCGATCGCGATCGTCGAGATCGTCGCGCCCATCTCATGATGCATCCGCGAAACGAGATCGTAGTACATGTCGGGGGTGCCGCCCGTCTCACCATCGGTCAGGATGACGACGTGCATTATCTGCGCGCCGCTGCTCGCCAAATCATGCTCCGCCTGTCTGAGCGCGGGAATCAGAAACGTCTGGCCGTGCGCCGCAAGCTGGCCGACCATCTTGTCGAAGTAGGGCTTTGCCTGGCTGAAGGGCTCGAGCGGCACGACCACGAACGGCTGAGAGTCGAAGCCGATGACGCTCACGAGATCGGAATCCTTGAGACTTCTCGTGACCGTTACCGCCGCGGCCTTGGCGTAGTTGAGCTTATTGTCACGGCCCATCGAGCCCGACTTGTCGATAATCAGGACCAGAGCGCGTTGGCGCTCGCGATGCTGCGGCGGCTTCATGATGACCGGCAGCACCTTTTCGAGCGGGCTTGACTCATAGCCGCCGAGGCCAAAGCTCGAATCACCGCCGATCATCGCAAGCGAGCCGCCCCGCTCGACGTAGGCGGCGAGCGCTGATTGCGCCGCGGGCGCGAGCCGCTCGCGCGGCACATTGTTGATCAGGATCGCGTCGTAACCGGCCAGGTTGCCGCTCCACTGGCCGGCTGTGACCGGGACAACCGTGGGATCGAGACCCATCCGGCGTACCACCGTGTCGAGATACTGCGCGTCGCGCGAGTTGTCAGTCAGGATCAGCATCTTGCGCTGCGCGCCGACACCGACCCAGCCCTTGAGGGAATCATCTTCAAGGTAAACATCGAGCGCGGGATCGTCGGCTTTGAAACTCGCGCTGTAGGAGGCGAGGCCCGCTTCTTCCGTCCGCACCGGGAAATCGAAGCGCTGCTCGCCGGGCTTGAGCGTCACCCTGCGCTGATCGATTTGCGCGTCGTCGCGGTAGACGGTGATCGTTCCCGGCACGTCAGCGTCGTTGAGATTCAGCATCGTGACGCCGAGCGCAAAGGGCGCGGCCTTGGCGAGGGCGGGCGGTAGCGTGAGCGCGGTCATGGCGACGTTGGGAATCGACTTGGCGCCCGGCGGCGTGAAGATATCGAGGCGAATCTGCGCCGAGAGGAGGGAGCTGATGGCGCGCCCCATGTCACCGCGATTTTCCCATCCGTCAGTTACGAGCACGGCGGGGCCGCCGTGCGCGTCGGGATCGGCCGCGAGATGGAAGAGCGCGGTTTCGATATCGGTGGCCGAAGGAGCGCATGCTGTGCAAGGCCGCTCGGAATCGAAATCCTTCTCTACCGATTCGATTGTGCCGGGCAGGGTCTTCGAGCCGAACGTGAGCGCCGGATCGCTGCCGCGCAGTTTCAACTGATCGCGCAGCAAGGCGGCCGTCCAGGTGCGCATCGCCGGCGTGATGCTCGCGGAGGCGTCCACAACCGCGGGGCGCGCCGCGCCTTCGCTCCGCATCACCTGCTGAGGATTTGCGAGAGCGAACACGAATAGCGCCAGCACCAGCGCGCGCATGACCGGCGCCCAGATGCCGCGCATCTCGGGCGAGAAGAGCAGTCCCCACACCAGCACCACCGCGGGAACAGCGAGCAGATAAAGCGCCTCGCGATGGGCGAGAATGAGGTCGTGCGGGATGAAATCGGGAAGCACGCTCATGCCTCCGCGAGGATGCGCCGGCGCCGCCGGTATGCGATCAGCGCCTCGAGTGTGAGCAAGGCGATGATCGCGATGATCAAATCCGAGCTCAGTGAAGACTTCTCGTTGGCAGGCTGCACTTCCGCTCCGCCCGTCGTCTCGATTCTGAACTGCGGCAGATTCTGCAAATCCGAGACGCTCAGATCAGCCAGGTTGATTGCGCGCGGCGTGCGCGAGCCGTCGCCGGTCTCGAGGTCATAGACGCCCTGCTGATCGACGTCGGTGAAAAGCGTGCCTGGCGTGGTCCTTCGCTTTCGTCCGGACGGCAAAATCACGCGCGTCACTCCAGCCGGCACCAGCCAAGGCTGCCCGGTGCGAAATCCCGCGCTGCTCTGGCCAAGGCCTGCGAGGTAGCCGAGTGCGTTGAGCGTCAGAATCGACATCGGCAGGTTCCGCCGCCCGAGATATGGAAAGGGATTGAAGCCGGTAGCGACAAAGCGATGGCCACCGCGCTCGCCGCGAAGCATTAGCGCGCCGCCGTCGCCGCTGACTACGGCGGACATCCACTGGTTCTGCGCTAGATACTCGCCGCGCTGGAGGTTGAGCAACCGGAAATTTATCGAGTCGCTGAGCGGATCCGTGTTGCGCCATCCGGCGATTTGGAGCGGTGCCGCCGCGGTCGTCGTGAAATCGAAAACCGGGTCGCTGGCCGGCGGCATCACGAGCAGCGAATTCACCGGCGGCAAATCCTTGGGGACTGTGTATTCGAAAATGGCGAGGTCGGCTGCAGCGAGGTCAGCCGGTGTGAACGAATCAGGAGTCCGCGTCGTCACCGACACCCCGGGAATCGAGTCAAGGCCGTCGGCGTCGCGGGGAGTCGGGCTCACGAAGACGATTGGCACCGACCTGACCGCGCCCGCAGTCGCATAGGCAACGTTGTCGAGTGCGAAATCGTCGGGAGGCGTAAGCTCGGCACGATAGATGCCGGCGGGCGCGAGCGAGGGAAATTCGACGGCGCCAGTCTCGCCCGGGCCGAGCGCGAGCTTCGCGCGGGCCAGCTCGCGGCCGTCGCCAGAAATCGCGACCTCGAAGGTTTTCGACTCGGTGGAGAAGTTGCCGACGGTGAGGGCCGCGTGCAGCGCCTCAGCGCCGAATGCCTCGCGCCGGAGAGAGAATGATCCAATACCGGCGTTGGGCACGGCGTCGCCAACCGCGATCGCGTGAATCTTGGGCGGAATTGGCGCCGCAAATGCATTGGCTCCCGCATAGATGATTCGATTGAAACGCCCTTCCGACGCGATATCGGTCAGCATCGCGGTGACCGCCGATTGCTGGTTGGGCGCGTCGATCGGGTTCAACCCGGCGAGCGCGGCGCGAGCCTCGGTGATAGTCGAGTAAGGCGCCCCGAACCGATGCGGCTGCGGCGCGGAGACATAAACGTACACCGGGCTGCCACCGTCTTCATCGGCGAGCATCGCGTCGACCTTCGCCAGAGCGAGTTGAAAGCGGCTCTGGCCGGAAGACGTCTTCGCTTGCATCGCTGCTGAATTGTCGATCACAACCGCAAGCGGATTGCTCGGGCGAAGCACGTAAACGCCGGCGATTGCGAGCACGGCGAGGCAGAGCACGAGAGTCTCGAGGAAGAACGTCCAGTCGAGCCGCGGCAGACCGCCGAAGCGTTCGCGGCGGAAGCCGCGCAGCGCGCGAAACGCGGCGGCGCTCGAAACGATCACGCGGGCAGGGCGCTCGCGCGCGAGATACGCACCGATCAGCACCGGCACGATCACGAAGAAAATCAGCCCGCCGGGATAGAGAAATCCCATCGCTAAAACTAATGCGCGAGTCCGAGCTCGCTCACGGCCCGTAAGAAGAATTGCTGGAAGTCGTTGTCTGTGGTGTAGAGCGAGTAGTGAAGGCCTCGCTTCAAGCAGAACGATTTGATCTGGCGCGTGAGCCGCAGCATCGTCTCACGATACCTGCGCCGCTCGCGCTCGCTGATCGATACACGCACGCGCTCACCTGATTCGGAATCGACCACCTCGACGTCGCCGTCGAGTCCCTGGGCCGCAAGCTCGCGCCCGCCAAGAATCTGTACCGCGGTCACGTCCATCGTCGCCGCAAGGAAGAGGCTCAAGCCCTTGGTGATCGAATTCAGCATCATCAGAAAGTCGGAAACGATAAACACCTTGCCGGCGCGGCGAATCGCGGCCAGTTCCTTGCTTAGCGTGCTGGCAAAATCGTACTCGCCAGTGGGCTTCAGGCCTTCGACGCGGCGCGCCAGCTCGACGATTCGATGGCGTCCGAAGACGAACGTCGGCTCGACGGTCTGTTTCGATCCCGCCAGCACTCGAAGCATGACGCGGTCTCCACTCGCAAGCGCGATGTACGAGAGCGCGAGGGCGGTCAGCATGGCGGCGTGAAACTTGTTGTCGGCAGCGGGATACGCCATCGAGGCGCTGGCGTCCAGGAAAACGTAGGTGAGGAGATCTTCTTCTTCCTTGAACAGCTTGATGTAAACCTTGTCAGTGCGGCCGTAGAGTCCCCAGTCGATGTAGCGGAAATCGTCGCCAGGAGAATAGTGACGATAGTCACTGAACTCGAGCGACGAGCCACGCTTGGGCGACAGATGCGCGCCCTTGCCCATGCCGGCGAACTGCTGGCGCGTGCGAAAGCGAAGCCGTTCGAGATGCGCCAGGAAGGTGGGCGTGAATTCGTCGGGCAGACCGAACATCTAGGCGCGCGGCCGCTTCAGCCGCTTGGCGACTTGCTCGAGAATCGATTCGGAGGAGACGTTCTCGGCCTCGGCCTGGAAGTTTCGCAGCAGGCGATGACGCAGGCAGGGAACGATCGCGTCGTCGATATCCTCGTAACTAACGCTCACGCGGCCCGCGAGGAGTGCGTTGACCTTGGCGCAGAGAATCAGAGCCTGCGCGCCACGCGGGCTCGGTCCGAAACGAAGATATTGCGTGACCTCCGGCGAGGCGCCGGGGCCACCGGGCGTGCATGAGCCGATGATGCCGATGATGTAGCGCTCGAGCGGCTCCGCAACCATCACCTCGCGCACGAGTTCCTTAAGCCGTTCGATCTCGGCGGGTGCGCGGCCGGGCTCGAAGACCGATTGGATGGTCGCGTGTGTCGCGCCTGTCGTGCGGCTGAGAATCTCGCGCAGCTCCTCGGGCTTGGGCGACCCCATCACCACCTTGAACAGGAAGCGATCCATCTGCGCCTCGGGCAGTGGATAGGTGCCTTCCAGCTCGATTGGGTTCTGGGTTGCGAGCACGCAGTAGGGTGGCTCGAGCTTGTGCGTCACGCCGAACACCGTCACCTGGTGCTCTTCCATCGCTTCGAGCACGGCGGATTGTGTCTTCGGCGTGGCGCGGTTGATCTCGTCGCCGAGCACCATGTGCGCAAAGATCGGCCCGGGCTTGAACTGGAACTCGCGGCGGCCGTCCTGCTCGGTCAGAACTTGCGTGCCGATAATGTCGGCCGGCATCAGGTCCGGCGTGAACTGGATGCGCTTGAAGGTGAGTCCCAGAGCCTCGGCGGCGGCCTTGACCATCAAGGTCTTTCCGAGTCCCGGGACGCCTTCGATCAAGATATGACCGCCGCAAAAGAGTGCGGTGAGCAGTTTTCGGATTACGTCCAGGTGGCCGACGATCGCGCGGCCGACTTCATTCTCGGCCTTCGCAAATACATCGCGAAATTCGGCGACACGCTGGTCGGGTGATAATTGAGGAGCCGCTCCCATCCTTGTCCTTCCCGTTAATGAATCAGATCACGATAGCGCGGTGGAATCAGTTGACGCTCGTCCGGCGGCGCGTTGTCCTTGGTCGGCGCCAGGGGCGCGTTGACGTAAGGTGTCGAGGCTGTTGGGCGGGACGCATCCAGCACGGCGCGTCCGCTAGCGCCGGCAACGGGCGCTCCCGGGATCTTGAATGTCACGTATCGCGCGTCCTTGAATGTCGTGCCGCCCCCTTCGCCGGGCTTCAGGTAACGCTGAGCATTCCGCGAGGTCGGAAATTCGCCAAGATGAGTATCGCCGAGGCCGGTCCCGCGATCCTTGCCCGCAGTATTGTCGCTCGACGGCAGGTTTTTCTCGCCCTTAGCTCCTGGCTCGGGAACATTGCCCGGAATGTTGGGATTTGCACCCGCACCTTTCTGGTTGGGATTCGCGCCCGCGGTCGGACCGGGTAGAGACTTGTCGCTGCCGGGCGAGTTGCTCGAGCCCGGCAGCTGCGCGTTGGGCGCTTCGACTTTAGCCTCGGCTCTCGCCAGCTCGTTCTGTAGCTCGATATTCTGCTTGTCCTTGGCGTTCCCATCGTTACTCGGTGGGCCTTCCTTGTTCGGCGATGAGCTTTCCGCGCCGCCGCTGTTCTTGCCGCCGCTTCCACTGCCTTCGCCGTTGCCCGAACCGCTCGATGCTCTCGCTTGAACTTCCGCCGTACCCTCACCGGAGCCTTGGCCGCTCTTTGAGTTGCCCTTGCCCGAGCCGAATCCCGCTGCGGACCGCTGCTGCCCGGCGGATTCGCTGCGGATGCCGAGTTCGTGCTCCACGGCCTCTAGCTTGGCCACTTTTTGCTCTGGCGGCAGCTCAGGATTCTCGAACGTGCTGGCAGCATCGCGAACGCGCTCCGCGAGGCCAGTATCCCCGGGTGTGGTCGCGGTGCGGGCGATTTGATCGGCGATTTTGTCAAGACGCGCGGCCTCGGCCTGAAGCGGCGACGGTGGCCGCACAAGACCGAGCGTCGCGAGGACCATGATAGCGGCGAAGATTCCGCCGAGAATCGAGGAACGCTTGAGAGGTTCGCTGACATCGAGTGGGAACGCGCGAATCGGATCGAATCCCCTGAGTAACGCGCTAGCGCGCTTCAACAGGATCGGGAACAGCGGACTTGGAGGGGCGGATTTGGGCGCAGCGCGGGCGGCGACGCCGGCCGCGACTCGCGCTGCGGCTGGATCAGACAACGTCGCGAGCGTGACGATTTCCTCGTGCGCACCGATGCGGCTGTCGACCTGCTCTGCCGCCGCGACGAAATCATCGGCGCGGCGCCAGGCGAGAAATGCGCGAATCGCGCCCCCTACGATAAAGGCAACGCCGATCAAGGTGAGAAACTCGCGCAGCATCGTCGAGCGGCTCGCGCTCAGCACATATCCCCAGCGTGACAATGTCAGCCGTCCGATCGGGTCAATAAGCAACAGCAGCGCAAACGCGACGATCGTGGGTATCAGCGCGAGCATGAAGCCGCGAATGGCCGCGATACGCTGGAGACGCAGGCGGGCTTTTAAGATGATATCGATCGGGCCAGGCACGTCGGCAGATTATAACCTATTCGGAGTGTCTTCCATTCGATACATTCGCGGCGCCGTCGGCGTGTCGCGTGAGCTTGCGGACCGATGCGATTGCCTGGTTGTGTTCCTTCAGCGTCTTCGAAAACACGTGCGTGCCGTCGTCGCGCGCAACAAAATACAGAAACTCGGTGTGCGCCGGATAGAGCGCGGCGTCGATCGACCTCAAACCTGGATTGGCGATTGGCCCCGGCGGCAATCCCGCGATTAAGTAAGTGTTATAGGCCGACGGCGTGCGCACCGCGACCGAGGCCGTCGCGTCATCCCCGTCGAGACTATATTCGGCAGTAGGGTCAGATTGAAGCGGAATTCCCTGTTTCAGGCGCTCGTAGAAGACGCCCGCGATCAACGGCCGCTCACCCGGCACCTTCGCTTCCTTCTCCACCATCGACGCCATCGTAATCATCTGGCGGGTCGTCAGCCCCATGTTGAAGAGATGTTCTTCGACTTTGGGCGTTATGACCTCGTAGAAGCGCGAGAGCATCGCGTAGAGAATGTCATTGACATTCGCGCGCGGCGAAACTTTGTAGGTTGCGGGGAAAAGATAGCCTTCGGCCCCGAACGGCATCAGGCCGAGCGCGCGGACGAGGGCGCCGCGCCGCGCCGCGCGTTCGAAGTCGTCGGGACAGACAAGGCCGCTCTGGCCGACGCGTTCGGCGATCTCGTGAAGCGTCAAGCCCTCCGGAATCGTGAACGTGACGACCACGAAATCGCCACGAACGAGATGGCGCATGACCTCGCGAATGCGCTCCCCACCACGGAACGCGTAGTCTCCCGGCTTGATTTTGCGGGCGTCGCCGGTCACCGAGCCGTAAAGGTGGAATAGCATTGAGCTTCGAATCACGCCTGCGGCCCTCAAGGCGCGCGCAACCTGTTGAAATGATTCGCCCTTCTCGACCGTGACCATCTGCGGCTCTGCGAAAGGTGCCGGCGGCGTGTTCCAGTATTGATAGACCACGAGGGCACTCGCGCCGAGAGTCAGGATGATTACGAGGATAGTGCTCGCGACTCGCATGTTAGTCGATTATCGGTCGCCTGGCGCGCGCGGCGAGCCATCCTTCGAGGATCACTGCGGCGGCGATTGCGTCAATCGCCGCCTTGTTGGCCTTGCGCCTTGTGCCTGAACCCTTCAGGCGATCTTCGGCCTCGAAGCTCGTGAGGCGTTCATCGAATAGTTCGACAGGAAGCTTGAGCCCGTCACCGAGGCGTTCGGCAAAAGCACGCGCCGATCGCGCCGGCGGACCTTCGGTACCATCCATGTTGAGCGGCAGGCCGACGATCAGGCGGCTCACGCCGTAGTCACGAAGGCATCGCGCGATCTCCTCGAAATCGGCGCGGCCGCCACGCCGTTCGATAGCGCCGAGCGGGAAAACCTGAGCCTCGGAGTCGTCGGAAACGGCTAACCCGATACGGCTTCGGCCCAAGTCAAGAGCGGCAACTGTCATCACTTGGATGGTACAATCCTACCAAGACTCGCCATAGCCCGCGAAGAGGCAAACGCGCAATTCAGTGGCTTGTGCATCGAATTGAAACACTGGGGTTGCTTTGGGATGACGAATGGCCTAGTTTTCGACGCGATGCGGTCTCGGGGGAGAGGCACAATTGGATATCCTCGTGCGCTGACGGCAGTCGTCATCGCGCTGATAGCGACCTTCACCGCGTTGCGGCTGTTTCTCCATAGCGAGATTCGACTCGTATCTCCAATTGACAGCGTGAAATTCCAGGTCGACGCGGGCAACGACGCCGACGATTCGTTTGAACTGCCCGAGAGCGCTGAGCCAGCGCCACCCTCAATCGTAATCAGCACGACGCTTGAGCGCACAGCGCCGATCGAATCGTACCTTATCAAGGCCGGCGAGGATCTTTATGAAGCTCGCGCGTGGGCCGAGCTTTTCCGCAGTGTTGCCTCGACGCGTTACCTCGAAAAGGGCCAGTCTTTTACCATTTACAAGGATCCCGAGACGAGCGAGGTGCGCGGCATCAAGTACGACCTCGATGACCGCGTCGCTGTCACCGAGGCTCATCTTGGCAACGGCGTCCTCAAGGCGAGCCTCGAACGGATCGAATATTTGGATCGTTCGGTGAAGCTGACCTTCGCCGTTCGTGACAACTTTCAGCGGGCCGCGGCCGAAAACGGAATTCCACAGCCGATCGTCCAATCACTCGAAGATGCGTTCTCCGAGCGCCGCAATCTGAATCGCTTGACCCCCGGTTCATCGGTGAAGCTTATCTACGACGAGAAAGTCAGTCGCGACGGCAACGTTTCCTTGATTGGGGATCTCGCGGCAGCGCAAATTCGAACGGGCTCTCACACGCTGACGGCGTACTCGTTTGCCGACGAGCACGGCCGCGTTCATCTATACGACGATCAGGGCCGCCCGCTCGGGCCACAGTCCCTGCGCTTCCCCCTCAACTTCAAGTACATCTCGTCCGGCTTCACCTATCATCGCTATCACCCGATCCTGCACGAATTTCGTCCGCACGTCGGGATCGATCTGGCTGCCGACTACGGCACTCCGGTTAAGGCGGTCGCCGATGGCAAAGTCCAGACGGCGGGATGGGCGGGGGAGCTGGGCAACGCTATCCGTATCGCGCATCAGAACGGCATGGTTAGCATCTACGGCCATCTCTCAAAGATTATGCCGAGCGTGAAGCCGGGGACCTATGTGAGTGTTGGACAGCTCATTGGCCTGGTAGGTTCGACGGGACTATCGACTGGACCGCATCTTCACTTCGCGCTCGAGAAGAACGGCGCCTTCGTCAATCCGCTCACGCAAACGCTGGGCGAAAACCATCGCGTATCACCGCAGATGCAGGCGCTCTTCAACGACATCAAGGAACAGTACCAAACGGCGCTCGCCGCACTGCCCGATGTTGGCTCGCATACCGCTTCGGCTGAGCAGGCCGGGTCGGAATCGACACTGTCAGGCATCTATCAAGAGGCTATCCACCGCATTCGCTCCTCGCGTCGCAGCCGACACCATGCCATCTCCACGCGCGGCTTGTCATCGGGGATCTACTCGACCGGCGGTGGTCTCTGAGCATCTCGCGGCTGCTCGCAGCTCAAGAACCTCAATCAGTTATGAGCGAGACGAACCACCACTGACGGGTTCGTATGCGCCGTAGCTTGCAAAGCGAAATCTTCGATCCGCCACGGCCCCGCGCGATTGGGCATCGCGGTTCCGCCGGCACGCATCCTGAAAATACGATGCCTTCGTTTCGGGCCGCGCTCGACGCTCACGTGCCGTATATCGAGCTGGACATCCACGCCACCCTCGACGCGGTCGTCGTTGTGAGCCACGACGCGAACTTGCATCGCACCTGCGGAGTCGATCGAGCGATTCGGGAGATGACCTGGGATGAACTTGCCAAGCTCGACGCCGGCGCTGGTTTCACGATTGACGGTTGTACGTTTCCGTTTCGTGGCACCGGCGTAGGCATCCCGCGCCTGGCTGAAGTTCTCGCGGCCTGCCCGCAGACACGATTTCTGATCGAAGTGAAGCAGAGCGAACCGAGCGTTATTCCCGCGACGCTCGCTGCGATCGCGGATCTGAAGGCAGGCCGGCGCGTGATGGTGGTGAGTGAGCTGCAGCCGCCGCTCGACGAAATCCGGCGCACTGCAGGCGAAATTCCGACGAATCTTTCATATGGCGAAGTGGCCGAGCTGCTCCAGGCGATGGCGGCGAAACGAGCCGACTACGCGCCACCGGGTGACGCGCTGCAGATCCCTCCGACGTACGAAGGATGGAAGCTCGTCACGCCCGAGAGCATCGATTTTGCGCACCGCCACGGCCTCGAGGTCCACGTCTGGACGGTCAACGAAGTTGATGAGATGCGCGCGCTCTTCGACATGGGTGTGGATGGAATTATCAGCGACTACCCGGCTCGCCTGATGAAAGTGATCGCGGAGCGCCCCGCCGCCCGCTGACGCGCCAGGGACTTTCGCGCCGCCGTCGTGCTTTGTTACGATTTCGCGACGCCCGAAGCGCTCAAGGAGAATTGACTGATGAAGCTCGATACTGGTCTTTCGACGCGCAATCTTCGTGATATCCCCGCCGCCGCGCGCGCCGCTGAAGAAGCCGGGTTCGATGCGATCTGGACGGCGGAGGCCGGCAACGACGGCTTCATTCCTGCGGCGTTGATCGCTGAGCACACCAGGAAAATCAGGATGGGGCCCGCGGTCGCCATTGCCTTTCCGCGAAGCCCGATGGTCACCGCATATTCGGCGTGGGATCTCGCCGGCCTCTCCCAGGGCCGCTTTATCCTCGGCCTCGGCACGCAGGTCAAGGGACACATCGAGCGCCGCTTCAGTACCAAGTGGGAAGCGCCCGTGCCGCGGCTTCGCGAATACATCCAGTCGCTGCGCGCGATCTTCAAGAGCTTCTCCGAGGGTGGAACGAAGCTCGCGGTGCAGGGCAAATACTACAACTTCTCGCTGATGACGCCGTTTTTCACTCCTCCCCGGCACGACTATCCGAACGTCCCGATTTATATCGCCGGAGTTAACGAGCACATCTGCAAGCTCGCGGGCGAGCTATGCGACGGCCTGCACGCCCATCCGTTCAATTCGCCCAAGTATCTTCGCGAGTTCGTGCTGCCGCACGTCGAGGCGGGGCTGAAGAAAGGCGGCCGCAGCCGCAAGGATTTTGCCGTTGCGACTACTGCCTTCGTGATCGTCGGCAAGAACCAGGACGAGATTAACCGCGCGCGCGAGGGCGTACGTCAGCAACTTGCCTTCTATGCTTCGACGCGCACCTACAAGGTCGTGCTCGATACTCACGGCTTCGGCGAAGTTTCAGCGCGCCTTAACGAGAAGGCAGCCAAGGGCGACTGGGGCGGAATGGCGAAGGAAATCACCGACGAGATGCTCGATATCTATTCGGTGACCGGCAACTACGAAGACATCGGCGAGAAGGTAAAGAAGCGCTACGAGGGTCTGCTCGATCGCGTCGCGTTCTATATTCCGTATCGCGCGGGAATCGACGATGCCGACTGGCGGCGCCTCGCGAAGCAGTTCAACGGCTGAATGCGGCTCGCCGAGAGCTTGAACATCAAAAACGTCGAACCGGAGAAGGTCTTAATGCGGAACAATTGGCTCAGGACATTGGCGATCGTGGCCCTGGCGGGGGCGATGATGATCGGCGCGAGTGCGCGCCTTGGAGTCGCGGCTGAGGCGCAACCCTCGGCTGCGGGTGCCGCGCCCGACGGCGCAACAGTCAACTTCACGCTCGTCTCGGTTGCCATCGACGACGTCAAGTTCTGGCTTCCGAGTACGATCGTGGTCAACCAAGGCGACAAGGTTAAGCTCACGCTGAAGAACCAGGTGCCGGGCGCCGAAGTAACCCACGGCTTCACGATTCCCGGCTACAACATCGCCGAGGTCGTAACCCGCGGTCAGCCCAAGACGATCACATTCGTCGCCGACAAGGCGGGCATCTTTCCATATTATTGCCAACTCCATGCGGCGCACGTCGGCGGCCAGTTGATAGTTCACGGGAAACAATAGAGTTCGATTCGGCACTCGCCGGCGATGACTCCGCGATGCGTCCGGCCGTAATCTACGCGCGCTCCGCGGAGTACGCCGCTGCAATCGCCAAGGCCGAAACGCTGATCGCGTCGCCGGCCTTCTCGAAACGAAAGGACGAGGCGCGGACGCTCGCCGGAGTCACGGAAATCCCGCGGTGCGGCCGCGTGTTCATCAAGCGCACATCCTCGCGATCGTGGCTCGCGGGCCTGCTCGAGCGGACCACCGGATCACGCGCGGAGCGGGCGGTAAGCGGGGCGCGAATTCTCGAGAGTGCGAATCTGCCGCATCCTCGCATGCTCGCCGCGATGGAGCTTCGTCATTTTGGCGCGGTGCGCGCGAGTTTCCTGATGAGCGAGGTGCTCGAAGATGCCGACACGCTGAGCCGCTTCGCGCTCGGCCCCGGCGGTATCAAGGCGCGTGACCTCCGCCGCCGTAAGCGAATCTCCGACGTGGTTGCAGCTCTGGTCCGGCGATGCCACGACGCTGGCATCTACACGCGCGATCTGCAGGAGACCAACATCATGGTCGCTGACGACGGCGCCGGCGGCTTCAAGGTTTACCTCATCGACCTCGAAGATTTTCGTCAAAGCGGCACGGTTCCCGAGCGTCAGCGGCTCGTCAATCTCGTGCATCTCGATCGCAGTATCGGCCGCTTTATGTGCCGCGCTTCGCGGTTGGATTTTTTATACACTTATCTTGGCGGTCGGCCCGAGCGGCGCGAGGCGCGGCGAATCGTCAACGAAATTCTCGTGCTGCGCGATCGGATCGAGACTCGGCGCCGCCGCCGGCATCAGACTCTTAGCGATCAGAGCGGGGTGAGGCGCTGAGCGAATCCGCTCTCGCGAGCTCGGCAATCTGGACGGGTGATCTCGATGGCTCTTGCGATTCGCCAACGCGAATACGACCACCACACCGAGAAAGTTCACGCCGCGGGCGGAACCTGGGTGCGCGACCTGATGCTCGGCCTCAACGACGGCCTGGTGGCCTCGTTTGCGGTCACCTCGGGAGTGGCAGGCGCGTTCACCACCGGCAATATCGCGGTGATGGCGGGACTCGCGGAGATGCTCGGCGGCGCGGTCTCGATGGGCCTTGCGGCCTTCATCTCCGCGCGCTCGCAGATCGAGTTCTACATGAGCGAGATCGCTCGCGAGCGTGACGAAATCGAAAAATTCCCCGACCGCGAGCGCGACGAAATCCGCGAGATTTACGCGGCCAAGGGCTTTACCGGCAAGCTCCTCGACGACATCGTCAAGCACATCACGGGCGAGCCCGAGCGCTGGAGCAACGTGATGATGCGCGAGGAGCTCGGCTTCAACGAAAGCTCGTTCGAATCGCCGATCAAATCCGCGCTGATGGTCGGGTTGGCCTATCTCGCGGGGGCGGCAGTGCCGGTAGGACCGTATCTCTGGATTGCGCCGGCTGAGGGGCTTATCGCGTCCGCGATCATCACGGTGTTGGTCTTGTTCGCGGTGGGAGCGCTCAAGACCATCATCACGGCGCGGCGATGGTGGCGGAGCGGGCTCGAGAGCATGCTGACTGGAATCGCGGCGGGAGCAGCGACCTACTTCGCGGGCCGCCTCTTCGCGGCGCGCTAAGCGCTTGTACAGACAATCGAATCCGTCAAGTCAGCCGACTGCAAGTTTGTCATTTCGAGCGCCGCGCAAAAGAATCGCCATCTCATCGAGCGAGCTTCCTGCTCTATCACCCCGAGCGAAGGCTGCCCAAGTCGAGGGTCTCGGATAGGCGGCGCGTTTGACGCGTCGGCCGGTAGCGGAAGGCGGGCGCGTAGTTTCCCTTCATTGTGAGAAAAGCAAAGCACATCGCGCGCGATGCGGTACCGGTCCCTTGGCGGCAGCGAGATCCCTCGACTTCGCTCGCAGACTCGCTGCGCTAGGATGACAAGAAAATAGGTCGTAGTGACTAAAACTGATTTCGTCGTGAAGCTAGATAAGGCGGGCGAGAGCGCGCCACCACAACGGGAGGGCCAATCCTTTTTTCTGAGCGGCGGCGGACGTCCCCGCCTGCTCTTCCTGGTTGTGGTGGATTCCTCGGCCAGCGCTCGGAGTGACTCTCGTCGCCCCGCTAACAAGTTTGCTCGCTAGACTTCGACCATTAGGTCGTTGCCTTCGACCTTGACGGGATAGCAGCCGAGCTTGACGTTAGGGTCGTCGAGGTTGGCGCCCGTGGTGACGTCGTATTCCCACCCGTGCCACGGGCAGATGACAGTCGTGCCATCGAGCTCACCTTCGCCGAGCGGGCCGCCGCGATGCTTGCAGGTGTTGTCGATTGCGTAGAACTTGCCGCCCGCGTTGAAAAGTGCGATCTGCTTGCCCGCTGCGTCGCATACTTTGCCGCTACCGGCAGGAACGTCGGCGACGCTCGCGACTTTGACAAAATTTGCCACGTCGGTTACCTCCGCTCTCGCGCGGAATTCTATTGAGGGCGCGCGACGGCGCGCAACCGCGCATCAGGTCGTATATTCGGCATTGATCTTTACGTAGTCGTAGCTGAGATCGCAGGTGAGAATTTTCGCCGCGGCCTTGCCGAGCTTCAAATCTAGCAGCAGGTTGAATTCTCGCTCCCGCATCTTGTTGCCCGCTTGCGCGAGAGCTTCGGTCAGGAGCCGGCCGTTCGCGGCAACTTTGACTCCGCCGATCCAGAGCATCAGGCGTTGCGATTCGACGTAGGCGCCCGACGATCCAGCCGCCATGAGGATACGGCCGACGTTGGGGTCGCTGCCGAAGAATGCGGTTTTCACGAGCGGCGAGTTGGAGATTTGCCGCGCCGCGCGTTCGGCATCGGTGGCAGTTCGCGCACCGCGAACTTCTACGGTCACGAGCTTGGTCGCGCCTTCGCCGTCACGCACCAGCTCGCGGGCGAGTGCCTCGGAAACCTCGCGCAGCGCGCGATCGAATGACTGGGCGTCGCGCCTGGAGAGTTTGCCGTTCCCCGCCGCACCGCTCGCCATCACCATCACCGTGTCATTGGTGGACATATCGCCATCGACCGTGATCGCGTTGAAGCTCGCAGGCAGTGCCGCTTTGAGAGAGCGACGAAGCTGCGGCGCCGGGACGGCGGCATCGGTCGTGATATAGCCGAGCATGGTCGCCATCTTCGGTGAGATCATGCCGACGCCTTTGACCGCGCCAGCAATCGTAACGCTCGCGCCGCCGAGGCGGAGCGTGGTCGAGGCGCTTTTTGGCCGCGTGTCTGTGGTCATGATCGCGCGCGCGAAATCGCCGAGGCCATGTTCGTTCAGTTCGTCCTTTGCTCTCGCCGCGCCGCTTACGAATTTCTGGAAGTCATAGAGATGACCAATCACGCCGGTCGAAGAGGGCACGACCAGCTCAGGGCGGCATCCGATTAGTGCGGCGACTGCCGCGCAGGAATCGATCGCGAGCTTCATCCCGGGCCTTCCGGTGAAGCTGTTGGCGCATCCCGAATTGGCGACGACGGCTTGTAGAACACCCGCGCGGACGCGATCCCTGGTGACGTAGACGGGCGCGGCTTTTACCATGTTGGCGCTGAACACCGCCGCGGCGGATGCGGGCCGGTCGGCGACGATCAATCCGAGATCGAGCGCGCCTTCCCTGGTCTTGAGTCCGGCGCTGACGCCGGAGAAGCGAAAGCCGCGCACGCGGGTGGGCGCGAGTTCAACGGGCATCGTCGGGAAACCTCCGAGCGCCGACTATACGCGCGAGAGCCGTGAGAGCAAACGGCGCAACGCTCGCTTGAACTCTTCTGACCTCCTCTGCCGGATCTGCTCAGCGAGCGAAGAACGAAATTTTCAGATCAGAGAGATTCGGAAAAGCCGGCCGAGCTCATCGGGCGTGCCACTCACGGCGCCTCACCGCCTAGGTTATTTCCCGTGGCAGCGTTTGTATTTCTTGCCCGATCCGCACGGACACGGATCGTTGCGCCCGACCTTGTCCGCCTCGCGCTTGGCCGGCTCCGGCTGCGAGGTTTGCGTCTCGCCGCCGTGGCTCATCACGACGCGCTGCGGCTTGGGCTGCTGCTGAATCTGCTCGACGTCCTGTTCGCGCCGCACCTGGACAGAGAAGGCCTTCTCGACCACGTCGCGCTGCATCGTCGCCATCAGCTCCTCGAACATCGAGAAGCCTTCCTTTTGATATTCGACGAGCGGATTCTGTTGCGCATAGCCGCGCAGCCCGATGCCCTCCTTCAGATGATCCATCGCGAGCAGATGGTCTTTCCACAGCGAATCGAGCGTCTGCAACATGATGACCTTTTCGATCTGGCGCATAACCGGCTCGGTGAACTCGGTCTCACGCTGGTCGTAGAGCTTGTGCACGCGTTCGATTGCGACCTCGGTCAGATCGGCGGCGGAGTTGACCGAAGTTCCTTCGGGACCGTCGTTAACGGTGAAGGCGGGCCGGAACTTGAACTGCTGGAAGAAGGCGTCGTCGATAGCCTTCCAATCCCATTCGCGCGGATCGACTTCGGCGTCGCCGTGCGCCGTCGCGATTTCCTCGACCAGCGCGTCGCACATGTCGAGCACGTCCTCCTTGAGCGACGCGCCGCCGAGCAGCTCGCGGCGGCGATGGTAAACCACCTCGCGCTGCTTGTTCATGACGTCGTCGTACTCGAGGAGATGCTTGCGGATATCGAAGTTGTGGGCTTCGACCTTCTTCTGCGCGTTCTCGATGGCGCGCGAGATCCATCGATGCTCGATCGGGACGCCATCTTCCATGCCGATGCGGCCCATCAGGCCCTTCAGGCGGTCGGCGCCGAAGATGCGGAGCAAATCATCCTCGAGCGACATGTAGAATCGCGACGAGCCGGGATCGCCCTGGCGGCCCGATCGGCCGCGAAGCTGATTATCGATGCGGCGCGATTCGTGGCGCTCGGTGCCGAGGATATGCAGGCCGCCGGCCTCGAGCACCTGCTCGCGCTCATTCGCGCACTGCTCCTTGAACTTCGTAAGCGCGGCCTGAAAGTTCGGTTCGGCGGGATCCTTGGTGCCGGCTTCAGCGGCGGCCATGAACTCGGCGTTACCGCCGAGCACGATATCGGTGCCGCGGCCCGCCATGTTGGTGGAGATCGTGACCGCGCCGAAGCGGCCGGCCTGTGCGACGATCTCGGCCTCGCGCTCGTGGTTCTTGGCATTCAGCACGTGGAACTTGACGCTGGTGCCCTTGAGCTTGTCCGCCACGCGCTCGGACTTTTCGATCGACACGGTGCCGACGAGGACCGGCTGGCCACGCTCGTGGCAATCCTTGATCTCCTCGATCACGGCGTCGAACTTTTCGCTCTCGGTCTTGAACACGACGTCGTGATTGTCGACCCGGATCATCGGCATGTTGGTCGGAATCACGACCACGTCGAGGTTGTAGATTTCCTTGAACTCTACCGACTCGGTATCCGCCGTCCCCGTCATACCGGCGAGCTTCTTGTACATGCGGAAGTAGTTCTGGAAGGTGATGGTCGCGAGAGTCTGGTTCTCGGACTCGATCTTGACGTTCTCTTTCGCCTCGACCGCCTGGTGCAGTCCGTCGCTCCATCGACGCCCGGGCATCAGGCGCCCCGTGAACTCGTCAACGATAATGACCTCACCTTCCTTGACGACGTAATCGACGTCGCGTTTGTAGAGCGAGTGCGCGCGCAGCGCCTGGTTGCAGTGATGCAGCAGCAGGATGTTGCGCGGATCGTAGAGGTTGTCTATTCCGAGCAGTTGCTCGACGCGCGTCACGCCGTCTTCGGTGAGCGAGACCGTCTTCATCTTCTCGTCGATCGTGTAGTGTTCTTCGTTCTTGAGCCGCGGCATCACGCGGTCGACAACGTAGTAGGTGTCGGTCGATTCCTCGGAGGCGCCCGAGATAATCAGCGGGGTGCGGGCTTCATCGATCAGGATCGAGTCGACTTCGTCCACGATCGCGAAGTTATGCTCGCGCTGAACGTAGTCCTCGAGATTGAACTTCATGTTGTCGCGGAGGTAGTCGAAGCCGAACTCGTTGTTCTGGCCGTAGGTGATATCGGAGTTGTAGGCGACCTTGCGCTGCTGGTCGGTGAGGCCGTGCACGATCACGCCGACGCTCAGGCCCAGGAAGTTGTACACGCGACCCATCCACTCGGAGTCGCGCCGGGCGAGGTAGTCGTTGACGGTAACCACGTGCACGCCGCGCCCCGTGAGCGCGTTGAGCACGGCCGGGAGGGTCGCGACCAGGGTCTTGCCTTCGCCGGTCTTCATCTCGGCGATCTTGCCCGAGTGCAGCACCATTCCGCCGATTAGCTGGACGTCGAAGTGGCGCTGGCCGAGGGTACGCTTGGCCGCCTCACGCACCACGGCGAAGATCTCCGACTGGACATCGAGCATCGCGTCTTCGCGTTCTTCGCGATCCTCGATCGCGCTGACCTTCGCCTTCCACTCAGCGATCCGCGCGCGCAGTTGATCGTCGGTCTCCTTGGAGATCTCATCCTCGAGACGATTGATCTCGTCGACCTGGTAGCGCAGCCGTTTCACATCGCGGTCGTTCTTCGAGCCGAAGATTTTCCGCGCAACTGTCGAAA
This sequence comes from Candidatus Binataceae bacterium, assembly GCA_030038355.1. Lineage (GTDB taxonomy): Bacteria > Desulfobacterota > Binatia > Binatales > Binataceae > JASHPB01. The sequence goes on from JASHPB010000273.1 coordinate 165,242, forward strand.
AGGATGAGGCCATATCAGAACAGGTCCCCGCGCTCGCCGCCAATTCACGGGCGGATTCGTCGCATGTCAGATTAAATTTTAATCCTTTATTTTACCCCGAATCGAATCGAAGCGAGAGAGGACTTCCTAGCGCTCGATGCGCACCGCGGATTCCACCTGCGGGCCGAGAAAACGGCGCCCGACGCGCACGAATCGATCGGGTGTCTCGGTCACGAAAAAGCTCTGACGCCCGCAGGTGTTGCGCGTCGCAAGATGAAGCGCGGCCAACCGCGCGCGAACCTCGGCGGCCGTCGCGCGCGCCGAGTCCACGATTTTGACCCGCGAACCCAGCACGCGACTAAACATCGCGGTCAAGAGCGGATAGTGCGTGCATCCGAGGAGCAGGGTGTCGATTCCGCTCTGCTTCAGGCTCTCGAGATAGTGCTCAACGGTCAGCTCCGCCACCTGATTGTCGGTCCATCCCTCCTCCGCGAGCGGCACGAGCAGCGGGCAGGCGCGCGTGTAGATCTCCGCATCGGGCCTGATTGCCTGGATGGCGCGCGTGTAGGCGCCTGAGGCAATCGTCGCCTCGGTTCCGATCACGCCGATCTTGCCGCTGCGCGAGGCCTTGACGGCCGCGCGCGCGCCCGGCTCGATCACGCCGATCACGGGCACCATCGTGCGCTCGGCGATCGATTCCAACGCGACCGCGCTCGAGGTGTTGCACGCGATCACCAGCATCTTGATACCCTTGGCCAATAGAAACTCGGTGTTCTCCTTCGAGTAGCGCTTGATGACCTCGGGCGTCTTGGTGCCGTACGGGAGGCGGGCTGTGTCGCCCAGGTATATAAAGTCCTCGTTCGCCAGCGCCTCGATGAGGGCCTTCAGCACCGTGAGGCCGCCGATACCGGAGTCGAACACGCCGATCGGCCGCGCGCGCGGAGTTTCGAGATAACTTCGCCTTACGCGCCCGTTGCTCACCTCGTGAACAGCGCGGCCGTTTCGATTTGTGCGGCGTTGAAGCGGCGATTCGCTGCGCTGAGTCATCGTCGAGCATTCAGATGGTAGCGAGACGTTCGCCGATTGTCGCCGGTCGGGGCGGTGTCGCGCCAAACACCTTCTCATGCACGCTCGGCACTTCCATGCAGAGGTAGGAGGGGATTTCAGCTCCCGCTTTTCGAAATTTTGCCGCGAGCTGGCGATAAAGGCGAAGCCGCAGCGGCGCGAACGATCGATACCGTCCGTCGGGCGCGAGGACGTCTTCGCCACAGAGCATCGCATCGTCGGGATGGCGCCGGCGCGCGGCCGACTTAAGCGTCGGCGTCATGCGAAGTCCGCCCATGCTGACGAACGAGATATCTTTCGCCGGAATCGAATCGAGCAGTGTGTCGATCAATTCCAAATAATCCCGCGCGGCGCTTGGATACGCGATGATCGGATCGAAATGAAATGCGACGCGGTAGCCCGCTTCGAGCACGCGCCGCGCGGCGGCGATTCGAGCGGCGGGCGCCGCGCTGCGATGCTCTGAGCTTAGGAAGACAGCCTCGGGCGAGAGTGACCACGATACGAGTACGCGGCCGCGCGGGTCGAGCGCCAGCAGGGTGTCGACCTCGTCGGTCTTGGTCTTTAGTTCGAGAGTCAAGTTCGGTCGCGCCGAAAAATACTCAACGAGGTCGTGGCTCATCGCGGTTATCGAATCGAACGCAAGCGAATCGGCCAGCTCGCCAGTGCCGACACGAAAGCTGCGGCCGGGCGCGCTCGCAATCATGCGATCGACTTCGTCGAGTGCGTCGGTGTAGTTGCTGAAGATCTGGAAGACGGGATTGTCCGCCAGGTATTCCTGCAGGAAGCAATAGCTGCAGTCCATCGGGCAGTTCGACGCGATCGTGAGCACCAGGTATCCGCAGCACGCAAAGCGCGATGAGCCAGCGGGACACGCCATCAGGAACGGGCTCTTGCGGCGCACGATCAGCATGCGCCGCTTGCCGGCGCCAAATGGATCGCGGTCGCCCGGGCGCGGTCGCGCTGCCGCGCGCGCATCGTCGACTTCAATGACCGGAATATGATCGCCGAGCGCGCCGCCGATGCGTGTCGCGAGCGCCGACTCGCGCGATTCGCGTTCAATCAAGATTTCGTCGAGGTCGAAATTCATTCCTTCCCGCCCAGCTTATCAAGAATCGCGGAGATCCCCAGCTTCGCATCGTTCAGGCGCGCGAGCATGCGCTCGAACTCGCCGGCGTTTCGGAACCTGAGCGTGACCGTAACCTCATCAGAGGCGAGTTCGCTCGGCAAGACCACCTGAGCTCCACCTGGCAGGTTCAGTGCTTTGATATCGGCGTCGAGCGCCGCGCGCGTGCGGACAAGCTCGGGGAAACGAATCAAGCGCAGATGCTCGAGCATCGCCCGCGCACGCTCAGGCGCTGAGCCGCCGCCGTCAACGATCGCGCGCGCACGAGGGCCGCCGAGGACACGCGCGGCGGAGGTCTTCTCGCGCACCGCGATTTCATCCAGCAGTTCGATCGCAGTTGCCAGTTGGCCGGTGCGGAGCTTGAGCGTATGCGCGATGCTGATCAGTGCCGAGCTCGAATCGGCATCCATCGCGAGCCAACGTTCGAGATGAACCTGAGGCAGTCGTTTCTCGGCCGCGAGGGCGCGAATCGCGGCGTCGGTTGCGTTAATCGTCATGTCGGTGCGTCGCGTCCGCTGGCCAGCCGCGAGCGCATTTGGTCGCGCGCGCCCGTCGCGCCACGAGTTGGCCCCTCGCGCCACTCGTTCGCGGCGAGGCGGGCAGCGCCTTCGTAGAACTCGGCATCGGCGATTCGACCGCGGCGTCTGAGTCCCGCAGAATAGATTTTGCACTTCTCTATGAACACCTCGGCGACCGCGATCCGTCGCCTGCCGTTCAAACGATCAGACGTAAGTAGCTTCATCAGGGCGAATATTCGAAAGCGATCGATCGCGGGCGTCGATGCTGAAAGCTGATCGGCGCGGCCGCCGCGCCGTGTGAGCAGGCATTCGTCGAGCAGACCGACTTCACCTTCGAGCATGATCCTGAGCCATAGATCGTAATCCTCAGCGGCGAGCATCGATTCGTCGAAACCGCCGAGCGTGCGAAACAAAGCGGTTCGCATGATCACAGCGGAAGCGCTGACCAGACAGGTGCGGAGCGATTCGATGAACAAATCGCCGCCGCGCTTCACATGTCGGCGGCCGGGATTAACGCGACGACCACCTCGAATCCAAATCTCCTGGCACTGCGAAATCCAGAGTGATGGACTACCCTGCATGAAATTGAGCTGGCGCGTGAGCTTCTCGCGATGCCAGAGGTCGTCGGAATCGAGAAACGCGATGAACGGCGCTTGCGCGCGCGCGATGCCTCGATTTCGCGCCGCCGCAACGCCGCGATGAGAGATCGATTCGAATCGAAGGTTGGAATGCCGGCGGCAAAGACTATCCAGCATCGCCGGCGTGTCGTCGCTCGAGCCGTCATCGATAACGATCAACTCGAACGCCGCCTGAGTCTGCGCGAGCACGGACTGGACCGCCTCGCGGAGCATCGCAGCGCGATTGAAGGCAGGAATGATCACGCTGACCTCGGGGTTCACCTCGATTGGACCGCCGATTTTCGTCGCGCAGGAAGACTATCGCCGCTATGCGCGAGAATCTTGAGTCGGAGCTCTTCAATTCCTTCACCGTCGTGCGCCGAGCAAAGAATCGGTGCGACGCGAAGGGGAGCGAATTGTCGAATCGCGGCGGCGCGCTCGGAGCGGCGAAGTTTGTCGGCCTTGGTGGCGGCGACAATCAGATTGAGATCGCGCTGGCGCGCCATCGATGCGAGATCCAGTTCGTCGTCGGTCGGGCCGCGGCGCGAGTCGATCAAGAGGACAATTGCCGCCAGGTTTTTGCGATTAATGAGGTAGTCGCGCATCATCGCCGCGATCTGCGTTGCCTCCTCACGCGACATCTTTGCGTACCCGTAGCCGGGAAGATCGGCGAGTGCGAGTGACTCGCCAACTGTGAAGAGGTTGATGAGCCGGGTACGGCCAGGAGTCTTCGAGGTGCGCGCGAGTTCGTTCCGTGCCGCGAGCGCGTTCAAGAGGGAACTCTTGCCGACGTTGGAGCGGCCGGCGAGCGCGACTTCGGCGCGACTCCACCGCGGGCATCCTTTGAGCGTTGCCGCCGAAAGGGCAAATTCGGCGCGTAGTGCCGTCATTGGTGAGGACCGCTCCGGGAGCGGACTGCGTCGAATTCGAGGCGCGGCGGCGCGGACTCCGCGGCATCATCGGCTCTCGCCTGCAGCCGCGCCAATTGTGCGCTTAACGCACTCCGGAATTCGCGCAGCTTGAGCCCGCGATGACGATCGGGAAACGGCGTCAGGAACTTGAGCGCGGCGCCGAGGTGCAAAATCGCGCTCCTCGTTTGCTGCTGCGAGAGCTTGTGGTGCGCGACCGCTGCCCGCAGCAGGCCCAGGAAGAAATCCCAGTCGGCGCTCTCGTCCTCGAGCAGGTTCATCGCCTCTTCCATTTCCTCGTGTGCTTCGAAGAAGTCGCCGCGGTTGAAGAGCTCGACGCCGCGCCGGAAATGTTCATCGACCTCGCTCATGGCGATACGCACGCTCGAGCGAATCAGAAGCCTGAATCGTCCTCGTTCGTCTTGTCCGCCGTGTCGACGTGCAGCGTTCGCTTCAGCCCCTCGAGCTGCGAGACGAAAATGCCGCGGATGACATCCTTGATGACGCCGTCCGGTACTGGCAGCGACTGCGAGAACTTGGTCGTCTCGTGGAGCGTGATAAGCGTGCTGCCGCCCTCGTCATCGAGGGTGTACTCGGCTTCAGTGTTGATTATCGGGTTGTCGAGCGTGTGATAGGTGATGCGATGATTCGCGGGATCGTAATCGAACTGGAGTCGGGTGGTGATCGGTTGGCCGCCAGGGCCGTTGAGATCCATCTCAACGACCTTGGTATTGCCCGAATCCGATACAATTCGGACCGCCTTGACCTGATCGGAGCGGGTGTTCTGGACGTCGCGAATCGCGTTGTAGACGGTTTCCTCGGGCGCGGTCACGCGGGCGGTCATGTCGGCGGTCCAGACATCGCCATCATGGGTAATATTTTCCGCGATGATACCGGCCTCGCGCGCTCGATGTGCCTGATAATAGCGCCATCCGGCGAAGCCCAAGACCACGACTATGATGACCGCGCCGATGATTCGAACAGTCTTGCTCATATGATTACTGCCCCAACGTAACGCGCATTCATCGACTGAAGGTACCGACCAACTCGACTTGCCCGATCACGTGAACTTCCATCGCCGATTTCACCGCGATCAGGCTCGCACCTTTGGGAAGGTTGATCGTCGAGTTCAACGCGTACAGCGTGAAGTGGTAATGGTGAACTTTGCCTGGAGGCGGACACGGTCCCAGGTAACCGATCTTTGCGGCACTGTTCATGCCTTGTTCGCCACCGCCAGGAATTTCGTCGACGTGCGGCACGCCCGCCGCGAGCGAGGTTGCCGAACCCGGGATGTCGTAAGCGATCCAGTGAAAGAAAGTCCCGCGAGGAGCGTCGGGATCACTGAGGATTAGCACGAAAGATTTAGTACCCGCGGGAGCGCCGCTCCATGAAAGAGCAGGCGAGTCATTGTTGCCGCTGCAACTATTCGCGACTGGAATCGTATTTCCTGCCGTGAAAGCATTGCTTGTCAATCTAAAACTACTCTGTGCGTATGAACTCGAACCAAAAAGCGCCAGATACAAGAGGATGATAGGCAGAGCGCTTAATGAGAATATAGTTTTGTGGCGCATATCTTTGTCTCCGTACCGAACATTGTCGCCTTTTCTGACTTGAAAAAAATAAGGTAGCAGAGCCTTGACCTGCTGGTGTTATTATTTCGTAATATTGATGTCCGTTTTGCTAATATAATCTGGATGCCATTGCATTTGGCGCCTCTTGACGCGTGAAGTCCTTTTTGAGACTTGTATTGGTGGTAAAAGCAAGCAATAGATAAAGGTTGGCGTCGTCGGGGGACAAAGCAACCAGATTAACTGGTTGCGTGTTAGGCAGTATAGGCGAGCCGGAACTGGAGAAAACATGGCTAGCGACAGCAAGTACAGCCTGCCTCGGGTGATGACAGTCAAGGAGCTCTCCGAATATTTGAGGGTCCATCCTTCGACCATCTACAAGTTGCTCAGGCGAGGTGAATTGCCGGGATTCCGAATTGGGACCGACTGGCGATTTAACGCCGAGGTGATCGACAAATGGTGTCTCGAGCGCAATATGCGAGGCATCGGCGATCCTTCTGACCCCAACTAGAGTTACCCTCTCTAGCATCACATAGCGCCTCGTGCTCCGTGACGCGGCGTGCGCAACGGCCAAAGTCGGCCTACCCTTGACCTCGTAGCCGATCTGCCTCAGCATACCGGTCGTTCAATGATCCCCAAAGCACGAAAGCAGGCGACACGGGTTTCCTCAGTGCCGCGACGGAGAGGTACGCTCGATCAGGTCCTGATCACGACCGCGATGGATCTGTTCGCATCGTACGGTTACCGCGGCACGTCGCTCGCGCGGATCGCGCGCGCGGCGGGCGTTACCAAGGGCGCGCTCTACTGGCATTTCGCCGACAAAGAGCAGTTCTTCCTCGCGGTCGCCGACCGCGTACTCCGCGAGTGGAGCGACGCGATCGTTCAACTCAGGAAGGCGACCACGATCGACGAGTTCCGCACCGAGTTCATGGAACTCTTCAATATCTCCGCGCTGCTCAACGAGAAAAATCCGTGGGTGTCGCGTCTCCTGATGATCATCACGCTCGAGTCTCACCGGATCTCGCCGCGCGTGCTGCGCGCGATGCGCCGCGCGAATAACGCGCAGTTCGAGAATCTGCGTCAGGTCGTGGCGCGCGGGCAGAACCTCGGCGCGCTCGACCGCGAGCTCGATGTCGAGTGGGCATCGACCCAGATCTGGGCGAGCATGATCGGCCTGCAGTTGCTATGGTACCTGCACGGGCCACGTTTCGATCTCAAGCGTTCGTTTCGACGGCAGGGGCGCGAGTTGTTGCGCCTGTGGGGATCGGAAAAATGAAAGCGGGGCTGATCTACGAGATTGAATCGGTCAAGCCGCACGCGGCCGACCACGAATACCGCGTCTTCTGGCAAACGATGGAGCAGATCGAGCTCGCCGATCGGCTCGGCTTCGACTCGGTCTGGACCGTCGAGCATCACTTCCTGAACGAATTTTCGTACTGCTCGGCGCCCGAGGTTTTTCTCGCCTGCGTGAGCCAGCGCACGCGCCGAATTCGGCTCGGCCATGGCGTTGTGGTGTTGCCGTTCAATCATCCCGTGCGCGTGGCAGAGCGGATTGCCGTGCTCGATATTATGTCGAATGGACGCGTCGAGTTCGGCACCGGACGGGCGACCACGATGGACGAGCTGCGCGGTTTTCGCGTAAGCCCGGCGGACACGCGCCCGCGCTGGGCCGAGGCGGTCGAGATGATCCCGCGGATGTGGCGAGAAGATCCGTTCAGCCACCACGGCAAGTACTGGACGGTAGAGCCTCCACTCTCGATCGTTCCGAAGCCGCTCCAGAAGCCGCATCCACCGATGTGGGTTGCGGCCACCAATCCGGACACATTTGCCGTGGCCGCGGATCGCGGACTGGGCGTGCTGTGCTTCACGCTCGGCGTCGAATTGCCGGAAGTAAACAAGCGAGTCGAAATCTATCGCGACGGAATCACACGTGCGCGACCCGTGGGCCAGACGATCAATAGCCAGGTCTCGATGAACGTCATGGGGCTATTTGGCGACGATGTGCACGAGACCGAGGAAGTCGCACGTGATGCCGTCATATGGTACGTGCGCCGAGGCTACGAGCTGGTGTCGTCGATTTCGCGTGCGGCAGCGAGCGAAGAATCCTACCGCTACCTCAACACCGCCGCGCGCTACGATCCTGAGCAGATCGATCGCGACTACTATGAGTTCCTGAAGGAGGGCGACCTGATCGCCATCGGCGGCGCCGACGAGGCGGTCCGCGTCGCGCGCCGTTACCACGAAATCGGCGCGGACCAGGTGCTGTTCTTTCTCCAGTACGGCGCAATCTCGCACGAGCGCATCATGCGCGCGATCGAATTGATTGGGCGCGAGGCGCTTCCCGAGCTGCACTCATGGCCGACGATCGGAAAGCTCGTGGCGGCCGAGCCCGCGGAACGCGGCGCGGCTCTGCTGCACTGAGAGTCTGCTTTTACGACTGCTTGCGTGAACCGGGAGCGGGACGCGGCTCAACGATCTGACGTCCGCTCGGTCGCACCTCGAGCGAGCATCCAAAAAGTGAGTCGTCACGTACCAGGAGGGCAACTGCGTCGGCGATTTCCTGGGGCTGAATTATCTTCGCCGGCATCCAGCTCTTGATGCCCAACTTCGTCGCCGCCTCAAGCCCGCGCCGAACCATTGGCGTGTCGACGATTCCGGGGCACACGCAATTGACACGAATATTGCGCTCGGCGGACCAACTCGCGAGCGAGTGCGTGAAGTTCACCACTCCGCCCTTGGCCGCGCCATAGACGGCGTCCTGGCGATGGGGATAGAGTCCGGCCATCGACGCGGTATTGATGATCACACCGCCACCCTGCTTCTGCATGATCGGCGCGGCGAGGCCCGTGCCGAGAATCACGGCTTGCAGATCAATCTCGACCACCAGATGCCATCGCTCCGGCGGCGCATCGGGAAATCCCGGCGCGCCGACGCCAATTCCCGCATTGTTGTGCACGATATCGAGGCGGCCGAAGCGCGCGAGCGCTGTGTCGAGCATCCGTCGCACGTCGCCAATCGCGGTCACGTTGGCGTGGACGAAGGCGGCCTTGCCGCCTGCGCTCTCAATCATTTTTACCGTCTCAGCGCCGCCCTTGTCATCGATGTCGGCGACGACGATCGATGCGCCGTCGTGTGCCAGGCGCTCCGAAACGGCGCGGCCGATACCTGAACCGCCGCCCGTGATTACTCCGACCTTGCCGCGAATCTCCATGCCACCTGACCTCCGAAGTTAGCCTACACGCCCGATGACGACGCCGACAATCAAACCGATCAGCACGTAGGCCGTTAGCATCACGTAGGTCCAATCGCGCTCCTTGATGAAGAAGAGGAAACAGAAGGCGACGCGCGCCAGCGGGACGAGAGTCAGCACGAAGAGCCCGATCGTGAGCACGGCGTGCGGCTGCCCGGAAAGGACGCGATCGACGAGGCCGACGAACTTCTCCTTGCCGATCAGCTGATTGTGCTGCACCGCCCGATAGCGCAACACGTAGTAGCCCGGTGCGTAGGTATAGGCCAGCAGCAGGCCAATCGCCATTACGCTGATCGCGGCAATCAGGATGGTGCGGAGCAGGAGCGGCGTCCACACGCGGAGAATTCTGTCTTCGTCGGCCTTCGACACGCTTTCAGATTCCCGTGATTGCGCGCCAGCCCATCTCAAGCGCGATCAGTACAAGGATCAAAACGAACACGATGCGGAGCGACTCGACCCGAATTTTCGGCAGCAATCGGCTCCCGCTGAGTGCGCCCGCGGTGACCCCCAGAGCCACCGGCGCCGCGAGGGTCGTCGATACGTCGCCGCGCGCAAGAAACACCAGCGCACCCGCGCCCGCAGTCACGCCAATCATGAAGTTGCTGGTCGCGCTCGAGACCTTGAGCGGGATGTGCATGATGTAGTCCATCGCTATCACTTTGAGCGCACCCGAACCGATGCCGAGCAGGCCCGACATCAGGCCTGCGACTACCATCAGAAGCCCACCCTGCGGAACCCGGATCACCTCGTAATGCCGCATCTGCCCCATGTCGTCGGGAATCTCACCGAACATGTCGAGCCGCTCAGCCAGCGCGTCACCCTTCGAGAGGATGTCGTCGCCCTTTTTCCGCAGCGAAAAATACGCCGATTGCAGCATCATTGCGGCAAACAGGAGCTCGAGCACGACCACTGGCACGACGCCTGCGAGATACGCGCCAGTTACCGCGCCGGTCACGGTTGCGCACTCGAGCGCCATTGCAACTTTCAGATTGGTCCAGCCGTCGCGCACGAAGGCGACGCTCGCCCCGGCGCTGGTCGCCACCACGGAAATCAGGCTGGCGCCGACTGCGATCCGCATCGGCATGTGCGCGACGATAACGAGCGCCGGCACGATGAACACGCCGCCGCCGAGACCCGAAAGCGCGCCGACAAATCCAGCGCTGATCGAGAGGGCAAACAAGCCCGCGAGAATTTCAAGCACGCAGAGGATCTCCAGAAATCACGCGTTGCATGGTAGTGACCCCGGGCGGCCGTGACAAATCGTCGGCTAGCTGAAGTCCGACAATCACGATCTAAATGATAGAGAATCGCTACTGCGGGCGGACGCCGTATCGAGGCGCGACAATGACTACGCCGCGACGTATTCGCAGCGCGCCGAAGGACCTGGAAAAGACACTCGGTCGGCGCGCCGACCATGCAGATGAAAAACGAATGCCGTTCAGATTTCTCGCTGAATTTCCTTTACGGTTATGCCGGTCGCAACGCATCCGGGCAGATCCGGCACCTATGCTCAATAGTTCTTCACTGCTTTCTTGAGGACGACTGCGTCACGCATTTCTGGAACGCATTACCAGAATCTTATAGCGGACGGACGCCGAGGACTTCTATCGGCGGCCGGAGATTCGCGCGGAGGCCGCGCTCAATGTCCGCGGTGATCTCACGAATGGCGCGCATGGGTTCCGCGGCGCGCCAGATCGGACTGCCAACCACGAGATAATCGGCGCCCACGCGAATCGCGTCGGCAGCGGCTCCCGCGGCCGCGGATCCTGGCCCCTCGTGAAGCCGGACACCCGACGCCACGATAATGAAACGGCGGCCGCAGGACGCTCGAACCTGGCTGACTTCGCGCGCCGCGGTGAGGACGCCATCGAGACCGCCATTCGCCGCCTGCCGCGCAATATCGAGCACCCGATCGGAGCATTCCGCGTGCGCATTCGCGGTGCTCAACCCGGCGAGCATCGCGACGGCTAAGATATGAGGCCGTCGGAGTCCTTCGGCGCGGCAGACGCGCGCGACCTCGTTGCGCGTGCGCGCGAGCGCCTCGCCGCATCCGTTCGGTTGGATATCGAACATCCGCACGCCGAGCCGCGTGGCTTCGACGGCGGCCCGCGTCAGATTGCGCGGACTGTCGTGAAATTTGAGATCGAGAAAGACCTCGCCGCCGCGCTTTCGAATCTCGCGCACGAGTTCGGGCCCGCCTCCCAAGTAAAGATTGCGCCCGACGCGGAACATCCCGACGAGCTGTCCGATGCGCTCGACCAGGCGCAGCGCATCCCGCCGGTTAGTCATGTCGAGTGACACGATCAGCCGCTCGCGCAGCGAGGTATAGCGAACTAATCCGGAGAACGGCCAGTACTGGGTCATCGCGATTCCCCAGGGACGGCGCCATGATGCCGTCACCCTGAACTTAGCGGCTCGATGAACGAAGTCAAGGAAATCCGCGGAAACACGGGGGATAATCCAACCCAGAACCTGCCGAGACGCGTCTTCGGCGACCGCAGTGGCTTTACTGCAGTGGTGCGCCTGCGCCAAGCTGCATAGAAGCACCGGCGTCAAGCGAAAGGCTTAAGATTTCGAGGGCTTAATCAGGCCTAAACATCGGCATCGCGCTTGCTCTATGCAGTCATTGGTGAGCGAGGGCTGGTTTGATAGGGGTCGGGCCGCTGTACTAGGTCATCATAGAGGAACCGACGCTTCGGCGCCTCGAGAGGCAAGATGTTCGGAGTACTATTCATCGTTTTGATCGTCTTCGCCGTGATGAAGATCCGCAAACATCGCTGGGTCGATTGGCAGGGTCAAAGATGGCAGCGGCGAACCACTCGCGCGGAGCAATTCGCGCAAGACTTGAAGAGCCGCATCGACCGCGACATCCGCGACCACATGAATCGCCACGACGAATCGAGTTGGGCGCGCAAGTTCGAGCGCAAGGCTGAGCGCTACGAACGCAAGATGCGCCGGCAGTTCAATCGCGAAGCCGCGAAGTATGGCGTGGTTCCGGACAATCCGGTCGATGAACATCCGCGGCCGAGCTTCAAGAATGACGCAGAGCGCCAGGCCTACGAGCGCGCGCGTAAACGCGCCTCGGCCGAGGCGGGATTCTACGTCCACCTCATGTGGTACGGCGTCGTCATCGGCTTTCTGTTCCTGATCAATCTGTTAACCACCAGCTATCCCTGGTTCCTGTGGCCGGCGATGGGCTGGGGATTCGGCCTGGCGAGCCATTTCGTCGCGGTTTACGGCTGGCGCTGGGTGCATCAGCGGGTATTCGAGCCGGCGATTCAGCGCGAAGTGCATCGCGAGGTGCAGCAGGAGAAGGAACAGCTTCGCACGGAGAAGCAGGCCTCGCTCGATGAGCTCACTGCCACCTTCGCGCATGAAATCCGAAATCCAATCGCGGCGGCGAAGAGCCTCGTGCAGCAGATGGGCGAGGATCCGACCTCGCATGAGAATGTCGAGTACGCCAAAGTCGCGCTCGATGAACTCGCGCGCGTCGAACGCAGCGTCTCGCATCTCCTCAAATTTGCCAAAGAAGAAGACTACAACTTCGCGAACGTCAACATGGCCGGCGTGTTAGATGGGGCTCTGACGCAGCTCCGCGCCAAGTTGGAGGCCAAGTCAGTAACTGTGTCGCGCGCATACTTGAGCGGCCCCACGGTTCGCGCCGACGCCGACAAGCTGCGCCAGGTCTTCTCGAATGTTATCGACAACGCGATCGACGCGATGGACTCGACGCCCAATGGACGCCGCCTCGAGCTCGCGATCCAGAACAACGGCAACGGCATGGCGACCGTGATCCTGCGCGACAACGGATGCGGTATCGCGGCCGACAAGCTGCCGAAGATTTTCAATCCCTTTTACACCTCGAAGAGCACGGGCACCGGGCTCGGTCTTGGCGTCGCCCGGAAAGTGATCGACGCGCATCGTGGCACGATCGAGGTAGCCAGCACGGTCGGCGTCGGTACGGAATTCCGGATCGCGGTGCCGCTGGCCGATGCGGTCCGCGATGAAGTGCAGGGCGAATCGCGCGAAGAGTCCGGCGACATCCACGCGACTCACGAGTTGAATTCCGATGGAATCGCAACTTCCAACGATAACCACGACGAGGCGCCCGTCCCGATTGCCGCGGCCGCGACGCCTTCGATCGACAACGCCGCGAGGATACGCCATTGAAAGGCCGACTGCTGGTCGTCGATGACGAGCGCGGAATCGTAATCGCGCTCAAGGGTCTCTTCACCAAGGAAGGCTACGAGGTGGAGACGGCAGAGTCGGGCGAAGAAGCGCTCGGCAAAGTTAAGGCCGGTATGTTCCACGTGATCATCACCGACCTCAGCATGAAGGGCATGAGCGGTCTCGACCTGCTGAAGGAGGTTCGCGAGATCGATCCGCAGTGCGCCGTGCTGATGATCACCGCCTTCGGCACCCAGCGTATTGCGGTCGAGGCGATGAAGGCCGGGGCCGAGGACTACCTGCCCAAGCCGTTCGACAACGATGAGCTTCGGCTGAAGGTGCGCAAGGTGATGGAGACCCAACTGCTGAAACGCGCGCACAACCAGCTCCTCGACCAGGTGCGGCTCGAGACCGGAGTTTTCGAGAATATGATCGGCCGTTCGCGCGCGATGATGCGCGTGTTCGAGACGATCGAAAAGGTCGCGCCCACCGATGTCACCGTGCTGGTGCGCGGCGAATCCGGCACCGGCAAGGAACTGGTCGCGCGCGCGATCCATTTCCGGAGCCCGCGCGCCCGCAAGCCTTTCATCGCCGTCAACTGCGCGGCGTTTTCGCGCGAGCTCGTCGAGAGTGAGCTCTTCGGCCACGAGAAGGGCGCGTTCACCGGCGCCGTGCAGCGCCGCGAAGGCAAGTTCGAAGCTGCGGATGGCGGCACGCTCTTCCTTGATGAAATCGGCGACATGGCACTCGAGACGCAGGCCAAGCTGCTCCGCGTCCTGCAGGAGAAGCAGTTCGAGCGAATCGGCGGCAATCAGCCGCTCAGCGTTGACGTGCGAATCATCGCTGCCACCAACCAGGACCTCGAGACGATGGTCTCGCAGGGCCGCTTCCGCGAAGACCTCTACTATCGCATCAAGGTCGTCGAGATACGCATTCCGCCAGTGCGCGAGCGGCGCGAAGACATCCCGCTGATGGTCCAGCACTTTATCGACGATGCGTGCAAGCGCTTCGGCAAGCCCGCGATGCGGCTGTCGCCGGAGGCGATGCGCGCCTGTCTCGATCGTCCCTGGAAGGGCAACGCGCGCTCACTCAAGGCCGCGATCGAGCAGGCCGTGATTCTTGCCGGCGAAGACGAAATCTCGCCCGAAGATTTGTTCTCGGGCTCCGATCCCGAAGGCGATCACGCGCCCGCACCGATGACGAATCACGTGCCGCTCGGCTCTGACGACGGCGACGAGACGCTCACCTTTCGCGAGGCCAAGGACAAGTTCGTTGGTGACTGGGAGCGCGAATTCTTCATCCGCGCGTTGCGCGCGACTGGCGGCAACATCTCGCGCGCGGCGGAACGAATCGGGATGTACCGGCAGAGCTTTCAACAGAAGATGCGCGAGCTCGGAATCACGCTCGCCGACGTGGGACTGCCGCCCCGCAACGAGGGCAACTAAATGACTGTCGTTTCAATCGGACTCATTGGAGGCGCCGTTATGATTATCAGCAGATTTTGGAAATTGATCGGCGGCAAACTGACCCGCTGGATCAAAACGCGCGAGGCGCGCGACCCCGAGGCGGTTTACGAATCCGCGATTACTGATCGCATCCGCCGCTATCAGCAGTTGAAGAGCGCCGCCGCCGGCGTCATCTACATGCGCAGCAAGCTCGAGCGCGAGCTCAAGTCGAAGATCGCCGAGATGAAGGAAGTTGACGAGGAAGCCGGCCAGGCTGCCGACATGAATGAGGACCAGTGCGCGCTGATCCTGCTTCAGCGCAAGCACGTGCTCGAGTCGGACTGCGAGCGCCTCCGTGAAGAGTTGAGCCAGCTCACGAGCGAGGCCGAGGACGCCAAGAAGAACCTCGTCTCCTTCAAGGGCGAGATCGAAAAACTCAAGCTCGAGAAGGTCCAGATGGTCGCGCGGCTTCGCAACGCGCAGGCACGCGTCCGCATTCAGCGCGCGCTCGAGCAGCTCGCCTACGACGACGATGATGTGCGCGCGCTCGAGGAAGTTCGCGAATCGATTCAGCGGACGCTCGCGCAAGCGGGTGCGAATCACGAAATCGCGGATTCCGAGCTCGGCGAGAAGCTCGAGGCGATTCGCCGCCGCAACGCGGAAGCCAAGGCCCAGGCTGAGCTCGCCGATCTGAAAGCGCGCCGCCGCCCGCCGCTCGCGCCGATGGATATCTTCACCGCGGCCGCGAACGCGGTAGCGAATGGCGAAATCAAGCACGCGAGCTGACATGATGCGAGCAGAAGTTGCAGCAGCGGCGATCGCGCTCCTCACGGCTGCGGGATGCCATCACGGTCCGGTTCCTGCGCCTGCTCACGGCCGTGGTGAGCATCCCGGCGTCGTCGCCACTGACAACATCTCGGCCAACAGCTTCTTTGGCGACGTCAAGGTGACCGCCATGAGT
>JASHPB010000274.1 GCA_030038355.1 Candidatus Binataceae bacterium
TTGACCGAAGGAAGCTGTCCGAGCACTGCGCGGACGGCCTCGATTCGATCGACGTCGCCTCGAATCGCGATGCCGGCGGTCGTAAGGACGCCATATTGTCGCTTGAGCTCACTTAGAGTCTTAGAGCCCATCTTCCCCATCCTCGACTTATCTGCAGCCCCACACTTGTGGCTCTGAGCCGCTGCTTCAAGGTCAAATCGTAAGCACGATTCGAAAAAAGCCAACTGACAGTGTGCATGAATTCCACTTAAAGCAATGACCTACGAGCTCGCCAAAAAAAGCTAATGGAGTCCCCATTGACTTCATCGTGACCGGCTTCATACGCTGGACGGCACCCCAACGCGATCGAGCTGACGCCCCCGCAGACCTCCCCAGATGCCGAAAGCCACAAGCCAACCGATCGTGAGCCCCGCACCTAGTTGGAAATTCATCGCGCCGTTCGGCTGCGTGAATCCTGTCGAGCCAAAAATCGTGATTGTCTCGAGCGCCTGCTCTACAACCGCGATCAAGCCCCACACACCAATCCATCGCGGTAGCCCGGCGCGACTATTCAGTGCGAGGATAGTTACGGGAGCAATCATGGTGATGGTCGTGCCGGTGAACACTGGGCCGAAGAACACCGCGACGTCCAGCACCGTACGCGCGATCATAGGATCCAGACTGCTGGCGTGGAGCGTCAGTCCTCCCCAAGTCCATGAGAACACCGCTCCCGAAACGATAAAGCTCGCACCGCCGATCAGGAATACGTTCCGATATGCACCCAAAATTAGCCGGCGTAAGAGCGCAATCATGACGGCAATAACGGGGGTCGCAACGGTCAATGCCCATACGAAGAATCTTGCGGCGTCGCGATTCTCGCGAAACCAAGCTACGACCTGCTCGCCACTCTCCGATGCCGCTGGCGGCGTTCCCAGCACGGTGAGGCCTGCCCCCATCAAGACAGCCCATGCGATCGTCGCGGCCAGAAGCGCGCGCGACCCCACGCTGTCGTCAGCAAGCTGATTGTATTGCGTTTGTGGCTCCTGCATGTTTGGCGGTCCCTCCCGTTTCAGTACCGGAATGCCGTGGTCGCCTATTTCCCGACGGTGGTCTGCATCGCGCGTCTGCGCTCGTGGAACTATACGGAACTGTCCAATAATAATTAGGCGAAAGCTCGTTACGAGGACGCGATGATCGAGTTTTTTCAGTTCGTGGCAGTCATCTTGACTTCGCTCAGCATGGGTGTTCACTTCGGCACCTGGCTCACAGAAGCGCCGCTGCGAGAGACCCGATCGGGTGCACTTTTCACCGAGGTTCAGCAGGGAAGAGATCGCGTTGCCGCGCGGATCATGCCCGTCCTTGAAAACGCGGCGATCCTTTCGGTGGCGGTCTGTGTGCTGCTCGCGAGAGCGGTTCCGGTTGCCTTCGCCCTCTCGCTCTTGGCGCTGGTCTTGATTGCGGGGGACATGGTGGTCACGCTCGTCGGCAACGTGCCGATCAACAAACAAGTTCAGAGTTGGAAGATCGATGCGCCGCCGCCGGAGTGGGCAAAGCTCCGTGATCGCTGGGAGAAGCTCCATACGATTCGAACCCTGCTCATCGTGTCAGGGTTCGCCCTGTTCGTTTCCACCGTAGTCTTTTTCGACATTCGGTGAGGGAATGCCGGGTACTGGCGGACGTTTCAGGGGGCCACATAAGTGCGACACCATCCCATGAATCAGTACGATGTCGCGCGGGCCGTCGCCAAAAACGCGGTAAGCGATTTGACTATCGCCGCTCTTGGCGTACGTGGTTGGAGCTTCAATGGCTTCCCCGCTCGCCGAATCATGTCCGGCTATCCGGCTAACCGCGCTGTGATGTGATGACTATCACCGCGCCATGGCCAACCCAACCGGCGCTCGCGTTGCGTTCGAGCTCAACGAAATCCGGCTAACTGCTCAACTCCTCGAGCAGCGCCTTCGCGTCCTTGTTCTCATTGATTTCTCGGCACGGCGGTTCGACCCACGGTCAGCTGAATGACTGCTTCAGCCGGCTAATCCAGCTCTGGCCGCGCTTGACGCTGACGCCTCCGAACAGAGAGTAGGCGAGAATTTCCAGCGGGAGGGCAGCTCCCACATCGTCACCCGCCCGCGCCTGCTGCGATCCGGTTGGAGGTGGTTGCTGACGGCGCGGCTCGATGGAGCGGCCGCCGAACAAACTAAAGCCGTCGAACATCACCTCTTCGTCAGGGCGAACCCTCACTTTTGCGCCACCGAATATCGCGACGATGGTCACCTCGAGCTCAGCTGGCGCAGAAGTTAGGTCAAGGTCGAGGCCACCGAAGAGAGCAAGACCAAAGAAGCGTTCCCCCCGATAGAGCATACTCCCGTCGACCCTGTTTCCTGAAAAGATCGCCAAGCTTACCATACGGCCTCCGGCAGAGGTTCTGATTGGCCTTTGATGATTACATGATCGGTGCTGCCGCGCGATCAGATTGGCACGAGCTCGACCAATGGAATCTCGCGCGTGGTCTTCTTCTGATAGTCGGCGTAGCTTGGATAGATCGCCAGTAGCTTAGGCCATACTGCGCGCTTCTCTTCCGTCGACAGCGTGCGCGCACGATACTTTCTGCGCGCGCTTCCGATCTGCGCCTCGACCTCGGGATTCACGGTCAGGTTCAGGTACCACGCTGGTGGAGTATCACTGCCGCCGTAGGAAGCGACCAGATAGGCCTTCCCGTCTTCCTGGTAATAAAGTAGCGGTTTGTCGATCGCGCGGCCCGACTTTCGGCCGCGCGTGGTGATGATCAGGGTGTTGCGGTTGAGCCAGCCTATCCCGCCGAACAGCCGATACGTCGCTACGTGCATCGCGCTTACGAACCTAATCATCTGATGAGTGAATGGGTCTACTTTCATGTGATAGTGATCCTCACGAGCGGGCGAATGACCGACACGATGATACTCCCGTCCTGACTTTACTTCTGCCCGACCATTTTTTGCCAATAAAAGGTTCCGAATGAGCCGAAGAGTCTCGATTCTTTTGGATGCATCGAAACATCGCCTGTCCCTTTTCAAAACCTAGATCCGTGCGGATTCATTGTGGCTTTGAGCCAGTCGACCCGTGAACGCGCAGGCGTGCTTGAAAAGCCACGCAAGCACGCCTCACATAACCTGCTAGGCCTGCCGCCTCTCAAACGAAGGTCCGGAGAATGACGCCGCTGTCTCGGGCGCCGCGCCCAGCTGACTAAACAGGTTGTTTACCGCTATCAGGCCCCCATCCACGAACAGCGCCTGGCCGGTCACCCATTCGGAATCCTCGCTCGCGAGAAACAACGCCATTGCGGCGATGTCGTCGGGAAGCCCAGTGCGTGGAAAAGGTTGCGCATTCTTGAACAACTGATCGACTGCCTTGCGGCCGCCAGGGACACCCTGTTGTGCCAGCGGAGTATTGATCACACCCGGACAGATGCAGTTGACTCGGATCCGGTCTTTCCCGAATTCGCCAGCGGCGGAGCGGGTGAGATCGATTCGGCGCCTCGATGTCGGGGCTGGCGCGCCGTGGCCGATGAAGATGGGCACTACGTGTTGGCCGTGGCGCTATGATGCAACGGTTCAATTTTGCCGACCGCCTTGCGACAGGACAGGAAGGAGGTGCCATGCCGAAAACGATCGCGGTATTGGGCTCTGCTCTATTCTTCGTCGTCGCGCCCTTGGTGCTGGCGGGGTTCGTCCCATGGTGGATCACACATTGGGAGTTCCGGCCGGCTTTTTTCGGCTTTGAACTGACTCGCGCCATCGGACTTATGTTGATCATTGCCGGAGTGCCCGGAGTTGTGGATTCGTTCGCGCGGTTTGCACTGCAGGGGCTGGGAACGCCTGCCCCGATCGCGCCGACACAGAAGCTGGTGGTCACGGGTCTCTATCGCTACGTGCGAAATCCGATTTAACTTTGATGGACGCTCCGGTCAACCCCGCATCACCTTGTTCCAATCGATCTTGTAGCTTACGGCTTCCAGCTCCCGAGCAAGTTGTTGTTTCCATGAGCCCGCGTCATCGAGGGCAACGTAGAGCACTCCATCAAAATCCGAAGGACGCTCGATATTGCCTTTAACCAGCGCGGCAACACGCTCGGGACCGAGCTTGCCGATAAAGAACCCGAGTTCAAACACCACGTTCTGACGCGCGCGATATTGAGACGCCGACGCTCCCACCAGGGCGCCCAAATCATCTGGTGTCATCAGTACCACCGCAAACCCGGTGTCAGCTGATTCCTCACGGAATTTCGTGATAAGCGTCCTACCTTTGTTTGGCCGCTCATGGAGAATGATGGGTTTGAGGTCGATCTTCTCAAGAAACCGCGCGACCGATTCGCGAGCACCTTCATCACGCCCATGAACAATGAAGACCCTGCGGCTGTCTGAGCCGGTGATCGCTTTCTGAACGGCTTCCTTTTCATTAGCTCCGTTACTGCCTGCTAGCTCAAGCTCCTCACGAAACCGGTCGATGATCCCTTCAAGCGTCGCTATCGCCTTTGCTTTTCCTTCTTCAAGCTCTTGGCGTATTCCCGCAATCGTCGGCCGATATCCAGGCAAGAAAATGCTTCCAGTTCGTAGGTGGGAGGCCCACTGATATCGCTCATAGTCGACGGTATCCGGTCCAAAGATGTTCACGAGAGCTGTATCCACCGCCTGGCTTTGGACGTTGATACGGGGGTCGTTTATAGCGTTGATTGAGTTGATGTCAAAGTCTCCCAGATCTCGAACTCTCCGCTCGAGCAACTCGATTGCACTTCGTTTTTGCTCGGGATTTAAGTTTGCGGGTCGTTTGGGCGGCTGACCTTGGTTGGTTTTTCGTGCCATTCAGAAATTACTCCCAAGAACTCGCAGCTCCGCGACCGAAAGCACGTGAAGCTACAGTATCCGACAGGTTCCCGAGTTATCGTAGATAAGTTTGGGTTCGCGTATGACGGAAATTCTCCGAAATGATCTGCCCTCTGGGCTAACTATCGGACGCTCGCAAAGCTGCCGACGGACAATTTCTGCTGTCAGGCCCAAATTTATGGCCGGAGTCGGTGTGTTGTCGTAGATAAGCAGATCCGCTTCGCTCAGCGGGTATGAATCAAGATCAGCTACCTTGTCCCGTATGGCGGCAATGACGTAGCTGGCGACTTCTTTCTCGGCTTGGTCTCCAGCCCAACCGGAACGGCTGAGATCCATGATGCCTTGGCCCTGATCCGAAGCGTAATCCTTGGTCTTTTGGTTCTTCGAAAATCTGGTGAGATCTGCTTCGAATTCCCTACGGGTCGCTTTGGTTATCTCAAGGCCAATTGCCTGACCAGTGCCGAACGTTACAACAAAATCGGGCGCTTCACTTTTCGAAACGGTGACGGGGAACGCAAGTAACCTCGCCTCTCCGAGCGCAAGCAGATATTGCCGAAGACAATATGCTTCTTCGGCGAACTGATCTTTGGCTTCGTTGCGTGTAGGGACACTCTGTCCGACTTTACCAAATTGAGCCCGCAGATCAGCTGGATCGCGAGCAGTAATCCTCCACTGAATCTGGGGCGGCGGCTTCATTCGATAATTATATCTGTCCGCTGGTTCTGAGGAATCCAAGCGCCATTTGCCGAGCACGATAACGGTGAACTTTGGGGAAATGGCTTCCGGTTTGCTGATGCACCGATCGCTCGCACGCGGGCGGCG
>JASHPB010000275.1 GCA_030038355.1 Candidatus Binataceae bacterium
GTAGGCATAAACGCCAATATGGCGTAGCGCTACGCTCGGGATTCCGCCGTCGCGCGGAAACGGAATCGGGCTTCGTGAAAAGTATAGCGCGTCACCGTTACGCGCGCATACGACCTTCACTACGTTGGGATTCCGCCGTTCTGCATCTGCGACGATCGGCGTCGCTATCGTGGCCATCGCGAGTGATGCATCGTCACGCATGGGCGCCGCCAACGCCTCGAGATCGGCGGGCGCAATGAACGGCAGGTCGCCCTGCACGTTGAGATAGATATCGGCGCCATGGGTGTGCGCGACTTCGGCAATTCGGTCGGTGCCGCTCGGATGATCGGGTGAAGTGAGAATCGCTTGGCCGCCGGCCGCCCGCACGGGCGCGGCGATCCGCTCGTCGTCGGTTGCGACGATTACGCGTTCGATGCCGCGTGCGCGCGAGGCTTGCCGCCATACCCGCACCACCATCGGCACTCCGGCGATTTCAGCCAACGCCTTGGCCGGCAGGCGCGAAGAACCATAACGCGCCGGGATAACGGCGATCACCGTGGCGTCGGCCAGCGCATTACTCCTGATGTGTAGATTATCGATGCGAGGTGCACATCCATTGGTAACTGACGGCGCGGGCGCTTGTCAATTTGGCACCGTCAGCATTGCTCACAAGGTGCGAATTCTTCGCGATCTATCGACGCTAGGAGACTCTTCGAAACAGCCCCGGATAGCTCGTTACCAGGCCCCCGCTATCGAGCTCGATATCGCGCCGGAAATCGCTGTCCACCGACTCGTAGCGATAGTGGCGCCGATCCAGACGCGTATATCGCTGCCGGTCGAGCGAGACCTTTAACTGCGGGACCAGAAAGTACACGGCTGCGATTTCCCGCGATTCGCCGACACGAAGCTTTAGCCGCTGGATCGGCAACGTGTTGGTGAATGGCGTCGCCGAGATATCGACATCGATCGCGCCCGCAAGCTTGCGCAGCACGCGGTGGGATTTATCTAACCAGCTCCCACGACCGTCACTGCTCAGTTCGATGCTGTCGCCGCCGAGCACATCGAGCGTTACTTTGCGCACGCACCACGAACGATCGCAGTCTATCCGATACCGCAGCGCGAAGGCGCGTCCTTCCGCGCTGCCAATGACGACCGATTCCGCCGCGACCGCATTGGCGGCCCGGCGCAGAACGAGGTGCTCGAGGCCTTCGCCCTGCCAGTTGATCCAGCGAGCGAGCGATGCTGCTGCACGCTGCTTCTGCATCAATGCCAGAAGAGCACTGGAGCGATAGCGCGCCGGTGCCCTTCACCTGAAATCAAGTTGCTGATTCTACTTGCCGCGAATACGCGTCTTGCGCATCCGGCGCTTGCGCGCCTTTGCCCGACGTGTAACGTCGCGGCGCTTGCGGCTCAGTTTCAGGTTGCGCCGATTGCGCTGGCGTGATGCTACCTTCATTGATTCACCTGCCGATGATTGGCTCCTGACGGCGGCGCGGTCGCGCCAAATGCCTCACTCGCGCCGAGCTCGACCGCGGCGGGGCTCACCTCGATCGGGCAAATCGCGGTTATCTCCGTGAGCGGTCCCTGCTGATCGAGCGCTACCACGCGCCCAAGTGGTTCACCCGCATGCACTGCGCCGTCAATCGTCGGCGCGATATCGTACACGAGCTTCACACTCGAAACATCAGCCTTGGGCAGGACGACCTTGAGGTCGCGCGCCGCCACCGGGTGGATTGTTCCGCCCGACTGTGCTCTGACCTGAACGGGCAGCGCCTCACCGGATCGCAGCAGTGATAGCGCCGTGTACCGATCGAAACCATACTCCAGGAGTTTGCCGGCCTGCGCGAACCGTTGTGCGTTCGAGGGCGCGCCGAGGATCACCGCAAGGAGCCTCATGTCGCCGCGCTTGGCCGTCGCCGTCACGTTGAAGCCGGCCATGAAGGTGAACCCGGTCTTGAGCCCGTCGCATCCCTCGAAGTGTCCGACGAGATGATTGGTGTTGTTCAGCATGCAGACGCCATTATCGAACTCGATCTGCTGCTGGCTTGACCACTGAAGCAGATTGGTCTCGCGAATAATCGCGCGTGCGACCGTTGCAAGGTCGTAAGCCGTCGTGCGATCGACGTCGTGGGTCGGACGCGGCGGCAGCCCATCGACGGTGTGATACTCGGTATGCAGCATGCCAAGCGTTCGCGCCCGCTCGTTCATCATGCGGACGGTCGCCTCGACCGAGCCGCCGACCTTCTCGGCGACTGCCACCGCGGCGTCGTTGGCAGATTTAACCAGCGCCGCCTTCATCAACTCGCCGAGCGGATAAACCTGGCCTTCCTTGAGTCCGAGCCGCGAGCCCATGGTATGCGCCGAGCGTTCTGAAATCAGCACCGGATCGTTGACATGCACATGACCGGCGGCGATCTGCTCCGATGCCACCAACAACAGCATCATCTTCGCCATCGAGGCTGGCGGCCATTCCATGTCGGCGTTGTAGGCGTACAGCACGCGACCGCTGTCGGCGTCCTCGAGCAAGGCTCCCTTGTAGAGTGGCGCCGCGAAATGTGCAGCCTGTCGTGTGATCGCATGATGATGACGCCGCGAGGTGGCAGTTGCCGACGCTGGAATCGCGACGGCGAGCGTGAAGCTCGCGGTCATCACGCCAGTGAGCAGTACGCTGGATGCAGTCTTCCACCCATCCCCAGCCACTTTCCTACCCATCAAGGCCTTCCTCCTCCCCGTTCAGGGGACGTGCGAAAAACCCGATCCTGCAGGTCCGCCCTGCGAATCGTTTTGTTCGACCCGGCGCAGAATCGTCAGATTGGTGCGGGCGGGCGTGTAATCCGGATTGGAATCGACCAGCTCGGTCCATTCCTGGCTGGCTCGCGTGTAGTTGCCTTCCTCGGCGTAGATAGCGCCCAGTGTGTTGCGCGCATCGGGCTGGCTTGGATCAATTTGCAGCGAAAGCAGGTCTTCCTGCTCGGCCTCGGGCAGCATGCCTAGCCGCTCGTACGCGAGGGCCAGGTTGAAATGAGTCTCAGGATGGTCAGGGCCAAGGAGAGTCGCCAGCTTGAGCACCGAGCTGGCGTCGCGCACCTGGCCATTCTCGAGGTAAAGCAGTCCGAGATTCAGGAACAACTGCCAGTCATCGAGGCCGAGACTGATCGCCTTTTGATACTCGGCTAGCTCCTTTCGATGCTGCCCGGTTTCGCCGTAAGCGAACCCCAAGTGATAGTGCGCGAGTGCATTATCTGGATTTTGCTGAATCACTATCTGATGGCGGGCGATCGCTTCGCTGTAATCTTCCATGCCGAGGAAATAGTCGGCGAGGGGATCGCATACCTGTTCATCCGTGGCCGTGGTGTTCCTCGTCGCCGCGCGCGCAGCCGGCGGAAACTGGAGCACCAGCGCCAGTACCGCGATGAGCAGCACGCCCGACCTGCAAAAAACCACAAATCCCACGCCTCCACTAGCAAATCCCCCGGGTGTGGAAGCCGAACTTGATGGTAGCAGGAAAATTTGCGGGAAAAAACGCGCGCAACGCTAATAGCCCGGCGCGGCTTGGTCAAAACGGCCGTCTGCCATCGAGCGCCACCGGCCTACGTTGCGCCCACGACCATAAGCAGGAGGCGGACCCTTGAGGTCCGCCTCCCGACCCTGTTCGGATCTACTGCTTCAGTTATTGACTGGCGCCCGGCGAGGCGGCCGCTCCCGGCGATGCCATCGAGCCGCCGCTCATGCCGCTCTCGTCACCGCTGGACGTCTTGTGATGATGGTGTCGGTGATGGTGCTTCGACGTCGAAGGCGAGGCTTCGGCTGACGGTGCCATGCTGCTCGCTGCCGCAGGGGAACTCGTGTCCTGCGCAAGGGCAGGGATAGCCAATGCCCCAGCGAAGAGAGCGGCGGTGAGAATTGAGAAGGTGCGCTTCATACTAGTGGATCTCCTTGAAATGGGCGGCCCTTGGTGAACCGCAGTGTCACGTTAGTTCCCTACTGCTATAGCCGTGCCAGGGGGTGTCGGCAAGATTAATTGCAATAATGGGCAATTTTTGAGCGGCGTTCATGAGCGATGAACGAATCGGTTTATTGCGCCAACCGCTTTGCGACATCTGCATCGTCCGCTTCTATGCTTTTTTACCGTCGATCAGATTGGGCGGTTCGCTCGGCTTTTAGCTCCTCATAGAGACCGAAGAGTTCCTTAAACGCTCTCGCCACTACCTTCAAGTTCGCGCCCGATTGTTCTCCGGTCAGCCGCGGCAGATGGCTCACGTCCACCTCACATACCCGTGCTCCTGCACCAGCAAGCCGCGCCATCAGCTCGGTCGAGATCATCGCGCCACGGGCGCGAAGCTTGATCTCCTCAAGCTTGTCGCACCGGAAGAGCTTAAACCCGCAGTCGATATCGTGAATCGTGATCCCGAGCAGCACGCGAACCAATATCGTCCATGCCCGGCCGTTGACTCGGCGCATCAGATGGTCAGCGCGGCGCACGCGGCGGCCCGCCACCACGTCGTGGTCGAAGGCATAGGGCAGCAATTTTCCGATATCCGCCGGGTCGAACTGGCCGTCACCGTCGGCGAGCAGCACGTATTCCATCCGCGCCGCACGTATTCCCGCAATCACCGCGCCGCCGTAGCCCTGGTTGACTTCGAGGTTGACCACACGCACATGCGAATCGGCAGCGGCGAGGCGCTCGGCGATCTCGCGCGTGCGGTCATCGCTGCCGTCGTTGACTACGATTACTTCGTAGTCTTCGGCGAAGCGCGGCAGAACCTCCACAAATCCTCGCACCACGCGTTCAACGTTGCCCTCCTCGTTATGGGACGGGAGAAAGACGCTCAGCCCCGGCAGACGAGCACGCGTGTTCAACGTCGACGGCTCGATTTTGGGAACGTTAGCCAGAAGACTTCGATACGGCGATGCGCTCAGTCGCCGATTTCGCGATACCCGCCGCGAAAGAACAGCAACGGCTTGGCTTCGCGCGTCTCGGCCTGCTCAACCTCGCCGAGGTAAATCGTATGGTCGCCGCCATCGACCGCGGTCGTTACGCGGCATTCGATATAGCCGAGCGTGCCCTCGAGAATCGGCGCACCGTTGGCGCCGTCGCGATACGCGATACCCTGGAACTTCTCGCCGCCACTCACCGCGAAGCGGCGCGAGATCGCCTCCTGGTCGGCCGCCAGGAGGTTGACGGTGAAGACCTTGCTCTCGTCGAAGCATGGGTAGCTCTCGGCCTTTTTGTCGACACACACCAGCACGAGAGGCGGCACTAGCGAAACCGAGGTGAAAGCGTTGGCCGTCAGGCCGTGCAGTTCGCCGGACTTGCGCAGCGTCGTGATAACTGTGACCCCTGTGGCAAAGTGGCCCATCACGCGGCGCAGTTCGTTCTTCTCGATAGCCATCAGTGGAACTCCGAACGCGCGATGCTATCAGAGGCTTTCCGAACCCGTCAAAGGCAGGATTCGAGTCTGATGATCTCGATTGATGCGGCGTGATTGCGACAATTTGTGATTTGGTGACGATCGGCCCCATAGCACCAGAACTCCACCGAATGCCGCGGGTGTCCGATTCTCGGCATGGGCCTCAAAGACCTTTTGACCTTGCGGGCCCATCAATTTGGAATATTCGTGAGTCTGAAACCGGGATGGCGAGGACTGGTTTCCAAAAGCCCAACGTCCTTCGGACAGCAGCGGAGCAGTTTAGACGGACTCGGGTCCTTCGGCAAAGATGCAAGCGCTGACTGCGCCTCTGGCCTGAACAACAACTGAAACCTCGCCACCTCACAACTCTCCCCCTTGCTCGATGTCGTCGTCGGCGTACTTCTGAGTGACCCTAAGTCATTTAGCTTGCCCTCGCGCTTCTTCCATGCCTCTGATGAGCATCTTTAAAGCATTCGGGTCACGATACAGCCAGAGTTCATGCATCGGCACGGAGGTCTCCGCCGATAGCAGGATTTGACCAGCTCGTTGACGTAAGTCGCAAGTCGAAAAGATTCGTCCCCTGTTGACCCGAGAAGGTCTTTAACTGACTCGAAAGCCTTGCTCAAAGAAACTCGTTTCCGTTCATCGAGTGGCGCTTCGCCAACTCGCTTACAAAGTATCGTTCAAGATGACTGCATTTCGCGCCACGACTATCCTGCTAATCGAGCGTCCCACCTGGGGGACGAAATGGGGCGATGCCCATTGGCCCTGCCCGACGGCGGGGGAGGCTGCCGCCACTCTTTGAAACGGCTAGCTGCGTCTCGGTCAGCTCAGCGCACCCAAATCAGGCCGAAGTGATTGTCGGTAACTTCCCCCGATGCGTTCAACGTAAAGTTCGATGTAATCAGGCCACTCGCGCCCGCAAACTGACCCTCGCCACCATCGACCTTCCACATCACGGCGCCGTGCTGCAGATCTTCGTCGGGACTCTTGCCCAGAAATCCCTGGCCGACAGTGATGAACCTGAGCGAATGATTCGAATCACCGAAGCGAATCGTGCCAGTCTCAGTGAACGACGTCTCCCCGGTAAGGATAACCTCCGACTCGAATGCCGCCTTGCCGCCCTGCGCCGTCGTGAGCGTGCCGCCGATGCCTGCCGCGCTCACGACGGAATTCAGCGTGCAACTCGACGCCGACGTCGCCGCCTTGATAACGCCCGTTGCTCCGGCTTTCGGCGCGGCGTTGCCCTTGAACTGCATCGCGTAGATGACTTGCTTCATGGATTCGGGTCCTCCCATTGGCCGCGCCAGCATGACTCCTTGGCGCCGCTGATGCGAGCGTTTTGCCAACGGCCTTGCCGCTAATGGCCAGGGGCGTGGCCCCAAGTCTCGGCGCAGCTCAGGATATCGATCGAATCACCCCGCTTGAGCGACTGATACTTGGCCCAGAACGAGTCATCGATTGCCTTGAGCTCGAGCGGCTCGCGCCTGGTCCATCTATGAAGTGCGCGCGGACCGGCGTTGTACGCCGCGTATGCCGACCGCGCGGCAAAGTCGGGCGCGGGCGCAGCTCCGCCATGGCCCTGGTCGATTGCATAGGACAGCATCCGCATCAGGATCTCCGCACCGGCGCCCGCATTGTAGAGCACGTCCCACTCGAGCCGGGGAACACTGTAGAAGCCGCGCCAGACGCGCTTGTTCACCTGCATCAGGCCGACGTCGCCGGTCGACGATTCGAGCCATCGGATGCGGCCGTTCACGACCACAAACTGGCGCCAGCAGCTCTCCTGCCACGCCGCGCTTTTGACCAACGTCTCGAAGGTGGCGGCGTAGCGGCCGTTGATCGGGTCGGTTTGCAGCTCGCGCTCCGCACTCAACTGGAGGAGGGTTTGCATGTCGGCGCGATAGCTGTCGACGTTTCCGGTGCTGACGACTACCCGCTTCAGTTTTAGCGCGGCCCGCTCGAGGGTCGCGATCAACCCCGGTTCCTCGGCGCAAGCATCGACAGGAGACAGCCATCGGAGCGGCAGCTCCAACCACGACGACGCCCCTTCAGGAATAGGCGACGGAGCGGCCGGGGGCATGGGTGGGACTGGAGAAGGCACAATCGTCGCAGGAGGCGCAGGCAGCGCAGCAGCCGGTGACGACCCAGCTGCCGGCAGAGTCGCGGCAGCTGCCGGCGGCGATGACGGTGGGATGTCGCTTTCCTCGAGCGGTCCGG
Source organism: Candidatus Binataceae bacterium (assembly GCA_030038355.1). Lineage (GTDB taxonomy): Bacteria > Desulfobacterota > Binatia > Binatales > Binataceae > JASHPB01. Next base: position 7,611 of record JASHPB010000275.1, read on the forward strand.
GCATCGAGGGCGGCTCCGGCACGCCGAACAGGTGCTTGAGCGTCGGATCCTCATCGAAATTGTACTTTAGTGGGTCGCCGCTAGCCGTCGGCGCAAGGATATGAGCGAGACGCCGCAGATCGTCAGCCGAGATCCGCATCCCGAGAGCCGGGGCCGCCTGGTCAAGCGCGAACAGCGCATCGCCCGCGGAGACGAACGACATCAGCTCGAGCCCTCGCCCGCCGAGCGCGCCGCGCTGAGCCGCCGCTTTGATGGCGTCATGGAGTTGATTCCACTCGTCAAGAAACAGCACCCGCACAGGGTCGCCGCCGCCCTGGTTCGCGGCGGGATTCGCGAGTGCATCGACCAGCCGGTAGCGGCTGTCGAGCAGGATTTTCATGATCGCAGCGCGAAATTGAGGATCGCCAACTGCACCGCCCATCTGCTTCACGGCGAAGGCGAGGAACGCATCCCACTGGTCGAGCAGCTTTTCGAACGCCGCGATTTCCTCGGCCGTCAGGGGCGCCGGCGTGCCCTGCGCCGCTGGCTCGACATCGGGCACGGTGATGTCCAAGGTGATGCGAACGCCGTCCTCGTTCGCCGTGACTCCCGGTTCACTTCGAATCGTCGCCATCGCGGTGCGGACACGCTCGGCCACCTCGGGCGTCGATGCGGCCTCGGCGAGCGCGCTCAACTGCTGCACGGCAGGCTTCAGGTCATAGCTGAAACTCTCGAACAGCGGGATCAGGTTGCCTTTGATAAGGTCGAAACCTTTGCCAACGATTAAGGTCTTCTGATGCTGCAAGTTCAGCAGGTTGAGATCCTGCACGTGAAACTTGAGCTGAAGGCCCGGCATCAGGTAGGGCGAGGTCTCTGTTTCGATGATGCCGTTCCATTGTACCGGACCGACGCAACGGTCGCCGACGCTGACGCCAAGCGCGAGCGCAGCTGCGGTTTCAAATTTCAGCGCCCCACCGGCATGACCGAACATCGGATCCGTCGTGTAGATGTACTGGCAAGGGCTGATACCGTTCCAGACCGGAGCGCGTCCGCCGGGACCGGTGTAGAGTTGATGTCGGATAGCCTCGGTGAGCGCGTAGTAGTCGATCGTAAGCGGCACCCGGACTTCCCCCGCCTGCGCGGACTGCGAAAGCGCGGCGGTTGCCGCGACAATTGACACAAAAAGTACAACCCGCACCACGATCGCTCGCATCATGTCGAAATTCGCGCGAAGATTATTCGAGAAGCGCCGTCCAACATGAGTAGAGATATCTGTAGCGGATTTCATCGGCGTCCGTGTTAATTGGAACTCAACCGTTTGTGCAAAAACGCGCATCGCTAACGAGGCAATCGTTATCGTATCTGGTATCGTGCCAACCAGCCGAATCGACTGCTCGGAATTTGCAGGGCGAATGACATGATGAGTTCGGATCGTCAGACAGATCGGCAGAATGATTTTTACCAGGCGGAGGCGCCGCAGGCCTCGCGCGAACTCGCGGAGCTGCGCACCTCGCGCGACTACGTTCCACCTTTCGATATTGTACGCCGCCGCGTGATTGACGACCTGCACGAAGGCAAGATGACGATCGACGCCACCGTCGTGATCCGCGTGGGCAATGTCGAAGAGACCGAAGCCGCCTCGGGCGTCGGCGTCGTCCACGCGCTCGACGTCGCGCTCCGCAAGGCGCTGCTCAAGTACTTCCCGTATCTGGAAAACGTGCGAGTGACCGAGACCTACCAGCACGCAACCGGTGAATCGACCGAGGCCGACGTCGTTTCGATCAAGAAGTTTTCCGACGACAATCTCACCTGGACCACGCTCGCCAAGTCGGCCAACACGGTCGAGGCCGGATGGCGCTCGCTGCTCGACGGTTACGAGTGGCGGATCTGGATGGAGAACAATCGCGCGCGCCGGATGACGGCGAATCCGCGCTTCTCGCGCCGCTGACGATGGCTTCGCGAGCCGACGACGTGCGCGGCCGCGCCGCGTTCGGCAGACTCGCCGTACTCTACGACGGCTCGTGCGAGATGTGCGTCGCGAGCATCGCCGCAATGGCCCGTTTCGATAATTCCGGCGCGATCGACGTGCTCGATCTCTTCGACGGCAAAGTCGCCGAGCAATTTCCCGGCTTAAAACGCGAAGATCTGGTGCGCGAGCTGCACGCGGTCGACGATCGAGGTCGCGTCTTTCGCGGCGCGCGTGCCATCAGCGAAATCTTGCGGCATCAGCAGGGTCCGAAGCGATGGCTCGCCTGCGCCTGGCATATCCCCGGCTTCGCCTGGCTCGCCGATCGTCAATACAAGAAAATTGCCGCGACCCGCCACGATAAGCGAGCTTCGCGCTCTATCAGCCCGAGCCAAGGCCGGCCGAGTCGAGGGGTCTCGGCTGGGCGGCGCGTTTGACGCGTCCGCCGGCCGCAAAGCGCCCTTTCCTCAAAAGGCAAGGACAGCGCTTCGCGCCGCACCAACTGCTTCGTCACTCGCCGGCCGGCCTCTGCTAGCATTCGCGGCATACCCATGAGCAAACCGCGGCGCACTTCGGAACGGACCGCAACCAAAGCGCGATCCTTGCAACGCGGGACGATTCCGCTGCTCGAGCTCGATTCCGATCCGCGCGCGATTATCGATCCTACCCGGCACAAGCGGCTCACGAACTTCCCAAAGCGATGCGTGCTCTGTTTCTTCCAGGATGTAATCGATGACCTCGTCCGCAATGGCGCGCGCGAAATCGATCGCGCCGAGAGCGAAGGTGGACAACATCCTGTGTACGAGGTGGAAATCGACGGACAACGCCTTGCCGTGGCGCATCCGCGCGTCGGCGCACCGAATGCGGTTGGGATGCTCGAGCGATGCGTCGCGCGCGGCTCGCGCAAGTTCGTCGTGTGCGGTGGAGCGGGCGTGCTGCACGACCAGGTCGCCGTGGGGCATGTGATCGTGCCGAGTTCCGCCGTGCGCGACGAAGGCACCTCGTATCACTACTTGCCGCCGACTCGCGAAATCGGACCACATCCTCACGCGCTCCGGACGATCCAATCGGTGCTACGCCGAAACGGCGTCGACTACATCGAAGCCAAGACCTGGACGACCGATGCTTTCTATCGCGAGACGCGCGGCAAGGTGCGGATGCGCCGGGCTGAGGGATGCCTCACGGTTGAGATGGAAGCGTCGGCGCTATTTGCGGTGGCCAAGTTTCGTCGCGTGATGCTCGCGCAGATTCTCTACGCTGGCGACAGCCTGGGCGGCCGCCGCTGGGACCATCGCAACTGGATGCGCCATCAGGCGCGCGAACTCGTGTTTCGACTCGCCGCAGAATCCTGCCTCACGATGTGACCCGTTACCCTCAGTGCGTGAGGATTATGTCGAACGGACCGCTGGTCGAGCTGCCGCTCTCGGTTTGTATCGAGCCGACGAAACACGCTGTCGCGCCGCAGCTTCCGGTGAGCGTCCATTGCGCCACAGTGCCGTCGTTCTGGTCGGCGGTGTACGCATTGGCGTTCTGCTCATCGACCACGATTCCGGTCGGAGCCTGGACACTAAAGCTCGACAAGTTCGGCGTGAGCAGCGTCCCTGCAGGCGATATCAGGTAGGATCCGATGTTGTTGGCGGTGGAGGTCTGATAGGCCGCGAGCAGGAAGTTGCCGCTGCTGAGCTGCGCGATTGCGAGTCCAATCGGACCGGTGTCGGACTGGGTAGGAGGGAACACCACCGCTGTCGAGAGCTCGCCGTTCGACACTCCGATCGAGGACATCGAGCCCGTGCTCTGATCATCGACGTAGATGAAGCTGCCGCTCGGATCGAGTGCGAGCTTGACCGGCGTACCGCCGGAGACACCGTTACTCACCGACGACAACAACGTGAGCGCGCCTGTCGAGGTGTTGATCGTATAGGAGTTCACGGTGCCGGCGCCGTGGTCGGCGACGTAGAGGAAGTCGCCTGACGGGTCGACAATCACGCCGAATGGACTGCTGAGTCCGGTGAGACTGCCGTTGTTGGTCAGTTCCCCGCTTGAGGTGTTGATGGCGTAGGAAGTTATCGAGCCAGGGGTTGAGCTGTTGCCGCCGTTCGTTACCCAGAGCAGGTTGCTTGAAGGGTTGATCGCGATCTGCTCCGGGCTGCTCCCGGAGCCATCGCTGAAGGACGGAGTCGGCAGCGGCGACGGCACTCCGTCACTCTGAATCGAATATGCGTAGACGTTGTCGTCGCCGTTGTTGGCGACATAGAGAAAGTTGTTGCCGAACGTGAGAGCGAGCCCCTTCGGACCCTGCTTCGCTCCTGCCCCCACTGCCTTGCCGCGCGTGATTGCGCCGGTGGTGACGTTGCGCGTAAGCATTACGACCTTGCCGGTATTGAAATCCGTAACGTAGCCGAATTCGCCCGTGCCCGGCGTCGGCGAGGACGAGGCGGTCGCAGTGGCAGTAACTTCCGGAAAGAGTCCGCCGCCGCAGGAAACGGTGGAGAGCACCGCGGCGCACAACGCGAGCGCCGGCACCAGCATCGCGAGATTCACCAGGATTGATCGCTTCGACACTCGTGCCCTCCATCAACGGTCCACGGTCGCCGCGTTCGGCGGCCGCAATCCCTTTAAGCAACTACCTTATCGTCAATCGAATTCAAGAGTTGATGTGTGATGGTCAGGATTCATGCACTTGGTGCCGGGCTCGCATCCGGCGCCATCAGGCGAGTCTTGACAGCAGACAGCGACTGGCGGACATCGACAATCGATGACTGCGGCGCAAATCATTATACGGCGCGCCCGCGCCTCCGAAGCCCCGGCGATCGCCGACCTGTACGTAGCAGCGCGCCGCCGGGCGTCGGCTTTTGTACCCACGGTGCATAGAGACGATGAGACCCGCGCCTGGGTTTCGGGCTATCTCGTGCCGCGGCTCGAAGTCTGGGTGGCCAAATCACGCGCTATTCTGCTCGGCATGATGGCGCTGGACGGCGACCTCGTCGATCAGCTCTATATCGCCCCAGCGGCGCAACGCCGCGGCGTAGGCAATCGGCTGATCGCGCACGCCAAGATGCTCCGGCCGGCGCGGCTTCGGCTTTACACCTTCCAGCGCAACGCTCCCGCGCGCCGCTTCTACGAAAGCAGCGGCTTCGTCGCGATTGAATTCAATGATGGTTCGCATAATGAAGAACATGAGCCGGATGTTCTATACGAGTGGAAAGGCACGTCCGGTCTTGGACCGAGTTGATTCATCTTTTCCAATCAGAGGTGCGCTGACGATGGCCAAAATCGAATACAACAAGCTCCCCAGGTTTTCAGATTTGCCGGTTAAGCGGGGCGCTCCGCCCGAGTGCGCTTGGGGCGTGTTCGGCGACAATGACGAGCTCGGATGCCTCAACCTGCTGAGCGAAGAGGGCGTGATCGAAGCGGCGCGGATGGTGCAGAAGGGGCGTGTCTTCCGCCTCGATACGCCGATCAACTACGCAAAACCGCCGCTCTTCAATCGCAATCCCGCCAAGCACACGATCACCAGCTTCGAGTCGTACGGGCTCCTCGGTCACGACGATTCGATCGACAACTACAACACGCAGGAAGGCAGCCAATGGGACGGCCTCGGCCATGTCGGCCACGTGCGCCATAAGGCCTTCTACAACGGCGTCACCGACGATCAGATCATGGACGGCACGGGCGGCAAACTCGGCATCCACAAGTGGTCGAACAAGGTCGTTGGCCGCGGCGTGCTGATCGACGTGCGCAAGTTCACCGAGGAGCAGCAACGCCCGATCGACCCGCTGACCAACTCGGCCTACACGCTGAATGATCTGAAGCACGCCCTCGCCGCGCAGAAAACGCAGCTCAAGCCCGGATCGATTCTGCTCGTGCGCACGGGCTGGATGGGCGCGTATCTGAAGGCTTCCGATGCCGACAAGAAGGCGATGGCACCGCTAGAGGCGCTGAAAGCCTGCGGCATCGAATCGACCAGCGCGATGGTCGGATGGCTATGGGACAGCCGCGTCGCCGCCATCGGCACCGACTGCCCCGCGGTCGAGCCGTGGCCGTGGTCGTTCCAGGACGAAGGCGCGCTGCACTACCGCACGCTCTCGATGCTCGGGCTGCCGCTCGGCGAGCAGTTCGTCCTCGATGAGCTCGCGGCCGATTGCGCGGCTGACGGGCGCTACGAATTCCTGCTCGTCTCAGTCCCGATGCATCTGGAGGGCGGAATCGCGACGCCGCCGAACGCGGTCGCGATCAAATAGCGGCACTCAGACAGCGCTCGCGATCGTGATCGTCGCGATCCGGACCGCCTGCTCCATCGTCGCCAGCGACATGCTTGGCAGACTTCGATGACGCAGCGCCTGACGCTCCTCATACGGCAGGTGAATGAAGCCGACCGGCACACGCGCCCGCCGACGCAACAGGTGCAGGCTCGCGTACATCAGGGCGTTGCAGGCATAGGCGCCGGCTGATAGCGAAATCGTTGCCGGGATTCGCTCCTCGTCGAGCCCGGCCAGGATGCGCTGCAAATCGAGACGCGCGAAGTAGGCGTCGGGCGCGCCGGCGATGACCGGCCGCAGCCCCGGGTCGCCCTTCTCCTTCAGGCCGCCGCGCTCGTCGGCGAGATTGATCGCGAGCTGCTCGAGCGAAATCGCGGTGCGGCCGCCCGCCTCACCGAGTCCCAGCATGGCGCGCGGCCGATAGCGAACAATCGCCGCGTTGATGCGCCGGACAGCCTTCGCGCATCCGACCGGGATGCGCACCGATTTTATCTGGAGCGCGCCGATTTCCTCGCCGTCGAGCTCGCGCGCGATTTGCCACGAGGGATTTGTCCGCTCGCCGCCGAACGGCGCGAATCCGGTCAGGAGAAAGATTCGCGACGGCGCCATGGCCTGCGCTCAATGTTTTCGCCGTGGATGATCGATCGGCAGGTCGTCGCGGTTGCCCCATTCGGCCCACGAGCCGAAGTAGTTGCGGACCTTGTCGTAACCGGCGCTCCGGAGCGCGATATATGCGTGCGCCGCGCGATAGCCGCCCTGGCAATATGCGATGATCTCGTTTTCGGGCTTGAGCCCGAGCCGCTCGAATTGCTCGCGCAGCTCGCGCGCCGGCTTGACCATCCCGTCGAGGCCGAGTTCCTGCCTCCAGTCCTCGTGAACCGCGCCGCCGATCGCACCGCCGTACTTCGCGCGCACGCGCTCGCCGAAATATTCCTCGTCGCTGCGCACATCGAAAATCTGCACGTCGGCGCGGCCGAGCTTCTCGACGATGTACGGGTAGGTCGCACTGATTTCCTCGCGCGGCTTGATCTTGAAGGCGGTCGGCTCGAAACTCGGCGCAGCGGTCACCAGCTTTTCATCTGCCGCCTTCAACCCGCCGTCGAGCATCCGCACCTTCGTGTGACCACTGTACTCGAGTAGCCACACGCATCGCGCCGCGCGCATCCCGGACTGTTCTTCATAGAAAACGACCGTCTCGCGACCCGTGATGCCGAGCGCGGAGAAAATCCACTCGAGCTGCGCGATAAACTCGGTGACGCCGCGCGGCGACGAATCGTGGTAGTGGAACGGGAACGGATCGAAGTGCCGCGCGTTCTTCATGTGGCCCGCCCAGTAATCATTGGCGGGCCGCGTATCGACCAGCACCAGGTTTTTGTCGCGCCGATGCTGCTTCAGCCATCGCGCGTCAACCAGCAGCTTGGACTTGTCTCGCGTCATGACGATTCAGATCGCGGCCGGAGTTTTCTCACGCGCGCGCCGCAGCTCCGATTGCCTCGCTAATAGACCCGAATCCGTCGCGCCGGAGCAAGCCCGTGAGCCCGACCTTGATCGAAGCGACCAGACCGGGACCTTCGTAGATGAGCCCGGTGTAGAGCTCGACCATCGAGGCGCCCGCGCGGATATGCCCGTACGCATCCTCGGCGCTTGCGATACCGCCTACGCCGACAATCGGAATGCGCCCTGCGGTATGCCGGTAGATATCGACGATGATGCCGCGCGCCAGCTCCAGGAGCGGCCGTCCGCTGAGGCCGCCCTCGTAGTCGCTCGCAACGCCGAGGTCTTTGCGGCGCAGCGTAGTGTTCGTTGCGACGATCCCGTCAAAGCCGAGCTCGATGGCCGTGTCACAGATTTTGAGCAGCTCCACGCGCTGCAGGTCCGGCGCGAGCTTGATCAGGATCGGCGCCCGCGTCGATGTTTGCCCTCCTTTGATAGCGGCGTAAATCTCGCGCATCCGCTCGGGCGATTGCCAGTTGCGAAGCCCGGGCGTGTTGGGCGAGCTGACGTTGATGACGACGAAGTCCGCATGCCCGCCGAGCCGGTTCATCAGCGCCGCGTAATCTTCAGCGACCGCCTCGGGCGCGGTGTCCTTGTTGGGTCCTAGGTTGATTGCAAGCCTGATCGGCAGGCGTCGGTGCCGGAGCCGCTCGAGCCGTTCGGCAACCGCCTCCATCCCTTCGCCCGGAAAGCCCAGCCGATTAATCAGTGCGCCGCGCTCGGGCAAGCGAAAGATGCGCCGGCCTGGGTTGCCCGGCTGCGGCCGGGGCGTCACCGTGCCGACTTCCGCGAATCCGAACCCGAGGCTGTGCCAGGCGTGCACGGCGACCGCATCCTTATCCATGCCTGCCGCGAGGCCGATTGGATTCGAAAACTCGATTCCCCACAGGTTGAGGTTGAGGACGGGCGGGTCGGGCCACGGCGCCATCGACGGCGTGTGCGAGAGGATCGTGAGGATCATGTGATGCACCGCCTCGGCGTCGAGCCGAAACAGCAGCGGTTTCGCGATGTAGCGGTAGAAGCGATCGAGCATAGGCGCGAATTTTGCAGCCGCTCACGCGCCGCGCAATCCGCCGATGGGGATAAGTTCGGGATAATTGTCGCAAGCCCCCCGCTGCAGTACCAACGTGCGATGACATAAGATGGTGGTGGTGGATGCGGTCGGCACGCAGTCCGGGAGGTCAGGCGAGCGGTGAACAATCAAGCCACGATGCAGGTTAAGCTAATCGATCACGCGAGCGCGCCGCTCGAAAAGCTCTACGCTGCCTTCCGCACCTGCTACTCGTCCGACACGCCAATCGAGATTTGGGAAAAAATCAAGGCTGATAAGATCAGCCGCGAAAAAATCCGCCACTTCATCGCCGAGCGTTTGAAGACGGGCCACGCATCGCCGCTTGAGCAGATCGTTTTCTGGTTCGCGATTTCAAACGTCTCACGCTCGTTGTCGCATCAGTTCGTGCGGCATCGCATCGGCATCAGCTTCGAGCAGCAGAGCCAGCGCTACGTGAAATTCAAACAGAACAAGCTCGCGTTCGTGATGCCCGACTCGTGGACGCGCGCCGGCCTCGACGACGAGTTCGATCAGCTCCTGGCGCGCACCTCGGAACTCTACGAGCGCGCGCTGAAAGCCGGCATCCCGGCCGAGGACGCACGCTTCATCCTGCCCAACGCCGCACCGACCAACTTTCACATCATGGTGAACTTCGCCGAGATGCTGCACATCTGCGACATCCGGCTCTGCCTACGAGCGCAGTGGGAAATTCGCCGCATGGTCGCGTTGATGCGCGCCGAAATCAGGCGCGCGCTCCCCGAGGTCGCGATCTTTCTCCAGCCCAAGTGCGGAGAAAATCGGATGGGCTACTGCGACGAGTCGTTCGACGACTGGCAGAAATGCCCGCTCGGCAAAGCGCGCCCACACAAGTCAAGCCTGTTCGAACTCTACGAGCGCTACGGCAGCCGCAAGGCTAGGGCACTCGGCGAGGCCGAATTCCGAGCGGTCGAAGAAAAAGAAATTCTCTAGCTTTGCGATTCCGGTGAGCGGCGAGAATAAATCGAACGCGATCGACGAAGCGATCGAGCGGTTTAACCGCGGCGAGTATTTCGAGGCCGCCGAGATGTTCGAGCTTGAGTCGCGCGGCGCCGATGGCGAACTCAAGGTCGTAATCGATTCCCTCAATCGCGTCTCGGCGGCGCTGCATCTCCGCTTCGAGCGCGGCAGCCGTCAGGGCGCGATAAATTTGATCTCGCAAGCGATGCTCGCGCTGGAGGAAATGCGCCCGACCCGCGCCGGGCTCGACCTCGGGCGCTTTTGCGAAGAGCTGCACGCCTACAGTGAGGAGATTCGTGCCACGCCACGAGACGAGCACGCTGGTGTCAAGCATCGTGCGCGCCTCTTCCTCGAACGGCGCCGCGTGCCGAAAATAGCCCGCGCCCGCTGAGAGTTTATCAACGAGTTGGCAAAGCTATCATCCCAAGCGAAGCAGCTGCAGCCGAGGGTTCTAATCCTCCCCTCCACCGAGCGAACCCTCGTCGCGCCACCGAATCTCGCTGGGCTTCTGCCTGGACTTGCCCCGGTTTGATGGACACTCCGAAAAGCGCGAAAGTAGCGCGCCAAGGAGTGGAAGATGGCGAAGGAGGAGAGGCGGAAGCGGCGGAGGTTCTCGGACGAGTACAAGGCCGAGAAGGTGCGGCTGATCCAGAGCAGCGGCAAGCGTGTGGGACAGATGGCGCTGGAGCTGGGCATCGGCGAGACAGCGCTGCGGCGTTGGATCGCTCAGGCCGAGGTGGAAGCGGGGCGCGGTCGCGAGGGAACGCTGACCCGCAGCGAGCGCAGGGAGCTGGTCGCGCTACGGCGCGAGAATCAGCGACTGCGGATGGAGCGCGAAATCCTAAAAAAAGCGACGGCCTTCGTCGCTAAGGAGAGTCAGTGAGGTTCGGCTTGGTCGAGGCGGAGAAGGCCAACTATCCGGTCGCGCTGATGTGCCGAGTAGTGGAGGTGTCGCGCGCGGGATTCTATGCCTGGTGCAAGCGGCCGGCATCGACACGGGCGCTGGAGGACCAGAGATTGAGGCTCGAAGTGAGCGCCATCCACGCGGCGAGTCGCCGCAGTTACGGTAGTCCGCGGGTTCATATGGAGCTGCGCGAGCGAGGCCGGCGGGTTGGACGCAAGCGGGTCGCACGACTGATGCGCACGGCGGGCCTGCGCGGGCGTATGCTGCGCCGCTTTCGCCGCACCAGCGACTCGGGACACGCAATGGCGATAAGGGATAGTCTTCTGGCGCGCCGCTTTGCGGTGGCGCGGGCCAACTTCGGCTGGGTTGCCGACATCACCCTATTTGTGGACGCTGGAGGGCTGGCTGTACTTGGCGGTGATCCTCGACCTGTTCTCGCGGCGGGTAGTGGCGGCGGGTCGATGAGTGAAAGGCTTGAGAACAAGCTCGCGCTCGACGCTCTGAGCACGGCGCTGGCGGCGGAGCGGCAACCGCGCGGCGGACTCATTCACCACTCCGATCGCGGCAGCCAGTACGCCAGTCACGAATGCCAGGAGCTACTTGCAAGCTGTGGGTTGCTGAGTAGCATCAGCCGCAAGGGGCAACTACTGGGACAACGCGGTGGCCGAGAGCTTTTTCGCCACGCTCAAGATCGAGCTGGCCTACCAGCTCCGATGGAGCACGCGCGCCCAGGCCCGCAACGACGTCTTCGAATACGTAGAAGTATTTGACAACCGCCGCCGGCGCCATTCAGCGCTAGGCTTTCGGTGCCCCGATGAATTCGAACGGGCTCAGCAGAGAAAATTGGCCGCCTAACCCGAGTATCTACAGAATCGGGGCAAGCTCACTCCTTTGGCTTGCAAATCCGGCGACTAGTAAATTGAGCAGCTCGAGGCCGATATTTCCGGGACTCACCGCAGCCCTGGCTCCCGCTTTTAAGTTCGTCTTTATCCTCATAAAGACCTCCCTATAATTCGACCTTGAAGTAACCGGTTCTTGTTTGGACCCCATTTCCGATCTCAATCGGGTTGATTGACGAGCAACTGCCACTGGTCTGCTCTTTCGATCAACATTGAGTAGCATTTCACAATAGAGGTGTTAAATGCAAAACACCTGAATTGGTCTCTTTCGGCAGTCGGTCAGCCGTGGCTTGGCGCGCTTACGCAATCAGGCAGGCGTGGTTTGCGTTAGGCCCGCTACGTCGGGTGCCGGCCCAAGCTGATCGCGGCCCCGGTGCGCGGCCTCGCGCCGACGCTAAAGCACCACCCAGCGCGCTACGGGATTGCCCCCATACCCTGGCTCGCAGCCAAGGTCGACGAATTCACGGAACGGTGGACCGGAGTTCGATACCACCTTGCCCACTTCTCGCGCATCCTGCGGGAGCTTAAGTAAGGACGGTACCGGGTCGATGTATCAAGATTCCTACCGCGAGCTGAAAGCGATGACGGCCGCCGCCAGATTGGCCCGCGGTGTTAAGCGGGTGCGGCACTCCCAGCCGCCAGGGCCGGATGCCTCCCAGACGACTCGACGCATCAGGAATTCCGGCCGAGAAATTCGCCGGCAAGAATCTTGATTCGAAGCGGGTGCGCGAAATGGAGATGAAAGGGATTCTTTCGCCTCTGCTCGCTAATCGAATTTCTTTAGTTCCCGCATATTCCCCCCGGCACGGCGACTGACGAGCTGTCAAGATATCAATGCAGCATCGCCTGAATGCGATCATCAGTCGGCGCCTTGGCGGTTTTTCACACGCGAGGCTCGGCGTCCTCGCACCTGGCAATCGTGAGCAGGGCGGCCTTCTGGCTTCACTCGTGTGATCTCAATTTGCTTTGAAATCGGTCTCGTGCCAGGCCTCCATTTTCGCCGTCGTCTTCAACTGCTGCGCAAAGAAATCGAGAATCAGCCCGTCTGTATAGACTAGGGAGAGAATCGGCCCGAACTCGGCGGTCCAGTTGCGGCGCAGGCGGTCTTTGGGGTTGCGCCTAAGGGCGGCGGCTGCGCGCCCTGCCAGGCGTGCCCGGCGCCCAGAATACGGCAAAGCGTCACGCCGTCTGGCGCGAGGCTGCCCTTCCACGAGGCGCAGGAAACCGGGCCGGCCCGCTTCGTGGTCACCGTGTTGGCGCTGCCGAGACCGTCAGGAGTTTCCCGTTGCGAAACTAACGAATCATTACCTCTGGGTGAAAAGACCATAAGAAGCAGCCATTGCTGCGGCAGCCCGTCCTTATGACCGGTCCAAATCGATGTTATGCTTTCCCATGATCATGTGTTAAATAGCTTCACATTATCGGCATATCACTGTTAAGGGGCGGCAAGTGCAACTTTTCCGACCAGATCTTACCCGTAGGCGTTTTCGCGACACATTGGCGGTCACCGCAGCCGCCGCTCTGCTAGCGAGTCCGTGGACGCCCGTGTTGAAAGGTGCACACGCTGACCAAAAACCCGGCGCGCTTGGTCCGGTTTCCGCTGACCCGCTAGCCCCTGTGATCACCATCCAGATCAACGAGCGTGACCTCGTAACTCTTGAGGGGAACACACGTCCGGAAGCCAACAGTCAGAATGACCGTGGTCCGGTCGCGGACGACCTACCGATGGAACACATGATACTCCAGCTGAAGCGCTCACTGGAGCGAGAGAATGCGCTCGAAGAGTACTTGAACGAGCTACAAGACTCCAGGTCGCCGAACTACCACCATTGGCTTACAGCCTCGGACCTCGGAAAGAAGTACGGCTTAGTTGCTCAGGATCTCACTACGATCACAGGATGGCTGCACGCGAAGGGCTTTACGGTTAATACGGTCTATCCCAATCGAATGGTCATCGACTTCTCGGGCAATGCGAGTCAGGTCAGCAAGGCCTTCCATACCCAGATTCACTATCTCGACGTCAACAGCAACACGCACATCGCCGCTATGAGCGATCCGCAGATACCTTCCGCGCTGGCCTCCGCCGTGGTCGGGATCGTTTCCCTCAACGATTTCCGGCCTCGGCCCCAGTATCGACCCAGCCCGAACTACACCTTTGCTTGTGGCATGAGCACGAATTGCTACTCGGTTGTTCCAGCTGACCTTGCCACCATCTACAACTTGAACCCTCTTTTTTCCGCTGGAACCTCGGGCCAGGGTCAGACAATTGTCGTGATCGAGCCAACCGATGGGTACAATAGCGCGGATTGGAATACTTTCCGTTCAACATTCGGACTAGCAAGTTCTTACCCCGCCGGTTCCTTCACCCTGATTCATCCGGGTTGCAGCGACCCCGGTGTGGTTGGTAGCGGGGAAGGAGGAGAAGCGAGTTTAGACGCCGAATGGGCCAGTGCAGCCGCCCCCAGCGCTGCCATCGTAACCGCCTCCTGCCCCAGCACCAACGCCAACTCTGGAGAGCTGATTGCTCTAGAAAACCTGATCAATTCCAATGCCCAGCCTCCAGCTATAGTCAGCAGCGGCTGGGGACTGGCAGAAACGATACAGGGAGCTGGTACCAACGCCGCGATCAATTCGATATATCAAACCGCGGTGGCACAAGGTGTCTCGGTCTTCGTTGCGGCAGGTGACTCAGGTGCCGCATTTGCTGATCAAGGGTTTGTTGAAAGCGGGACAGAAAGCGTTGCAAGTTTCGGAATTAACGTCAATGGCTCAGCCTCAAGTCCTTACGATGTCGCAGTCGGTGGCACGGATTTCGGCGACACAATCGCCAAATCCAATAGCACCTATTGGGGTAACACGAACAATGCGACCTTCGGCTCCGCGCTCTCGTATGTGCCGGAAATCCCTTGGAATGATACCTGCGCAAGTGCCTTGACTGTCGGCTTCCTTGGTTTTCCTTCTCCCTTTGGGTCGACAGGCCTCTGCAATAATCTGCCATCGAATCTTTCTGTTCTTCTAAATATCGTCGCCGGCAGTGGAGGTCCCAGCGGTTGCGCCACAGGTGCACCTTCGGTCCCAGATGTCGTCAGCGGGACATGCGCCGGGTACGCCAAGCCATCGTGGCAATCCATCGTCGGCAATCCCAACGATGGCGTACGTGACATTCCCGATGTGTCACTTTTTGCTGGGAATGGACTCTGGAGCCATTCTTACGTCTTCTGTGACTCCGATCCCGCGGTCGGTTCCTGCGCGGGCGCGCCCAGCACCTGGCCAATGGCCGGAGGCACGTCGTTCGCATCACCGGTAATGGCTGGTATTCAGGCGTTAGCGAATCAACACTCCGCGAGCCGTCAGGGAAACCCCAATCCAATCTACTATTCGATTGCACGCGGCGAATACGGCGTGAACGGCAATGGCTCGTGCAATTCAAGTACGGGCAATCAGATATCCAGTTCCTGCATCTTCAATGATGTAACTCAGGGTGACATGGACATACCATGCACGGGTGTCAACGACTGCTATCAACCGGCAGGGACGTATGGTGTTCTATCGACCTCCAATAACACTATTGAACCCGCCTATCCGGCCACGACCGGATGGGATTTCGCTACCGGAATCGGCACCGTGAATGCTTTCAATCTGGTTATGGCATTTGCCCCTCCAAACCCGAACCCCTCGCCAAGTCCAAGTCCGTCTCCCTCTCCTTCACCAAGCCCGTCACCCAGCCCGAGCCCCGTACCCGTTGCGCTGAAGGTCAGTCCGGGAAATTTCAATTTCGGAAAGGTCAAAGTGGGTTCGTCGAAGGCTAAGGGCTGGACCCTAAGCAGCCTAGCCGCGAAAAACGGACCGAAAATAACTTTTCAATCACCGGCATGGATTATCTCAGGTCCGGGTTCGCCTGAGTTCTCCATCAGTTCGAGTTGCTCGGGCTCGACGCTCGCTCCGAAACAGAAGTGCACCCTAACGATAACGTTCACGCCGACGACCACCGGTACGACCAGCGCCACGGTCAAGCTCAATGACAATGCGGGCAATGTTAGTACTCAGCCATTTTCGATCAGCGGGACTGGAAAGTGATAGGGGCGGTCGAATTCACCCGATAATGGGCTCGTGAAGCGGGCTCCAACGTCATTCTGTTTGAGCCAGTTGGGCGCTTGAAACTCGGCGCGGCCTTCAGCTTCACTGCTTGCGAAACAAGCAACGTGACGGGAATTCAAGATCAGCCAAGACTTCCTGCACCGGTTTGATTCCGAACAAGCACGCTCAAACTCATTCAGAATCGTTGACTTTGGACTACACTTAGCCAGTCAGCTTCGCACCGAAAGGCTAACGGTTGATCGCGATACAGCGAACGCAAGAGTTGGAACGTGGCTGCGCGAGGTCGCCAACGCACGCGTTCATGCAACACCGGTGAGGTGCCACTTGTGCGCCTCGAGCTTGAACGCGGTCGCCTGCAACGCATTCCGATGTCTTGGCCAGGTACGGTTCCGCAGGCTCCGAACAAGCGTTTGATACCGACGCCGCGCGGCTAGCAGCACTCGCTCCATACATACGATGAGCTTATCACGGGGCAGATCTGATGAGCCTTCAGCATCAGCGGGTCGTTGAACTCTGCATGGAGCTTCGTCCCGGCGGCATCGGCGCTCAGTATTCTGCGCTTGCACAGAAGGCAGCCGAGAGTCGGATTTCGTTCACCGACTTTGTTGAAGAACTGCTGGTCGCTGAGCGCGAATCGCGGCGGGCGCGCGCTCGTGAGATGTTCGCTCGCATAGCAGGCTTCCCGGCGATCAAAAC
>JASHPB010000276.1 GCA_030038355.1 Candidatus Binataceae bacterium
GGACTTCTTCGAAGTGAAGATGTTCCTCGCGACGCAGGCGATGGACGAGGCGCGCCACATGGACGTGTTCCGCAAACGCGCGCTCGCGAACGGTGGGGGACTCGGCACGGCGAGCGCGCTCAGCGAGCTCTCGCTCAAGCGCATCTTCGACGCGCCCAGCTTTTCGGCTCAAACCGCCAGGCTGCACCTGCTCGGCGAGGGTTTCGTGCTCACGATGTTCCGGCAGGGCGAGTTTATCGCGCCGAGCCGCGTTGACCAGGAGATCTTCCGCCGTTGCATGCAGGACGAATCGCGCCACGTCGGCTACGGCACGATGCACCTGCGCGCGCAGCTCAGGGCGAATCCCGCGGTCGCGGAAGAAGTGCACCAACAGCTCGACGACGCCGAGCGGATCCTGCTCGAGACCTTCAGCGTACCCGAGTCGGTCGAACCGATGGCGATCCTGATGGGCGGCGGCGTGAAGAATTTCGACAAGGGCATGGAGATGCAGGGGCAGCTCTGGCGGCGAATCGTGCACGAGTACCTGCAGCGCTGCGATTCGGCCGGTCTCGATCGGCGCCCGCGATGCATCCTGCCGACGGACTTTTCGAAGCTCACCGAGTCGGCGAGCGATGCCGTCGTTTCCTGAGCCCGCCTGGTTTCTCGCCCTGGGCCGCCTGATGGAGACCCAGGGCGCTCTTTTTCAACGCCTCGGCTACGCGGAGACGCGCTTCGGAATCCGCGTGATTCCGGATGAGACGTCGAACGGCGGCGACGTGCTGGTCGGCGTCGCAATCGACGGCTACAAGGTCACTGATGCATCGACTCTAAGCGATGTCGATGAGTTCGATCCGGATTTTGTGATCTGCGCTAAACGATCGGTGTGGCACCGGATGCTCGGCGAGATCGCCGAATCGGGCCGGCCGCAGTTACGGCATACGTTAAGCTCGCTCGCGCTGATGGGCGATGAGATGTGGCTCGAGTCGACCGATCAACTCCGCGAGGATAAGTTCTACCGGTATAACCAGACGCTGCAGGAGATTTTGAATCTCTCGTCGCAGCTCCAGGGGTGATCCTCAGTTAGGCAGCGCGAAAGCGGGGAGCGATGCGCGATGCGTATCGCTCCCGCTTTCATGCATTCAGGAACAAGCTCGCCGGCGGCGGAAGCGGCGAGTCGGAACAGGTCGGCGCGCGAATCGCGCGGGTGAGGGCGCATCGCAGCGATCTTCGCCGTTGTGGGCCTCAGGGCGTATCGCCCGCTCGCCATGCCCACTTCACTTCGTTCAGTTGCATCGGTCTCGCTCGAAGGAGGGGCTATTTGCAGAAGCGGGCGAGCGGAAATGAATAATGATCGCTGACGCGGCGGGTTACGCCTGCACGGCGGTGACTTCCTCGCCGTCGTGGATATTCGGCGGCGGCACGACGATCACGGTTTCGCCGCCGCTGAGGCCTGACTTCACCTCGACGCCATCCTGGAACTCGCGGCCGGTCGTGAGCGGCGTGCGAACGGCGACGCCGTTACGCACCACCCATACCGCGTTGGGATTGCTATCGCCGAGTAGGGCCTTCTTCGGCACCAGCACGAGAGGAGCCTCTCGCTGCTGCGGCGCACTCGCGAGGAACGTGACCTTCGCGCTCATCTCAGGCTTCACGATCGCGAGGTCGGGCTGCAGGATATGGACGGCGACCTTCACCGTTCCCTTCTGCCGATCGGCCTCGGGATAGATTTTCACCACCTGGGCGGCGAATGGCTTGTCGGGATAGGCGTCGAGGATGACCTGCGCCGGCTCGCCCATCGTGACTTTGGCGATGTCGCTTTCGTTGATATCGACCTCGGCGCGCATGTCGCCGGTGTCGGCGAGGGTGACGATATCGGAAACACCGCCGCCAGCCTGGATATCGCCGCCGTAGTTGATCGTATCGCCGACCTCGTGGACTTTGCTCAGCACGATTCCGTTGATCGGAGACTTAATCACGCAGAGGGTGACGTAGTACTTGGCGTAGTCGATCGCATTCTGCGCTTTGGCAAGAGCGGCTTCGTCAACCGCCAGTTGATTCTCGGCATCATCCAGTTGATCCTTGTTGGCGACCTTGGCAGCATAGAGTTGACGGTAGCGGACCACACGCTCGCGCGCCAATACAAGATTAGCCTGCGCCAGATCGCGATCGGCGATCGCCTGGCGCAGAAGCGCCTCGTAGTCGCGGTCATCGATTCGCGCGAGCAAGTCGCCCTTCTTCAAGACCTTGCCCTCTTCGATCGGCTCCTCGACGATCTGGCCCTGAATCTTGGTGCCGACCGTGATGTACTTTTCTTTCGTCACGATGTAGCCCGAGCCGGTGAGCAGCACGCCCGGCTGGCCGGACGATTTGAATGTGACGACGGCGGTTTGTACCTCTGGCGGGCGGCCGAGCGTGCGCTGATAGACAACGAAGCCGAGCGCGGCGACGACGACGAGCCCGCCCGTTCCCAGAGCCCACGGCACGATGCGGCTGGGCTTGGCGGGCTTGGGGCCGCGCTGGATTCTAAGCGATTCCAGCTCGCGGATATTGGGGCCACGGGGCGATTCTGCGGACACCTCACACGCTCCTGAGCGCGTCGACTACGCGCATGCGCATCGCCTGCCGCGCAGGCAACCATCCACCGAACACGCCCATCACGGCGGCGAAGATAATCGCTTCAAGCATTATACGCGGTGTCACCTGGAAGCTGAACGCGAGCGTCGAGAAGGTCACGAAGTTGCCAAAGGTAGTCGAGAGTCCGTTGATCGGCATCGCAAGGATGATTCCGACGATACCGGCGGCAATCGCGAGCATCAGCGCCTCGGTCAGGAAGGACGTCATCACCGCCGCGGGAGAGAAGCCGAGCGCTCGCAGCGTGCCGATCTCGGTGGTGCGCGTCGAGACCGCGGCGTACATCGTGTTCATCGCGCCGAAGATCGCGCCGACCGCCATGATGATCGCAACGACCATGCCGAGCACCCGCATCTGGTTGGCGACCACAGCCTGGTCCTTGTAGTAGTCGGGCTCCGATTCGGCCTGAAGATTGATTTGCGGATCATCGGCGATGCGTTGAATCAGCGCGGCCTGATCGGCTCCCGGCAGGAGCTTCAGACGCACGTCGGCATAGTAGGCGCCGCGCTGCGTGTCGTCCTGCACGTTATGGATGTCGCCCCAGACCTCGGACTCGAACGAGCTGCCTGCAGCGTCGAAAATTCCGACGACCTTCCAGTTGCCGCGGCCGAGATGCAGCGTCGAGCCTATCGCGCAGTTCTCGTAGCGGCCGACGAGTCCTTTGCCAACGATCACTTCGTTGACCGCGGGCTTGAACATGCGGCCCTCGCTGATGTGCACCTTGTCGTGCACCTCGAGCGCGACCGGCAGCACGCCGCGCATCACGATATTGTCGGTGCCGCCGCCGACCTTCTGCATCAGCATCTGCACCGGCAACTCGGGCGAGGCCATCGGATTGCCTGCGTTGTCGCGCTTGATCTGCGGCAGAAACTTCATCGCATCGAACTGGGGGAGCTGGATGGCGGAGTAGGTTTCGGTGGTTGCGCCGCGGCGGATGACGATCATGTTGTCCGGCGAGCCGGTGTCGGAGATGGTCGAGTTCAATCCTGCCACCATCGCCATCACGATCACGAACACGGCGACGACGAGCGCGATTCCGCCTCCCGTCATCGCGGTCGAGATGCGGCGCACGAGCAGGCTCCGCAGGTTGTATTTCAAAGGTACTGCCACGTCAGACCACCGTCCTCAGGGCGTCAACGATATTGCGGCGCGAGGCCGACATCGCAGGGACGAGTGCGCTTAAGATTCCGATCAGAGCGGCGATGACGAGCGTCCCGACCAGCACGAAGGCTGGCATCTGGATATCGCCAAATGCGCCCATCGCAGAAGCGCCGACCGCGAACAGGTGGAGCACGAGGAAGGCCGCGCCGCAGCCGACGATTCCGCCGATGAGCCCGATGAGCAGTGATTCGCTGAGTAGCAGCGACAAGATCGTGCGCGAGGTGAAGCCGATCGAGCGCATCACGGCGATCTCGCCGCGGCGCTCGCGAATCGACATCGCGGCGGTGTTGGCGGCGACAAGACCGATCGTGATCACCACGACGAAGCCGAGAACCTCAGCCAACTGGAAAAAGAACTTGAATTGGTTGATGAAGGTGCTGACGAAAGCGGCCTCGGTTTCGCTCTTGGTCTCGGCCGACGAGTTGGCGAATCCTTCATCGAGCGCGGCGATCACCTGTGGAACGTTTTCGGACTTATCGACGCGTACCCAGAAGTTGTCGACCAATCCCGGCCGACCCTCCGCTTCCTCCAGGTAATCGCGGCGGAAGACAAGAAAGTTCGGCGGCGCCTTGCCGCCCATCACGCCGACGATCTTGAGCTGGACGTTGAAGTGATAGAGGGTGCCGCGTAACTGGATCTGCTGGCCAATGTGGAGGCTGAATCGCTTCATAGTTCCCGGGCCCACAAGGCAGGCAGTGCGCAGATCGCGGAAAGACTGCCACTGTTCGGCTGACACGCCCCAGTCCGGCCACATCGTTTCGGCTTGCTCGGGATCGATGGCGAAGTTGGGAAACTGATCGGACATCTCGTGATAGATACCGCCGAACCAGCTCTGCGGAACCACTGCGACCACGTGCTTGGTCATCGCGATGCGCTGCTTGTAGGCCTCGGGCATCGAATAGGTGACGCCGGCTTTGTTGTGACAGGCGACGCGCACCGAAGACGCGGTGTCACTCAAGACGCGGTTCGCGACCGCGGGCAGACTCACCAGCGCCGAGAAGATAAACAGCGAGACGGCGATCGACAGCACGGTCAGAATCGTGCGCCGCTTGCTGCGCAGCAGATTCTTCAGCACCAGCATCGCGTACTTCATCGCACGACTGGCTCAGGCGGAGGCTTCCGCTGCTTCGGCGCCACGCGCGCGTTTGCCCGGTTCGACGCCGGCGAGCACGCCCTTGTCGAGGCGGTACACGGTATCGACGTAGCGCTCGGCGCGCGGATCGTGTGTGACCATCACGATCGTCTTGTGAAACTGCTGGTTGAGATCGACCATCAGGCCAAGGATGTCTTCTGCTGACTTGGCGTCGAGGTCGCCAGTCGGCTCGTCGGCCACGACGATCGTGGGATCGGTGACGATCGCGCGTGCGATTGCGACGCGTTGCTCCTGGCCGCCCGAAAGCTGCCGCGGATAGTGATCCATGCGATCGGCGAGGCCGACCACCTTGAGCGCCGTTTCCACGTGCTCGCGCCGCTCAGCCTTGCCGAGATTCGTTAGCAGCAGCGGCAGCTCGACATTTTCGAACGCGGTCAAGACGGGAATCAGGTTGTAGAACTGGAACACGAGCCCGATATGACGCGCTCGCCATGCTGCCAGGTCGCGCTCCTTCATGCCGGTGATTTCTTCGCCGCCGACCGCGACACGGCCGGAAGTAGGATGGTCGATGCCGGCGATCAGGTTGAGCATCGTGGTCTTGCCGGAACCGGAGGGACCCATGATTGCGACGAAACGGCTTTCAGGAACCTGGATCGTTACGTCATCGAGCGCGTGGACTTCGAATTCGTCGCGCTTGTAGGTGCGGACCACATGCTCGAGATCGACTGCGAACTTGGAATCCATGCAAGCCTCCCTTACTAGTTCATCACTAGTTCATCTCGCGGCGGCCGAACGCGCGGTGCGGCCCCGATTGTGACCTTTAGTCAGGTTGCGCAGCTCGTCTTGCAATTCGTCGGCCAATTTTTTTAGCACGCGCACCTTGGCTTCGATGACCGCCTGTCCGAGCTCGACCACGACGCGGCGAAACGGGCTGCTTCGTTCGCGTCGCATCCGTGCCACCACCTTCTTCAGCCACGCGGCGTGCTCGCGATCGTCGCAGATCGCGTGTGCCAGATGATCAAGCGCCGACGCGGGATCGTGATCGGCAAAGTAAACCTTCACCTGCATCTCGTCGAAGACGAATACCGGCGCGGCCGGCTCACGCAACATCCGCACGAATCGCTCACGTCCGCGCACGGTTATCGCGTAAACCTTGCGCGTACGGCGCCCGTGACGCTCGGTGCGCACGGTGACGAGCCCCTCGCGCGCCAGCCGCTTCAGCGCTGGATATATCGAGCCGTCGCTCACGCGATAGAAGAAACCGATCGGATCGAGAAAGCGCCGGCGCAGATCGTACCCTGTCGCCTCAGCCTCCATCAGGAAGCCAAGGATGGGAAACTTGATATCCATGCGCGGCGGCGTCTGCTCGTATGACATCGCCTCCGGCAGGCTTCGATTCGCCAACCGCAGTCTGGTCACTGCAGCCGCGCTGCGCGACGATCTGATCGATCCCTCGTACACCTATATATCGGCTCAATATCTCGGCTTGAGATATGAAGCAAGATGCTTGCCGCGGTCAGCGCCAGGCGGCGATCCAGCGGGTGAGGCGACTGAAGTTGCTCGGGCACTGGAGCGGCGCGATCGTGGCGGCGCGCGCGAGCAGAGCGTCCTGCCGCGAAGGCTCGGGCTCGCTGCCGCATACGATGTCCCAGAGCCGCGACGTCACGCCGAACCACGCGCCCGGAGCGCTTGTATGGTGCGCAAGGTGGCGCGCGCGGAGGCCCGCCTCGAAGTTACTGGCGGGCGTGCGGAAATGAATTCGATAATGCACGAACTCATACGCGGCGAAGCCCATCAGCAATCCATCGAAGAAGATCATAGGTCCGCCAAAACCCCAACTTGCGAGCCCGATGAGCCAAAGCAGCGCGACGAACGGCCACAGTCGAATCGCAAACACCGCTGACGGGTCGCGATGATGCACCATGTGGCGCGCGGTGACGATTGTGCGATGCGCGTGGGCGAGCGTGCCGTGAATCAGGTATTCGACGACCGTCCAGGCGAAGAGGCCCGCGGCAAAGATGGCAGCATCGCGGAGCACGATCCGATCTTAGAGGCTTGAGAGCTCGGTCTCAATGCAAGGCGAGGGCTGCGTGCATGCAAGCCGGGCGCAGCAGCCGTTTGCTTCATATTTCAATTTTGTATTATGAAAGGAATGTCGCAAGGAGTACGGAGGTTCAAAATCCCATGTGGAATTCAGACAATCCCTACTTGAACGGCAACTTCGCCCCCTGGCGCGAGGAGGGCGATGCCTACGACCTCGAGGTCGAGGGTGAAATTCCCCGCGAACTGAACGGCGCACTTTACCGCATCGGCCCGAACCCTCAGTTCGAACCGCTCGGGCCGTATCACTGGTTTGATGGCGACGGGATGGCGCATGCCTTCATGCTGCGCGAGGGTCGCGCGGGGTATCGCAATCGCTACGTGCGCACCGACGGCCTCAAGGCCGAAATGAAGGAGGGCAAGGCGCTCTATGGCGGCCTGCTGCGACAGACCGCCGAGGTTCCGCCCGATCGCCCACCGTTCAAGAACGCGGGCAACACCAACATCATCGGATATGCCAATCGCCTGCTCGCGCTCTGGGAGGCCGGCCTCCCGCACGAACTCAAACCGGAGACGCTCGAAACGGTCGGCCTCTACGACTTCGGCGGCAGGATGACCGGGCCTGTGACGGCGCATCCGAAGTTCGATCCGAAAAACGGCGACCTGCTGTTCTTCGGCTATCAGCCATTCCCGCCGTACCTTACGTGGTATCGCGCCGATCGTGCGGGCCGGCTGCTCGAGTCCCGTGAAATCGATTCAGGTTTGTCCGTGATGATGCACGACTTCGTCGCGACCGATAACTACGCGATCTTTTTCGTCTGCCCCTCAGTCTTTAGTCTCGAGAAGATGGCCAAGGGCGAGCCGATGCTCGCGTGGGAGCCGCAACACGGCACGAAAATCGGCGCGATGAACCGTGCGACCGGCGAAGTGAAATGGTTTTACGACGAGGCC
Organism: Candidatus Binataceae bacterium; assembly: GCA_030038355.1. GTDB lineage: Bacteria > Desulfobacterota > Binatia > Binatales > Binataceae > JASHPB01. The sequence goes on from JASHPB010000276.1 coordinate 7,856, forward strand.
TTCTTCGTTTTCCACTTCCTGAACGCATACGAGGAGAACGGATCGCTCGTCGTCGATGGATGCCGGATGAAGTCGGTCGACATGACCGGCAACTCGTTCGGCAGTCCTCCGCTGCCATGGCGATGGACGCTCAATCTGAAAGATGGTGACATCAAGCAGAAGCAGATCGACGATACCTCGTCCGAGTTTCCGCGCTTCGACGAGCGCCTCGCCGGCAAGAAGCATCGCTTCGCCTACTTCGCGGCGCACCTGGGCCAGCGCGCCGAGGAGACGGGCTTCAACACTATCGCGAAGCGCGATTATGCGTCTGGCAAGCTCGAGACGCAGAGCCTCGCTGGCGGCAAGTATCCGGGCGAGCCGGTCTTCGTTCCGCGCACTCCAGGCGCGGCCGAGGACGACGGCTGGGTGCTCGCGGTCTGGTACGATCCGGCGGTCAATTCGAGCGAGCTCGCGATCGTTGACGCGAAGAACTTCTCCGGAAAGCCTGTCGCCCGGGTAAAAGCGCCGCATCGCGTGCCGTTCGGTTTCCACGGCAACTGGGTGGCGGCCTGATCGGCTAACGACAGAAATTCGATGGCAGCCAAACCAAAAACGGGCGGCGTGGTGCCGCCCGTTCATCCGACCAGGTCGCGGCGGCTTTCGATGGCGCCACACCGCGCGATCAAGGCTAAGCTCGAGCACGCGCTGCTCGGGATCATCGCCGAGGTGCCGGAGATTTCGGGTTACGATATCGTCAAGCTCTTCAACTACTCGACCGCGCACTACTGGCACGCGCATGCGGGGCAGATTTACCCGACCCTCGAGCGGATGGTGACCGACGGACTCATCCGAAACCGTGACGTGATTCAGCGCGGCCGTCCCAACAAACGCCTGTTCACGATCACGCCGCAGGGTCAGCGCCTGTTGATCGAATGGCTCCAGAGTCCGTTCGAGGGTCTCAAGCTGAAGCACGCGCCGCTCCTTCGATGCCGATTTCTCGGACACCTGGGAGCCGACGGCGCGCGCGAACAACTCGTCGAGGAGCGCGAAGCGTGGCGCGAGTATCTGAATGTCTATCGCGACATCGAGCGCATGGTCTTTTCCTACTCGAGCGACTATCCGGATGTGAACATGATGTTTTCCTACTTCACGCTGCGACGCGGCATCGATTGGATGGAAGAGAACATCCGATGGTGCGACTGGGCGATCGCCGAAGTGGAAAAGCATCGCGCGCTTTTCGCCAAGAAAACCGATCCCGGCGCAGTCGGCGACACCACAGCCGCCGCGAACAAGCGCCTGAGCAATCAGACTCGTTGGCTGATCGGCAACCTTTAGCGCTTGGCGCCAGCGACGCTCTTACCACGGCCGCGGCTCCACAATCGTACCGGTACTCGGATTTAGAAACAGGCGCGGCGCGAACGGAAAACGGAAATTGAACATTCCTGTAATCGGATTCGCCTTGAGGTCGAATGACTGCGGGTCGCCGAGGCGGCCGAGATTCCAGTTGTCCTCGATGAACCGGAGCAGCGACGTCTGGTCGGTCAGCGTGTGATCGATGTAGTTGCTCCTTACCCAGGGCGAGATTACGATCAGCGGCAGCCGCGGACCGTAGCCGCATCGATCCTGGTAGGCGCCCGGCGCGGCCTTGCCGCAGAGCCCCGTCGGACCAAGGAGCCGATCCTGATCAGGGTCGCTCGACTGGTTTACGATCGGCGGCATCACGTGATCGTACCACCCGTCGGAGTCATCGTAGGTGATGACGATCGCCATACTTCGCCATTGCGGCGTCAGCTCGAGGCGATTGATGGTGTTTACCAGAAAAGTCTGCTCTTCCAAGGGTCCCGACGTGAACGGATGTCCGGTTGAATCGCTCGGCGCTTTCAGAAACGTCACCTGCGGCATGTATCCGAAGCTCACCGCCGTCCAGAAATTGCTCAGATCATACTGATGATTTGCCTGGTCCTTGTTGCTACCGATTACGAATGGGTTCGAGGGTGGCAGATGCGCGGGATTTGAGGTCGACTGGTAATACTGAAATGGCATGTAGTGACTATTGTAGTCGGGATTGCATTCTCCATTTACGTTTCCGAAATCGCCGTAGAACCATCCCCAGGTCACGCCTGCGTTGGTGAGCAGATCGCCGATGTTTGGTCCCGACATCTTCACGGGGACGCGCTGGTCACAGTTATCGAATCCGGCCTCGACATTTTTGATTACCGTGCCGTTGATAACTCGGCCTGCAACGTCGGGAGTGGCGCCGTGGGTCTCCCCTGAGACCAGATTCAGATGTCCCACGACGGTCACGCCAAAATTAGTTCCAAACGAATAGTCACTCATCGCGTAGTACTGCGCGTAGTTCCAGAGCGCGGTCACCGTATTGCCGTCGTAATAGCCCAGCGGCAGATTCGGAATCATCGGGCAGTCTTTTGGGTTTATCGGACTCGTGAATTGCACGAACATGTCGAGCAGACCGCCGTTATATGCCTGCTGCTCATTCATGTAGAAGTTAGTATTGTCGCAGGTGAAGTCCTGCGATCGATCGAGCCGGAATGGATTAGCAAGATTGAGATTCTGAGTTGCTATCACGCCCGCGATGTTATTAACCGACGGCGTATTCACTAGCGGCGTGAATCGGGGTTGGCCGGGCGGATTTGTCGCGATTGGGTAAGTCGCGAAGTAGTGATCGAATGAGACATTTTCGTCATCGATGATTACCAGGTACTTGATCGGCGTCCCTGTGGAGGACAGCGATGGCAACGGTGCCGCGCTCGCGGTCAGCGCTGCGAAGACGATAACCCACATTGCCGCAAACATCGCGGCAGCGATCGAACTGTGCATTTTTCCCTCCCAAAAGTAGCAACCGGTGGACGATAGCATTGGCCGCGGCAGGGTTCGATATCGCAGCTGATAGGAATCGAATGAAAGAGGGCGGCCGATACTGAACCGCCCCATGAATGCGGAAATCGGCGCGACGATTTTCGCGGCGATGAGTTACGGGATTCTTACGCCGACGCGAACACGCGGCGAAAAATCGCTCCGGCCTCGAGCGGTTGCGCTCTGCTACGCGCGGCTTGACACCTGCACCAGGCGGACGCGATAACCGCCGCATGGCAGCAATGAAAATCGAACGCGGATTGAATTGGGGGACTGCGTACACGCCCGAAATGCAGCAGGGCGGTAAGCGGCCCGAACCGACCTGGTCGACTATGCGACAGCAGGTGCGCGAGGCTGAGGCTCTGGGCTACGACGCTATGGTGGTGGCCGAGACGCAGCACAATCCTTACCTGGCGCTGGCCGTGGCGGCGCAGGAGCCCTCGAAGCTCCAGCTCGGCACGGGGATCGCGCTCTGCTTCACCAAGAGCCCTGTCGATACTGCGTACACCGCCTGGGATCTCCAGCGCATGAGCGGCGGCCGCCTGGTACTCGGTCTCGGTTCGCAGGTGAAGGGTCACGTGACGCGCCGCTTCTCGATGCCGTGGTCGAAGCCTGCGCAGCGAATGAAGGATTATGTCGGCGCGATGCGCGCCTGCTGGCGCACCTGGCAGACGGGCGAGAAGATCGACTACCGCAGCGAGCACTATAACGTCAGCCTGATGACGCCGAACTTTTCGCCGCCCCCGCAGCAGCATCCGGACATTCCGGTGCTGATCGCCGCCGTGCAGGAGCGAATGCTCGAGGTCGCCGGCGAAGTCTGCGACGGTGTGCGCCTGCACGGTATCGTCACGCGCAAGTATCTCGATCAGATCGCGTTCCCCCATCTGAGGAAGGGCTACGAGAAGTCCGGGCGGCCAGCATCCGAATGGCCTAACTTCCAGATTAGCGGCGGCGGATTTCTCTGCGTGGCGAAGGACAAGGATTCGCTGGCGAAGTCAGTCGAGAACATGAAATCGACGATCGCGTTCTACGGCTCGACGCGATCGTATCGTTCCAGCTTCGAGCTCGACGAATGGGGCGATACCGCGGAGGCGCTGCACAAACTTTCGATGCAGCAGAAGTGGCGCGAAATGCCCCGTCTCGTGACCGAGGAAATGGTGCATGGTTTCGCGGCGGTCGGCACCTACGCCGACATCGCAAGCGTCTTCAAGAAGCGCTTTGCGGGGACGAATCGTGTCGGGTTCGATATCCCGGTGCGCGATGATCACGATCGCGGCGTGCTGAAGGAAATCCTCCAGGATCTGCGGCAGCCGTGAGCCTCGAGCGGCCCGATTCTTCGAAAATTGAAGTGCTTGCCGACGGCACGCTTCGCTTGAATCGGCTCAGTTGGGGAGCATGCGCGGGCGTGCATGCTCCCCGGCTCAACGGCTCCCGCTACGGAACGTCGGCATTGAGTGCTTTCGGCACTACGGACTGAGCATCGGGGCCAAGCCGGAAAACCTGAGGACACATCCCGGGAGCTAGCGAATAGCAGCTTGCCGACGTATTCGAAGTGATTCGGATAAAGGGCATCTTGCGTCGAAGCCCTGAACGCCGTGCAGCTCGCCGTTGGCACATCGACGAAGGCCGTCCGTACGCCGCCGAGGGCGTTGCCGAACTGATCGAACGCGATCGAGGTGGAAGTGGTCTCGATGCGCTGCGCGTGCGGTGGCGGCCGGTTGAAATCGAACCACTTCGTCAGGTCCGCGAAGGCAGCATTCGCGACGTAGGCGAACCGATAGTCATTCGGATCAATCCCGCTCGGCACGCTGACCACTGGTCTGTCGATGAACTGCTGGTGCGTGCATCCGCCCGGCGGAAGCTGCGCGGCGGTCATGCCCAGAAGCTCCGCCTGATTCAACTGCAAAGTAATTGCGGCTGCGTCACTTTCATTTGACACGTGACTCGCGCTTGGCACTTTCCATAGCCGCTCGCGATCGTTTCGCGCATCGCTGTCCAGCCGCCGCAAAGCCAATCCGCTGGCAAACGCACGCCGAAAGCAATTTCGGTCTCGCTGTTGGTTCGAATCACCGGAACATCGCGCGCCTACATCTGCACGCGTGGATCGCCTACTGGCAGCGCTCCCGCGGCGGTAAGTGCGAAGTTGAGATCGCTCGGTCCATCGTTTCCGCCTGGCACGTCGCCATCATAATCTTGGGCACAAGCGGCCATACGTTCCAGCGCATTGAAGATGTCGACCTGGGTGAAGCGAAAACTGCCGTCCTGCGAAAAGCCGCCTTCGAATACATGCCTAACTCTGAGGCCATAGCGGCCTCGATGGTCCGTTTGTCTGAAGAGTGTGCCGATCTGCGCCGCGATATCGTAGGTGTTACGGCGCCGTGCGGCTCCCGATCCTCTACTCCGCGCTCCGCTCGGTACTCAATGTGTCGGAAACGTTAAAAGACAGCTACCAAACTGTAATGACGCGTGCGAAGTCAGGAC
>JASHPB010000277.1 GCA_030038355.1 Candidatus Binataceae bacterium
ATTGATGGCATCTTCGGCACCGGTTTGAACTCCGAAGTGCGGGGCCTGCCGCGGGTCGCGATCGATCGACTCAACGCTCTCAGGGCGCCGGTCGTCGCCGTGGATATCGCGTCGGGAGTTGATTCCGACACGGGCGCAATCATGGGCGTCGCGGTGCAGGCCGCGATGACCGTGACCTTCGGCAACGCCAAGGTCGGTCACATGTCATTTCCTGGCGCGGGATACTGCGGCGAACTGCGCATTTTCGATATCGGCTTTGCGCCCACGGCCATCGAAGAAATCGCGCCGCGAGCGTGCTTCGTGACCGCCGACGAAATGAGCCATTTCACCGGGCGTCGTCCTATCAACTCGCACAAGGGCATGTATGGTCATCCGATGGTGATCGCGGCGAGCCTCGGCAAGTCGGGTGCGGCGTTGCTTGCCTCGCGCGGCGCGCTTCGGATGGGAGCGGGCCTGGTGACGGCTGCGGTCCCGGCTTGTGTCCAGCCGATCGTCGCCGCCGGACAGGCCGAGCTGATGACTGAGCCGATTGCCGATCGCGATGGCCACTTCGACGGTGAACGCGCTGGCGCGGTGCTCTCCAGTTTGCTCGCCGGCAAGGATGCGCTGATCGTCGGCCCCGGAATGGGGCTCAACGCCGACACGCAGCGCTTGATGGAGTGGATCATCGCGGAGGCATCCGATCCGAAGCTTCCGATTCTGATCGATGCCGATGGCCTGAACGCGCTGGCGCAGCTCGGATGCGACCGCTTGAAGAGCGCGCGTGGAGCGTTTGTGTTGACGCCTCATCCTGGGGAAGCCGCGCGCCTCTTGGGCGCGGGCACTGCGGAGATCAACGCCAACCGTGTGGGCGCCGCACGCCGGCTCTCGGCACGGACGGGCGCGAGCGTGTTGCTGAAGGGCGCACGCTCGGTGATCGCGGGCGCGAGCGGCGAGTTGTACATCAACTCCACCGGCAACCCCGGCATGTCGACGCCCGGAATGGGCGACGCGCTCTCGGGTATTGTCGGCGCGCTGATGGCGCGGCATTTGCCGCCGCTCGAAGCGCTCGTGTTCGGCGTGTTCGTGCATGGTTTCGCGGCCGACCGTGTCGCCGATCGTATCGGGCAGGTCGGTTACCTGGCAGGCGATTTGATCGAAGAATTGCCGGTGGCCCTTCAAGCGCTCTCATCCTAATCGCGCTATAATTCGGCATGGTGCGGACGCCAACGTCAGAAACGCAGGATTCCGTCGCCGTATTTGTAATCGAGAGCAATTCTCCGCACGAAACCAAGAATTGGGGGCGGCGGCTAGCTTCCGTGCTTGAAGGCGGCGAACTCCTCGGTCTTATCGGCGACCTCGGCGCTGGCAAAACCTGTTTCATCAAGGGTCTTGCACGGGGATTGAGTCTCCGCGAGGAGGATATCCTGAGCCCGACCTTCACGATGATCCAGGAGCATCACGGGCGCGTCGCGCTTTATCACATCGATCTCTATCGTCTCGATGAGGCCGGTCTCGATGACCTCGGGCTCCGTGAGTATCTGTTCTCAGAGGGCGTGGCAGCCGTCGAATGGTTCGAGCGTCTTCGCGAAGCCGACGAACTCGACTACCTTTCAGTGAATATCAGCTATTCGGGCGCCAACCGTCGCCGAATCGAGTTTCGTGCGGCGCGCGAGCGTGGCACTCTACTGTTGAATCGGCTTCGTAATCGCTTCGCCTGATCGAAGAGTTCTGCCCCGCGCGGCTCTGGTCTAGTCCCTGATTTCTGCGCATAATTGACGGTTACCCCGGATTTGGGGCTGGAAGGCATGCGTGAGCCTTATCGTTCAGAAATACGGCGGAACGTCGGTCGGTTCGATCGAGCGCATCAAAGCGGTGGCGGAGCGCGTCGCAGGGACGCGAAAGCGTGGCGAACAAGTTGCGGTAGTGGTCTCCGCGATGGCGGGTGAGACGAATCGCCTGCTGAAGCTCGCGACGGAGCTGTCGGATTCGCCCAATCAGCGCGAGTCAGACTGCCTGGTAGCGACGGGAGAGCAGGTGACCTCGGCCTTGCTCGCGCTGCGGCTCGAGGCCCTTGGTTGTCCCGCGGTTTCGTTTCTCGGCTTCCAGCTTCGAATCGCGACCGACTCGAACCACGGGCGTGCGCGCATCAAATCGATCGAATCGGAGCGGGCGCGCAACGAGCTGAACAAAGGCAGAGTGGTGGTGGTCGCCGGTTTCCAGGGTGTCGATTCGGCGGGCGATATCACGACGCTCGGCCGCGGCGCCTCAGATCTTACGGCCGTTGCGCTGGCGGCCGCACTCAAAGCGGACGCGTGCGAAATCTACACCGACGTCGACGGCGTCTATACCGCCGATCCCAATATCTGTCCGAAGGCGCGCAAGCTCGCGCGTATCTCTTATGACGAAATGCTCGAGATGGCCGGGCTTGGCGCCAAGGTGCTCCAGATTCGGAGCGTCGAATTGGCGCAGCGCTACGGCGTGCCGTTGGTCGTGCGCTCGAGCTTCAACGAAACGGAGGGGACCCTGGTCGGCAAAGAGGATAAGTCGATGGAAGACGTGCTCGTCTCAGGCGTAACGCTCGATCAGAATCAGAGTAAGGTTACGATCGTCGGCGTCGAAGATGCGCCGGGCCTGGCAGCGAGAATCTTCGGTCCAATCGCGGACGCCGGAATCGTGGTCGATATGATCATCCAGAACGCGAGCGAATATGGCCACACCGACATGACCTTTACCGTCGGCCGCGACGACCTGCGCCGCGCGCTCGAAGTGATCGAGCGCATCGCAAAGGAAATCAGCGCGTCGGGCGTGCGGCATGAGGACCAGGTCGCGAAGGTCTCGATCGTGGGCCTCGGAATGCGAACGCATGCCGGTGTCGCGGCCAGGATGTTCTCGGTGCTCGCCGCAGAGCGCATCAACATCCAGATGATCTCGACTTCGGAAATCAAGGTTTCAGTAGTGGTCGATTCGAAGTACGGTGAACTCGCGATGCGCACGCTCCACGACGCCTTCCTCGAAAACGGCGCCGGCGCGGTGCGCGCCTGACAGGATTACGATGGCCGACGCCAAGCATATCCAGGTTTATGACACTACCCTCCGCGACGGATGCCAGTCGGAGGACGTGTCACTCACGGTCGAAGACAAGGTGCGAATCGCGGAGCGGCTCGACGATCTCGGTGTGGACTACGTCGAGGGCGGATGGCCAGGTTCGAACGAGCGCGACGCGGCATTTTTTAAGGCGGTTAAGCGCCTCAAGCTGAAGCACGCGAAGATCGCGGCCTTCGGTTCTACGCGACGCGCGGGAGTGAAGGCCTCGGCGGATCGCAACCTTCAGTTGCTGCTCAAGGCCGATACTCCCGTTGCGACGGTCGTTGGCAAGACCTGGGATCTTCATGTGCGCGAGGCGCTTCGTATCTCGGCCGATGCGAATATCGAAATCCTCGCCGACACGATCGCTTATCTGAAGAAACAGGTCGACGAGACCATCTTCGACGCCGAACACTTTTTCGACGGCTACTTTTCGAATCCCGAGTTTGCGCTCAGATGCCTGAAGGCGGTCGACGAGGCGGGCGTCACCTTAATCACCCTTTGCGATACGAACGGCGGCCGCTTGCCGCATGAGATCGAAGCCGCGGTCAAAGCCGCGCGTGCGGCGGTCAACTGCCCGGTCGGAATTCATTGCCATAACGACTCCGATGTCGCGGTCGCCAATTCGCTCGCTGCAGTGGAAGCCGGCGCGACTCAAGTACAAGGAACGATCAATGGTTTCGGCGAGCGATGTGGCAACGCAAACCTCGTATCAATTATTGCTAACTTGCAGTTAAAGCTCGGCTACCGTTGCCTGCCGGCGGCGAAGATAAGCCAGTTGAGCGAGGTCTCGACGCTGGTCTACGAGCTCGCCAACATCACGCCGTTCGCCCGCCAGCCTTACGTCGGTCGAAGCGCCTTCGCCCACAAGGCGGGCCTTCATGTTTCGGGAATTCAGCGCGACGCGCGCACTTACGAGCACATCGATCCGAGCATGCTCGGCAACACGCGCCGCGTGCTGCTCTCGGAGCTCTCGGGCCGCGCTAATATCGTGTACAAGGCAAAAGAGTTCGGTCTCGAACTGGATTCGGGTGACGAGAAAATCGGACTCCTGCTCGAACAACTGAAGCGTCTCGAAGCCGAAGGCTACGCCTATGACGGCGCGGACGCGTCGTTTGAGCTGATGATGCTGCGCGCGCTCGGCCGCACGCGCGAGCATTTCAACTTCGTCAGTTTCCGCGTCTTCGACGACAAGTGGCACGAGGACCAGGCGCCGTTCAGCGAAGCGGTGATCGTAATCGAAGGACCGGACGGCGCGCGCACACGCAACTCCGCCATTGGCAACGGTCCCGTCAATGCTCTCGATACGGCACTGCGCCAGGCATTGCTGCCGCATTATCCAGCACTCGCGGCTATGCAGCTGGTCGATTACAAGGTGCGCGTGCTCGACAACGGCACCGGTACCGATGCGCGCGTGCGCGTTCTGATAGAATCAACGGATGGCAAGCGGCGATGGGGCACGGTCGGAGTGTCGAGCAACGTTGTCGAGGCGAGCTGGCAGGCCCTGGTTGACTCGGTCGAGTACAAGCTACACAAGGATAATCTGCGGCCGCGAACGAAGCCGGCCACAAAGCTCAACGGCACGCGGCCCGCGCCTCGCGCCGGTAATCACCACGCCGCGCATCTCAAGTCCTGACGCGGCCAAGGAGTGACGACCATGGGTGTTATCAGCCGAATGCGTGAAGACATCCAGATGGTCTTCGACCACGACCCCGCAGCGCGCTCCACGCTCGAAGTGGTGCTGGCCTATCCGGGTGTGCACGCGATCTGGATGTACCGAGTTGCGCACTTCATGTGGGAGCACAACCTGAAGCTGCTCGCGCGCCTGGTCGCCGAGCTATCGCGCTTTCTCAACGGCATCGAGATTCATCCGGGCGCGAAGATCGGCCGGCGCCTCTTCATCGACCATGGCATGGGCGTGGTGATGGGCGAGACCACCGAAATCGGCGACGACGTGCTCATCTACCAGGGCGTAACGCTCGGCGGCACCAGCCTCAAGAAAGAGAAGCGCCATCCCACGATCGAGGATAACGTGATGATCTCATCGGGCGCCGCCGTGATTGGACCGGTGCGAATCGGACGCGGCAGCAGAATAGGCGCAGGCGCCGTGGTGGTGTCTTCGGCGCCGCCGTACTCAACGGTGGTTGGTATCCCCGGCAAAGTTATCGAGGGCGACAGCGCTCGCCACGATGTGATGGAGCTCGAGCACGCGAAGCTGCCCGATCCCGTCGCGCGCGCAATGACCAAGCTGGTCGACCAGCTCAATCGTTTGACCGCGCGTCTTGGCGAGATCGAGGAGCGCCAGGACTGCCTCGAGGACAAGGTCGGCGAGTATCATCCACCCGAGCCGGATCGCGCGCTCGTCAACAAGCGCTGATTTCCGCATCGCTCACGATCTGCTGAGGGATTTGCGCGCCGGTTGGCGCGGAGTCCTTCTTTTTGCCGAAAATCACGATAAGATAGGTCAATTGACCAGCATCCGGGCAAGCCGAGCGACTTGAGTGGCAATCTATCTCGACCATAACGCTGGCGCGCCGCTTCGCGACGAGGTGAAGGCCGTAATCGCTAGCTTCCTCGGCGAAGAGATGGCGAATCCGTCGTCGGTGCATCGTGCGGGGCAGCGCGCCCGGCGTGCGCTCGAGCGCGCGCGCGACCAGGTCGCGTCGCTGATCGGCGCCGACTCGCGTCAGATTGTCTTCACCAGCGGCGGTACCGAATCAAACAACCTTGCGATTCGGGGAATTGCCGCCGCAGCGGCGAGTCGCAGGAGGATCGTATCGTCCGCTACCGAGCATTCCTCGGTGCTGGCGCCACTCGCGGACCTCGCGCATCACGGCTTCGAGGTCGTTCGCGTTGCACCGGATTTTAGCGGAAGCATCGCGCTGGAGCGTGTGATCGAAAAGATCGATGAGAGCGCGGCGCTTGTGACGCTCGCGCTCGCCAACGCCGAGCTCGGATCGATTCTTGAGGCTGCGCCAATCGTGGCGGCGGCCAGGCATGCAGGCGCTCGGCTGCATCTCGATGCCGCCCAGGCGGCGGGACGAATTCCAATCGATGTCGATGCCCTGGGCTGCGACCTGATGACGCTGAGTGGGCACAAACTCGGCGCTCCAGCTGGAATCGGCGCGCTCTTCATACGCGATCCGACGCTGCTCGCGCCGCAAATCCTCGGTGGCCCGCAGGAGACCGGAGTGCGAGCCGGCACACCAAACCTGCTGGGCGCCGTTGCATTCGGCGTTGCGGCGGAAGTTGCAATGGACACGATGGCTGAAGAGGCACGCCGTCTCGAAGTGCTCGCAGCATCGCTCCTGCAGCGGCTGAGCGCCACGATTCCCGGACTTTGCCTCAACGGTCCCGCGACCGGGCGCTTGCCGAACACACTCAATCTTACCTTTCCCGGCGTACTCGGTGAGAGCGTGCTGATCGCGCTCGACCTCGAGGGTGTGCAGGTTTCGATGGGCTCGGCGTGCGCGGCCGGCGCCGTCGAGCCGTCGCACGTGCTGCTCGCCATGGGTTTAAGCGCGGCCGCGGCGCGCTCGTCGCTCCGAATCAGTCTCGGCTGGAATACGACGGCCGCGGAAGTCGCCGAGGCCGCGCAGATCATGGCACGTGTATGGCGCCGCGTCGCTTCGAGCGAGCCGTTTGCTGCGGAGGCGCTCCGATGAGCGCGCGCGTGCTGGTCGCTATGTCGGGTGGCGTCGACAGCAGCGTCGCGGCGGCGATCCTGCGCGAGCAGGGCTACGACGTCGTCGGCGTTGCAATGCGGCTCGCGCCCGAGCCGAAGGCGGGTGTTGCGCGCCGCCGCGGCACCTGCTGCTCGCACGATGATTTTGAGGATGCGCGCCGAGTGGCGGAGCGCCTCGATTTTCCATTCTATGTAATGGATCTGCGCGCCGATTTTGCGTCGCGAGTAATCGGTAATTTTGTCTCCGAGTACCTTGCGGCCCGCACCCCGAATCCATGCGTGATGTGCAATCGCGAGATCAAGTTTGATCGGCTCTGGGAACGCGCAAGAGCGCTGGAAGCCGACTGCGTTGCGACCGGGCACTACGCGCGAATCGCACGCGGTGCCGACGGCAGCTACCGTCTGCTTCGAGCCCGCGATCCCTCCAAGGATCAGTCATACTTTCTGTTCATGCTCGGTCAGGAGCAGCTCGCACGAACACTCTTTCCCCTGGGTGATATGACCAAGTCTGAAGTTCGCGCGCGAGCCCGCGCGCTCGGGCTCAAGAATGCCGACAAGCCCGAGAGCCAGGAAATCTGCTTTGTGCCCGATGGAGACTACGCGGGATTTGTCACGCGCAACGTCAACAGCAGCCGCATCAGGCCGGGCGCGATTATCGACGCGAACGGCAACTGGCTCGGCGCGCATGCGGGCGTTCATCAGTTCACTGTCGGTCAGCGGCGCGGTCTCGGGATTGCGGCGGGCGAGCCGCTCTACGTTCGCGCGATCGATCGTGATTCGGGCGACGTTCTGGTTGCGCGGCGCTCAGAAATTTCTTCGTCGGGTCTTATCGCTGAGCGCGTCAGCTTGGTAGACCCCGGCATCGCGAACGAACGTGAAATCCGCGCCGAGGCAAAGATTCGCTATCGCCATGCGCCTCTCGCCGCGACTCTGGAGTTTGTCTCTATCGATCGCGCCGAGGTGCGCTTCGATTCTCCCGGTCCCGCCGTTACCCCTGGGCAAGCGTGCGTTTTCTACCGCGGCGACGAGGTCCTCGGCGGTGGCTTTATCCAGCGGGCGATGGAGTACTAGATGCGATTCGCGATCGCCACACTCGGCTGCAAGGTCAATCAGTACGATTCGGCGTCGCTCGAAGCGCGCCTGCTCGCTCGCGGCATGGAGCGTCGCGAGTTTGACGAGGCGGCCGACGTGTACGTGCTCAACACCTGCACCGTGACGAACCGCGCCGATGCCGAAAGCTTGCGGCTCGCCCGTCGGGCGAAGCGGCTGAATCCAGCGGCTCGAGTGGTGATGACGGGGTGCCTCGCGCAGGCGTCGCCCTCGCGTCTTGCGGGTGCGGCCGAGGTCGACGCGATCGTTGGTCTAGGCCGTCCTGAAGATCTCGAGCGCGCGATTGCTCTGGGAGCGGGTGAGCGCGTGATGGTCTCGAACCTCCGCAAGGAACGCGCGGAAATCGACCTCGGAGCGGTCACGCTGGCGGGGCATACGCGGGCTTTCCTCAAGCTGCAGGAGGGATGCGATCAGTTCTGCACCTTTTGTATCGTGCCGTTCTCGCGCGGAACTTCGCGGAGCAGCGAGCCGCGCCGCGTGATCGAGGCGCTCGACGAGGCTCATCGCCGAGGTTTCAAGGAAGTGACGCTGAGCGGCGTTCATCTCGGGGGATACGGCAAAGATCTCTCGCCGCAAGTTGAGCTCGCGGACCTGCTCGAAATGATCGCTGAGCGTGCGCAGGTCGGGCGGATCAGGATAAGCTCGCTCGATCCCGAGGAGTTGAGCGATCGAATCATTGATATCCTCGCGTCGAATGCGCAGTTCTGTCCGCATCTGCATCTGCCGTTGCAATCAGGCGACGACGCGACGCTCTCGCGAATGCGCCGCCGCTACGTTCGCGAGTACTTCCGCGATCGCGTTGAGCGCGTGCGCGAGGCGATGCCGTCGGCCGCGATCGGCACCGATCTGATCGTCGGATTTCCCGGTGAGAGCGCAGCGCAATTCGAATCGTACTTCGAGTTCGTCGCGGCTTTGCCGCTCGCATATTTTCACGTCTTCCCGTATTCCGTGCGCGACGGGACCACAGCGGCCAAAATGCCGGGCAAGGTGCAGCCGCTCGCGATCAAGCGGCGCGCCGAACAGATGCGCCGGCTCGGCGATTTGAAGCGCGAGGAATTTGCGCGTCGCGCGATCGGTTCGCGCCTTCAGGTGTTGTTCGAGGAACGCGCCCGCAACGGTGCGCTCCATGGATACAGCCGCAACTATGTTCGCGTCGCGGTTGACGGTCCGGACGAATTCATCAATCAGGAAGTCGAGGTGGAGGTGTTGTCTGCCGATGCCGCGCAAGTGGCTGGCCAAGTTGTTTGGCCGGCGGCGCCAAGTCGCGTCGCCGCCATCTCCTCCTGAACGGCGCCATGTCGCGCTCGAGCGCGCGCTTGGCTACTCGTTTACGCGCGCTGAATTGCTTCAGACCGCGCTGACGCATCCGAGCGCCGCGACCGGCTCCGAGGCTCATTACGAAAGGCTCGAATTTCTCGGCGACGCGGTGCTCGATCTGGCAATCGCCGATTTGCTGATGCGCAAGTTTCCGTCCGCCAAGGAAGGTCCGCTCTCAAAGCAGCGTGCCTCAATTGTCAATGCGCGTACGTTGGCTCTGAAAGCACAGGCGATTGAACTAGGCGCCTTGCTCAGGCTTGGTAAGGGCGAGGAGAAAAGCGGCGGCCGCGAGAAAACATCGATTCTTGCGGCGGCGTTCGAGGCGGTTATCGGTGCGATCTACTCCGATGGAGGACTCGCTCCGGCGCAGCACGTCGTCGAGCAACTTTTCGCCGGTGATATCGGCGGGCCGGCCGCCGAGCGCGACTACAAGACCGAACTTCAGGAACTGTCGTATCGCCACTATCGCGTTCAGCCGGTGTACGAGCTGATTTCCGCGGAAGGACCGGATCACGCCAAGCGCTTCACGACGCGAATCAGGATCGGCGGGCGCGAGCTTGGAGTGGGCGAGGGCGGCAGCAAAAAACAGAGCGAGCAGGCGGCCGCTCACCTTGCGCTCGATCGAATAGAGCGGGAATTGAATGAGCGCGGCAACTGAGCATCGCGCAGGCTTTGTCGCGATCGGCGGCCGCACCAACGTTGGCAAATCGACGCTGTTGAACCTCCTGATCGGACAAAAGGTCGCGGCTGTCACGCCACGCCCACAGACCACGCGGCGTCGGATTCTAGGAATCCGCAGCGATCCTGACGCACAGTTTCTTTTCATCGATACACCCGGGATTCACGAGTCCCGTCGCACGATGAATCAGCGGATGGTACAGACCGCTCGCCGCGCGCTGGGGGACGGCGAAGTGCTGCTCGCTGTGATCGAGGCCGGGCCGCGTCTGCGCGGCGAGGACCGGGAACTGCTCGCTGAGCTCCGCGCGATGGATCGGCCGCTCGTCGTTGCACTCAACAAAATCGATCTCATGCCGCGCGCGCACATGTTGCCGATCCTCGAGGATATTCAGCGCGCGGCGCCAGAGGCCGAAATCGTTCCCGTAAGCGGGAAGACTGGCGAGAATGTTGCCGAGTTGCTTGCCACTATTCGTACACGTCTTCCTAAGAGCCCGTCGCTGATGCCCGAGGACGACTACACCGACCAGACGGAGCGCATGATCGCCGAGGAGGTGATCCGAGAGAAGATTTTTCTCGTCACACGCCAGGAAGTTCCGTTCTCGACCGCAGTGGTGGTCGAGCGGTTTATCGATGAACCCGAGCGGAAGCTGAAGACAATCGGCGCGAGAATCATTGTCGATCGCGAGGCGCACAAGGGTATCCTGATCGGCGCCGGCGGCCGCACCCTCAAGGAAATCGGCACTGCCGCGCGAATCGAACTGGAAAAGCTCTTGGGCTCGAAGATGTTCCTCGAGATGCACGTCAGCGTCGATCGCGATTGGACGAAGAATCCGCGCAAACTTTCGGAGTACGGACTGTGACGGAGCGGTCCAAGAACGCGGAGCAGGGCGGCAAAGGCGCCGAGGTGCGACGACTGTTGGCGGAAGGCCTGCCCGCGGTTGTTCTCGTGGGGCGGGTGAATGCAGGCAAGTCGACCCTCTTCAACCGAATCGCTGGGGGCAATCGAGCGATCACGAGCGCGATTCCCGGGACCACTCGCGATTTGAATTTCGCGCGCGCCGAGTGCGAAGGGCGATCGTTCGTAGTGATCGACAGCGGTGGGCTCGAGCTCGGCGGCCGCGAGTCGATGAACGAGCGAATCGTATCGGAGGCTCTGGGAGCGGTCGGTGCCGCGGATGTCGTTGTCTTCGTGCTCGACGGCAAAGCGGGGCTCGCCGACGCGGATCGTGAGGCCGTCGCACTGGTGCGCGAAACGGGATGCCCACTAGTGATGGCGGTGAATAAGATCGATAACGCTGTGCAGGAATCAGCCGCGGCCGAATTCTACGCGCTGGGCGCCGAGAAGCTGTTCTTTGTTTCGGCATCGCACGGCCGCGGCGTGGGTGAGCTCATCGATGAGATTGTGGCGCGGATGGGGGCGTGTGAAGAGGAAAAAGCAGCGGCCCCCGATCTGAAGCTCGCGCTTGTCGGAAGGCCGAATGTCGGAAAATCATCGCTGCTGAATCGGCTCTCTGGCTTCGAGCGCGCAATCGTCGATTCAACACCGGGCACGACACGCGATCCCGTCGATGTGCGACTGAGCGCCGGCGGGCGCGACGTTCTGCTGATCGACACTGCCGGCATCCGGCGGCCGACGCGAGTCGAGGGTGAGCTCGAACAGCATTCGGTGGGTCGGGCCATCGAGACGATTAGCCGCGCCGACGTGGTGTTGCTGGTAATTGACGCGAGCGAGGGTATCACTGACCAGGATGCGCGGCTCGCGCGGCTCGTCGACACGAACGATCGCGCGATGGTCGTGGTGTGCAACAAGTGGGACGCGGCCGCGAAGCAGGGCGGCAAGGTTCGCACGTTTGTTAGCGATGCCGCAGAGCGTTACCCGTTCCTTTCGTACGCCGCGATGGTCTTTACCTCGGCGATCAATGGCGACGGTGTAAACGGAATAATTCCGGCTGCGGCAAGCGCGGGAGATTCGTGGCGCGCGACGTTTAACACGTCGCGCCTGAATCGGATTCTCTCTGCCGCGCAAGCCGCAATGGATCCGCCGCTCGTTGGCCGGCGCCGCCTCAAGCTGATGTACGTGACGCAGGTTGCGACGGCGCCGCCGCGCTTAGCGTTCTTCACGAATATCGAGCGCGACATCCCCGCGCACTACATCCGATTTCTTGAAACGCGCTTTCGCAAGGAATTGGCTCTGATCGGAACGCCGCTAAGGCTCAATTTTCGGCGCACCGGGCGTACGCCGGCGATCGGCTCGACCGCGGCACTGCGCGGCACTTCGAAGGATCGGCGTCGTCGCCAATCCTGATCCGGAGCAGGGATCAGGTCTGCAGCGGCTTAGCCGGACGCCCGGCGATCACTTCGTCGATAAGTCCATACTCGACGGCCTGCGACGCCGACATGAAATTGTCCCGATCGGTGTCTTTCTCGACCTTCTTAACGTTCTGGCCGGTGTGGCGCGCGAGGATATCGTTGAGGATTTCCTTGAGTCTGAGCGCCTCGCGCGCGTGGATCTCGATATCCGCCGCCTGACCTTCGAAGCCTCCGGACACCTGGTGAATCAGGATGCGCGAATGCGGCAGCGAGTAGCGCTTGCTCTTGGCTCCTGCCGCGAGCAGCAACGCGCCCATGCTCGCAGCTTGTCCGACGCAGAGCGTGGAAACCGGGGGTCGTACGAATTGCATGGTATCGTAGATCGCAAGTCCGGCTGTTACGGAGCCGCCCGGCGAATTGATGTACATATTGATCTCGCGCTCCGGGTCCTCGGATTCGAGGAACAGAAGCTGCGCGGTCACCAGATTCGCGAGGTCATCGGTAACCTGTCCGCCGACGAAAACGATCCTGTCCTTCAATAGGCGGGAGTAGATGTCGTAGGAACGTTCGCCGCGGCCGGTCTGCTCGACAACGTAAGGGATTAAGACGCTCATGAATTCAAATTACTATGCGGACGCGCGGCGGTCGAGCGCGAGAGTCGGGCGCCGTGTCGCGACACTTTTTGCTTTGTTAGGAATTTCAGCTGCTTCCGCGGCGGGCATGCCGCAGAGCGAGATGAAAAACTTCTACTTGCCGGATGCTGCCGGGTCGAAGATTGTAACCGTGACGAAATCCGGCGAGGCCGAGGCGGAGACGATCGTACTAACCGAGGCAGTCGCGGTGAAAGAGACTGGGCCCAAGGAGACCGTCGCGAAGTTCGGCGAGATCTATGCGTTCTCGCCGAATTTTATTGCGCTTCGGGAAAACGTGCCGACCAAGCTGACGTTCTGGAATCTACAGCCCGACGACGAGCACGACTTCATGCTGGCGGCGCCGGACTCGCGCGTGTTGATGCACGTGAAGCTCGCGCCCCTCACCAAGGAATCGTGGGTGTTCACGTTTCACGAAGAAGGAATCTTCAACTTCTATTGCGCGGTGCATCAACCGGAGATGAACGGGCAGATTCTCGTATTGCCACCGGCGAAGTAATCAATCGCTGATCGGTTACGCGTGCGCCGATGCGCCGCGGATTCGATCGACGGCGGCATGAAGACGCGCGACGGTGCGCTGCTTGCCAAGCACCGCGATCACTTCGTAGATGCCGGGGCTCACCGTTCCGCCGGTGAGCGCGACCCGCACGGGTTGCGCGAGCTGCCCGAGCTTCAGGCTGAAGCTCGCGAGCACGTGTTCGAACACGGCCTGAATCGCGGCCTCGCTGAAGTCTCCGTTCACATTGCTGAGTTCATCTGCAAGCGTTTTGAGCGGCTCCGATATGTCCGGCTTCAGGAACTTGGCGACGGCTTTCGCTTCGGGCTCGATATCGTCGCGTAGATAGAAGGACGCGAACTCCGCGAGTTCATTGAGTGTCTTGGCGCGCTCGCGAAGCGTCGCGACGGCGCCTTCGAGCCATGCATCGTCGCCCGGAATCGGCCATCCCCGCTTCGCGATGAAGGGCTTGACCTGCTGCGCCAGTTCGGCGGCCGTGTGCTGCTTCAAGTAATGGAAGTTCAGCCAGAGCAGCTTCTCCGCGTTGAACACGCCGGCCGACTTGCCGCAGGCCGCGAAGCCGAAGTACTCGATGAGCTCGTCCTTGCAAAAGATCTCCTGGTCGCCGTGCGACCACCCGAGCCGCGCAAGATAGTTGAGCATCGCCTCGGGAAAGTAGCCCGACTCGCGATACGCCACGACCGAAGTTGCGCCGTGGCGCTTTGAAAGGGGCGACCCATCCGGCCCGAGCACCTGCGGCATATGCGCGAACGCCGGCGGCGCGAATCCGAGCGCGAGAAACATCTGGATCTGACGGGGCGTGTTCGGCACGTGATCGTCGCCGCGCACGATGTGCGTGATCTGGAAATCAGCGTCGTCGAGCACGCTCGCGAGGTTGTAAACGGGAGAGCCGTCCGAGCGAATAATGATCAGATCGTCGAGGTCCGAATTGTTGAATACCATCCGGCCCTTGACCAGGTCGTCCACTGCTGTCTCGCCTTCGGTCGGCATCGCGAAACGGATCGTGTAGTTACGGCCCTTGGACTTGTCGGGCAGCTCAAGGTCGGCAGGAAATTCTTTGCCGCGGCAGGTCCGATCGTACATTGGACGGCGGTGTTCACGCTCCGCGGCCTTGCGCTTCGCTTCGAGTTCTTCGGCGCTGCAGTAGCACGGGTATGCCTTGCGCTCGCGGAGCAGCTGCAATGCTGCCTCGCGATGACGCTCGACGCGGCTGGTCTGGAAGTACTTGCGGTCGGGCGGTCCTTCGTCCCAGTCCATTCCGAGCCATTGTAGATCGGTCAAAATCTCCTGCAACGACTGCTCGGTTGAGCGCTCGCGATCGGTGTCGTCGATACGTAGGATGAACGCGCCCCCGTGGTGGCGGGCAAAGAGCCACGCGAACAGCCCCGAGCGGACGTTGCCGATGTGCAACGAGCCGGTCGGGCTCGGCGCGAAGCGGCTGCGAACGGTCACGATTTCACTCCCATTCTATCGTTGCGGGAGGCTTCGAGGTGATGTCGTAGACCACGCGGTTGACGCCCTTGGTCTCATTTGTGATGCGGCTCGACAGTTGCGCAAGGAATCCGGGATCGAGGCGCGCCCAGTCGGCGGTCATGCCGTCCTGCGACTCGACCGCGCGAATCGCGATCACGCTCTCGTAGCTCCGGCCGTCGCCCATTACGCCGACAGTCTTGAGCGGCAGCAGCACGGCGAATGCCTGCCACACGCGCTTTACGACGCCGGCGGCCGCGGTTTCTTCCATCACGATCGCGTCGGCGCGCCGGAGCAGCTCCAGGCGCTCGCGTGTCACTTCGCCCACGATTCGCACCGCGAGACCCGGGCCGGGGAATGGTTCGCGATCGACGATTTCAGCCGCAAGCCCAAGCTCGCGTCCCACCTCGCGCGCCTCGTCCTTGAATAGCTCGCGCAGCGGCTCGACCAGCTCGAGCTTCATCACCTCGGGCAAACCACCGACGTTGTGATGACTCTTGATCACCGCCGACGGGCCCTTGAAGGGCACCGATTCGATCACGTCGGGATAGAGCGTGCCCTGGCCGAGGAAACGCGCGCCCGCGAGCGCGTGCGCCTCCTTCTCGAATACCTCGATAAACGTATGGCCGATGATGCCGCGCTTCTGCTCAGGATCGAGTACGCCTTTGAGGCGCGAGATGAAAAGCTCGGACGCATCGACGACGCGAAGCGCGATGCCGAGCTGACGCGTGAACATGCTTTCCATTCGCTCACGCTCGCCTGCGCGCGAAAGGCCGGTATCGACGAAGACGCATTCGAGGCGGTCGCCGATCGCGCGATAAATGAGAGCCGCGGCAACGGAGGAATCGACCCCGCCCGAGAGACCCATGATCACGCGGTCCTTTGGGCCGACCTGCCTTTGAATCTCGGCGACCTTGCTGTCGATAAAGTTCGCCATCGTCCAGTCGCCGCGCTCGCCACACACGCCGAGCACGAAGTTTCGGAGTACCTGAGTGCCGCACGGAGTGTGGACCACCTCGGGATGAAACTGGATGCCGCGGAGCCGCCCATCATTGGAGCGGAACGCAGCGAAGGGTGAGTTGGCAGTGTGCGCGATTGGCGACAGCGTATCGGGAATCGACTCCACGCGATCGCCGTGGCTCATCCATACGCGATGCTCGTGCCCGCCGAGGCCTTCGAACAGTTTGTCGTCGCTATCGACTACGAGAGTTGCGGGGCCGTACTCGCGCGCGCGCGCGCCGACGCTCTTCGCTCCCGCGTGCTGCGCGATTACGTAGAGGCCGTAGCAGATGCCGAGCACCGGGCATCCCAGGTTGAGCACAGCGTCGTCGATATCGGGCGCCTGCTCCTCGTAAAGGCTCGCCGGCCCGCCCGACAGGATGATGCCGTTCGGCTTCATCGCGCGGATTTTCGCAGGATCGAAGTTGAAGGGATGCAGCTCGCAGAAAACGTGCAACTCGCGCACACGGCGCGCGATCAGCTGCGTGTACTGGCTGCCGAAATCGAGGATCAAAATCACTGTCAATGCCTTGAGCGATCAATATACGGAGCCGCGGCGCGGCGTGAAAGGGTGGTCGCGGACCCGCTTGACTCTGGACCATGGTCAAGGGTCTATCGTCTCATGGCGATGACGATCGGACGAGTGGCGAACGCTGCGGGCGTGAGTATCGACACGCTGCGCTTTTACGAGCGGCAGGGCCTAGTGACGCGGCCGCGCCGCAATTTTTCGGGCTACAGGCTGTACTCGAGCGAAGTGCTCGATCGTCTCGGCTTCATTCACGAGGCCAAGAAAATCGGCTTCTCGCTCAGGGAGATCAAGGAATTGCTGTCGCTCGGTGTCAAATCGACGCGCGAATGCGGACCGGTCACGCGCAAGGCCGAGGCGAAGCTTGCCGCCATGAACGAGGAGATCAAACGGCTGAATCGAATGCGCCGAACGCTCGAGAAGATGATTCGCGACTGCGGCGGCGTATGCGAATGCTTGAAGTGCAGAGCCGAAAGAAAGGCGCACGGCTCCGCTAATGGCGCGCATCATCATTAAGGAGCAGAGCGAATGGAAGTGGTCATCTATACCAACGTCGGATGTTCGGCGTGCGCACGGGCGAAAGGATTTCTCAAGGAACACGGAGTAGGATTCATCGAAAAGAATATTGCCGACGACGCCACCACTCGCGATGAGCTGATCGGGCTTGGTTTTCGCGCCGTGCCGGTGATCAAGGTCGGCAACGATACGATGCTCGGGTTCAGTGCGGCGCGGCTTCGTCGGATGCTCGGGCTGTGAGCCGGGAGAGCGGCGCGACAGTCGAACCGTACCAGGTCTTCTTCGAGAACGAATACGTGCGGCTGGTGAATGTTACGCTCGCGCCGGGCGAGGCTGCACCACGTTACAATCCCGCCTCACTGAAGACAGTCGCGATTGATTTCAACGATAGCGGCCGCGCTCGCTACCTCAAAGGAATGCCGCCCGAACGGCACTCACGAAGTGACAAGTCGATCCGAGAGCTTCGCGTCGAACTGAAATCCGCGCCGCGCGTCGAATCGACACCGCTGGACGCGATTCGCTTGCAGCCTTGGCGCTTCAAGGTCGAGTTCGAAAACGATCAGGTACGAATCGTGCGCCTCAGATTCGAAGCGCACGAGAAGGGCATCATGGTGCATCACCCGCCGCGCGTGCTGGCGACGATCACCGAGGTTGCAGTGAAACTGACCTTCGCTGACGGCCATAGCGACGAACGCGGCGCGCCCGCCGGCGTCGCGGCGTGGCTCGAGGCCGAAACGCTCCAGACCGAGAATGCCCGCGACGAGCCCCTCGAGGTTGTGCTCGTCGAACCGAAGTAAGGCCTAGAGCGGCGGCCCTGCCGACGCTCCGAGTAGTGCACGCCGAACGAGTGGAACGGGAACCGCGCCCTGGGCCAGGAATGCGTCGTGGAATTTGCCGAGATTGAAGGCCGCCCCCTCTTTGCGATGCACATCCTCGCGCAGCTTTAGAATCATCAGCTTGCCGAGCTGATAGCGCAAATAGCCCGGATCGTCAGTACCGCGCAGCGCCTCAACCTCGGCGTTATGGTGCGTCTGGTACGCGTTCTGCTCGAAGAACGCTGTGGCCTGCGCGACCGTCATGCCGCGTGTATGCATCCGGATACCGACGAGGTAGCGGCACGCCCGCATCAGCGCCATCTGCAACTGCGCAAGGCGGAATTTCGGATCATGATCGTGAAGTCCCTCGTCGAGCATCATCTGCTCGCAGTAGAGCGCCCATCCTTCACTGTCCGAGCCCGAATGATAGATGGCGCGCACCTCATCGGGATTCAGCCGGTTGTTGAGGAACTGCACGTAGTGGCCGGGATAAACTTCATGCACGGAAGTATCGGAGATCGTCGGCGGCGAGTAGAACGCGAGCAGCTGCTCCTGCTTCTCCTTCGGCCACGTCGGGTCGGGCAGCGTCACGTAAAAGTACGCCTCGGTGGATTTTTCGAACGGCCCCGGCGAATCCATCGAGGCGAAAGTGGTAGCGCGCATGAAGGGCGGCGTCTCGGCGACGGTCGGCAGATCGTTGGATGGGACCGTCGCGATGTGGTGGACCTCCACGTAGTCTCGAATCGAAGCGAGGCCTGTGGTCACCGCGGGAATAACTTGATCCGCGGCAGGATGCTCACTGGCGAGCGCCGCGACAACCTCTGCTGGCGAATGCTTTGAATCGATCCGTTTCGCAGTCGCGACGAATTGTACTTGCAGCCTATGCATCTCGTTCTCGCCGATCTGCTCGAGCTTGTCGAGCGGCGTGTCGACGAAGTCCGCGTCGGCGAGCATCCTCCGGTACGCATCAGCGCCGATCGCGTAATCGCCGGACGCGTGCGGGCGCAGATCGTTCTTCATCCACTTGGCGTAGTCTTCGATCCTTTTCGCCAGCGCCGCGTTGGCCGCGTTGAACGCCTTCTTGTCGGGACCATCGACGACATCGTGAAACGCCTCCGGGAGAGACTTGTTGAAGAAGTCGAGCGTCGCCGGCATCTGCATCAACTCGATATCGATCGCGACTTGTGGCACGCGCGCGGCTTTCAAGTTGATACGCGCCGCATGCAGATTCGCCAGCGACGCGTTCTCGCGCGCGGTGACGAATCGCATGCGGACACTTGGTGGCGCAAAGTTGCGTTTGATCAATGAGTAGACGGCGGAGGTCGGAAGGTACATTCCGGGGTCGCGTTCATACGATCGCACCTGTTCACTCCAGAGCAATTCGCCGTCGGTGCGCGCTGCGAGCCACTCGCGATCGATTTCGTCAGCGTCCGTGAGCGACTTGGCCGGCATCGCCGCGAAGATGTCTTTCCATCGATGCGCGTGGGCAATGATGCGCGCGATGCCTTGCATAGATTCGTCGTCAACGCGGTCATCGTATCGATGGTCGCCAAGGGCGGTCGCGAATTCCGGGTAGAGTCGCAATTCTTCCTTGATGAACTCTTTGACCTTGGCGTGGAAACGGTTGTCGGCAGCGGCGGCCAGCGGAGACGGCGCGGGCTCTTGCCCAAATGCAACCAGCGAGGGTGACAGGGCGAGAAGCAGCAGGGCGAGAAAGATGACCGGCGCTTTCAATGTTTGCATTGGCTTGGGAGTATTGCGCCGGACTTCGTCGAGTGGAAGAACTCGATGCGCCCATAAGCGGCGGGGGAGGCGTGGCTTGGCTCCGAAGATTCACCAGTTCTACGCGATCGCGTTCGAGGAGAATTTCTCGCTCCGGCAGATTGCACCCGCATTTCCCGAGGCTCGCGTTTCGCCGCTCGAGCTCTACATCCCCATCCCGCCGGAAAGCAGCCTCTATATCTTTCCGTTCGGCGCCGCGGTGCTGGTGGATGTTCCGGCTGAAAAACGCGACGGCGAGATGGCGCGGCTCAGGGCGCTGATGCCTAAGCTCACGACGCAGGTAATCCGCGAGGATTATTCGGTGAGGGAGGATCCTGACAGCTCGGTCGGCATCAGCGGGGGGATGCTCACGGTCGATCAACTGACGCGGCCGCGCGCGAGTATAGTGGCGTTGATCGTCGCGCAAAGCGGCGCGATGGAATACTACGAGCGCATCGTCGAGACGATGTTCACGCGCACCGCGCGGTTCATCGAGAGCCTCGAGCGCCGCGGCACAGTACCGATTCGCATCCGGCCGCTGCATCGATTCATCGGCGAGGCAATCACTACGCGCAACGAGGTACTCGCCGTGCTGCACCTGCTCGACAAGCCCGACGCAGCCTGGGAAGACCCGGCGATGGACAGGATTTACGACGATCTCCGCGGCGAGTTCGATCTCGCCGATCGCTACGAGGCGATGGCGGCGAAGATCGCGGGCATTCAGCAGTCGCTCGAACTGCTGTTGGATGTCGGCCGCGATCGGCGCCTGATACTGCTCGAGGCGATAGTGGTCTTGTTGATCGTGCTGGAGGTTGTACTCGGCGTGCTACAGCTTGGCGTCTTGCACTTCCATCTAGGCTGAGCGGGCTGCGCCGCAAGCTCGAAAGAAAGGTCTTTTCAGTCTCCGTTTGCTGCGAATTAACAGAACGTTCGCCGTTAATCCGTTTTGCCGCAACCTCGGTTTCGTACTCCAAATGGGGGCTGTGTTCTCGTCTTTTGGCCGGCCAGTGCTGCCGGCCGTTTCAACGAGGATCTCAGGCACCCGCGTCAGGAGTCTCTGATGACCGAAGGTTCGAATCCGGGCGGCAGGAATCGCAACGGAAGCCGTGAATCCGCTCAGCCCTTCAACATCTTCGAGCCTGGGCGACTCATGCCCGTGCAATACGACGACCTAATCAGGCGCCGCGGTGTGATCGACGGCGAGAAGCGGCTGATGCTCGCGGTGCTTGAAGACGCGATTCGCAGCTATCTCCGCAACGTGAACGCCAAGGACGGCGAACGCCGGCGCGAATTTCTCGAGGTCAAGAATTGGTTCAATTCTGCCGCGCGGAATCGGCCCATCCCGAATGTGTTCGCGTTTGAGAACCTGTGCGAGGCGCTCGGTATCGAGCCGGTCTGCCTGCTCGAGCGTCTTCGCGCGATGACGATTGATGACTTGCCTGCGCGCCGCTACCAGAATCGGCGCCACCGGCCGCTCTCGAGTCTCAGGCTGGCGATCGACCGTCCGCCCAGCTCACAAACGAGATCGCTCCGCAGCTAGATTCGTCGTAGAGTCACGCAAGGCGACCGAATGGTCATGGGGAGATGGTACTTGCCGGACCTGATCGTCACACTTTTGCTCCAAGTTACTTTATCGACGTGCCGAGGTGGGCGACGAAGTGCGTCGCCTCCGACGATCCGTGCCTCAAATCAAACCAGCCGTCCCTCGTATTTCCCACGGGCGCGCTGAAATCAGGCTGGTACCGGCGGTGCTGAAGCGGAGAGATGCCTAGGTTGGTTTTTCGAGCATCCAGAGCAGAGCGCCTCCGGGAAGCAAAGTCAATTCGAGAATTGCGCTAGCCAGATGGAGCTAATGTCGGGCGCTTTGTCTTTCTCCCAGCCCGCAAAGGCAAACATATGTCCGGATTCGCAAACATGTGTCAACACGACCACGGCAAGGCATGTGCCCCGAATAATTGGAGCGCGAGTGCGGCTGCCTGACGAAGAGAGAAACGACTTGGCACTCAAATTCGCTCCTTGCAGCTCGTCAACTCCTTTTGCTTAGCCTGGATCCCCTTCCAATCATCGGGTGATTTAGGCTTGCAGGAACACAATCATCACGAAGCTCTTGTGGATGACGCGCTTGACTATGATCGTTCAATGCACCAGCATCCTGCCGAACCTCAACGTTCGGAGCGGAGGACAAAGAGCTAAATGGCCCTGACAACACGAATCGGTGCGATGGCGTCGGCGATCCTGGTAACCGCGGCGCTCGCGAGCTTTTCACCGGTGCTCGCGCAGAACGAAGCGCCCAGTCAGAAGCAGCTTGATCTGGCGGCTGCGCGCGCTAATCGGAAGGCAATCGTTGGCGCGAACATGAAGTTGAATTCGAGCGAGGCGGCTGCCTTCTGGCCGATCTTCGACCAGTACGAAGCCGCGATGGACAAGGTGGACGACCGCCACGTCGCAGAGATCAAGGATTTCGCCCGCAACTATGACCATCTGACGGAGTCGTCGGCGAAGGCCAAGCTCGACGAAGTCATTTCCGTCGAGCAGGCCCGCCTAGATGTGCAGAAGGAGTATATCCCGAAGTTCCGGGCCGCGATCTCCCAGGTTAAAACGACACGCTTCTTCCAGATCGACAACAAGCTTCACGCCCTGGTGCAGTGCCAGATTGCGCAGCTCGTACCGCTTGCGCATAGCGCGTCAGAAGCTTCTCCCGCGCAATGACCAAAATGATCTGAACGCGTCCGGGGCCTCGCACAAGACCCCGGACGCCAACGGCACGCGCGTCTGATGGTGACGGACCGAGCGGCGGTCGATGCGGGCCTGACGGCGGCACGTCGGGCAAGGGGTTTCTCGATGCGAGTGGCAAGGGCAGCGCTTGCGATTACGATCAAGGCGCTCGTCGCGTGGACTGGCGCACTACCGCTTGGTCGCGGTCCATGCGGCGACCTGGTCGGGATGGGTGCTCGGCTACGATATCGCCGGTGCTGCGCCGATCTTATGCCTTGCCTACGATCTGCTTTGGCCGAGTGGCTCGGCAATATCTTAGGCGATCAGTAGTATTCATTCGCTAGAGGTTAACCTACGGACGGGCGCGTAAAGCCTTTTTCGTGTCATCTTCATGGTCCCTCGGCTCAACCGGAATTCGATCCCTTCGGGGGTTTTGAGAATCATGCCGCACACGAAACTGGTGTTGGTGATTCTCCGGGTTGTACTAATTGTAGGAATCCTAGTCATCCTGGTGTGGAGGGCGGGATGCGGCGGCAGTGACTGCGCGCCGCCCACGCAGCAGCGGCGTAACTGGCGCTCTCTGACGATATGGATGGTTCTCATTCCGACAAAGTTGACCCCTTGATCGGTGATCCGTCGGCCAGTGACGAACAGTTGTTCCCATCTGAAAGTTGCCATTCACCAACAACTTGTCAGCAACGATAATCGTGTATTTGTTGGCGCCGCTGTTGCCGTTGTCGGTGAGCTGAATTGCTGCAAATGGAAAGCGCCGTCGAACGTGCTCAACGAATTGACGTTGAGCACAGTCGCCGCCGATCCCGAGCGATCCTGGAAGGGATTGGCACAGATCTGTTCTTGCGGACGTCGCGAATCAGGACAATGGGAGGCTGGTGAAAGCCGCGCGAGAACGGCACTCGACTGCAGCCGCACAATCGACTAGCAAAACAATAACCGACAAGTTGAGCGCGCGGGAACAGGATTCCCGGAAAGGAATTCGCGTGACGATAAGTCCCTTGATTGCGGCGGGAGTGATGGTCTCGACTGCCACTACCGATGCGGTTTACGTTCTATTCAACGCGGCGGTCGCAGATCGCCGGCGCACGCTGGCGGCCACCTGGAGCGGCATCTGGTACCTGCTCGCGGCGTTCGCGGTTATAAGCTACACCAGCAACGCCGCTTACGTAGTGTTTGCGGCGGCTGGATCGTGGATCGGCGCATTTTGCGCCCTGACGTGGCTCGGAACAGGCGAGAATGTTCTCGGGCCAGAATCGACAGATTCATAAAGCGTGCTGAGCCATAGACATTCCACGCGAAGGGTCGCGCCTGCCAGTGTTACGAACAATCGAAATGTCGTGATCTCAGTGATCGCTCGAAAGCTGCCGGCCGAATCCGCTTGGCGAATTCGATTCGTCGCGACTTCTCGCCGCACGATGGTACTTAGCTCGGCTCCTATTCGAAGTACTGTGTTACTACGCACTTAGATTTCCTACATATATAGTTTTAGTCGGTTTGCTTTCTGCGATTGGGCAGTTTTCTTAGCAGTGAGTATCTGCTCGCGCATGGCGTGCGATCGACCTTAAGTTTCGGCTGCGAATACGGACTACTCACTCTGTTGATTCAGGAACTGTAATTCAGGTTCATTGGGTTGGGTCCTGCAACCATAGTGACTCTCAGCCTCGCGTGCTCGATCATGGTGACATTGGTTCTGGCCAGAATTGTCGATGCGACGACAGAAATGGCGGGGCGTCGTTTTCGCCCTTGGCGTTCCATTCATCGTCGCGTTCGCGACCGGTCCACCGCATGCACTGAAGCCTGTGATGCTGTCGCTTGGATTGCCGGCGCAATGTCGCGGGCCGCCTGAGCATGCGCTCCCGTAAGCAGTCGCAGCAATCTTCATCAAGCCCAGCATGGGTTATTCGTATGGCGTTCTCCTGGTCGCCTTGAACATTGTCGACCTTGCGAAACGCCGAAAACTGACGCTCGCCAATCTTACGAGTGATTGCGTGCCCGCAGTCTTAAGCTTTCTGATCCTCGCAGTTCTGCTAGCCCTTAGATTCGGCTGGATGCCGACAGTGCGGAGCCGTCGTTCCTAGACCGGCGTTGAGTCTTATCGGACGGTGCACTTCGGACCGGAAAAGGTAATGAAGTTTCTGCATTTTCCTGGTGTTAGAATTGGCTACAGTTTCGGTTCGGCCGCACGGCTGTGGGTATGCACGAGTCTTTAGCTGGTGGGTGCTGCAATATTCCTCATTGTACGATCTTTAGAAGCATGAAGTTTTACGGTTAATGCGGAAAATGTACTCAGTTGCGCACTTGTTCACATTTGCTTGATTACTCTATTGTGTGGTTCGCCTTCGTCATGGACTTACTATGCATACATCCTGATTATCGGAGTTGCCGCCAGTACTGAACTATGGAGCTTCGGGTCGACCGCGGTATGGGTATTCTGCGTTCTCGCCGCGCTTCTGGATCTTGCTCAGACGCGAGATGCGATTTTCATATGGCGGCGAATGCAGACCAGCCTTGCGACCGCGGGCTTGTATGCACCGCCTTCGGAAATTGACGAATGGCAACGGATATCGTCGACCGCTGGATCTCACCATCCCGCACCGCTGCGCTGGCTGGGAGGAGCCGAACTCCTGGTTCCCTGGCGCGCAGAGAGCCAGAGGGCGCCTTTTTCTTCCCCGGCGTTGCGACTCCCGCCGAAGTCGCGCGCGGGCGAGAGCGTCTCAAGTCAGCCGACATGATCATCGTCCTGCGGTTGGCGCCTTTTGAAGCGAGCGGGTGGAGACGGCGCAAGGCGCATTGTCCGCGGCCTTTAGCGACGCGCACGTAATCTTCGACGGCAAGCTGTTGCACCTGTACGAGCGCGCACCGCGTCGAGGACTCGTCAGCCGAAAGTCTCGAAGAGCGGCAGATCGAACGCAGTTTTGCCGAGGAATTCCAGAGTCTCGTCGCTGTCGAACGGATGATAGAGGCCGGCACGCACGTCGCGAAACAGCCGCTCGAGCGGGAACCGCTTGAAGTACGACGAGCCGCCGACGGCCCGCAGCGCGAGGTCGACCACCCGCACCGAGTTCTCGATCGCTATCATTCGCGCCGCTACTGCCTTGCGCGACCAGCTTCGCGGATGGTCGCGATCCATCTCGTCGGCCGCCTTCCACATCGCCGCGCGCGCGCCTTCGATCAGCAGCTCCATCTCGCCGACCTTGTTAAAGACGCTCGGCAGATGGCTCATCGGATCTTTGTACGGGAAGCGGCGCCGCTCACGCATGAAATCGACGACGAAATTGCACGCCGCGATTGCGATTCCGATATACGGTGCGCCGATTGTGAATGGCGCCTTCGCGAAAATTTTCGTCACACGCCCGCTATTCGATACCGGCCGCGTAAGTATCACGCCCGTTCGGGGCACGAAGGCGTCTTTGAGCTCAGAGCTTCGCGATGCCGTCGCGCGCATCCCCATCACATCCCAGTCGTCCTTAAATTGGAGGCCGGGTGTGTCGCGTGGTGCGATGAAGAGCGTGAGAATAGTCGGTCCGGCGGGCGCATCTTCCCACGTCGCCTCGCAGAAGAAGTAGTCGAGCGCGATACTCTGCGTGCCAAAAATCTTGCGCCCGTTGATGATCCAGCCACCCTCGGTCGCGCTCGCGACCGTGCGCGGCTTGATCGCGATAATGGCGTTGTCTGGCTCCGAGCCAGAGCCGCCGCAGATCAGCCGTTCGGACGCGATCTCACGTAACTTCTTTTCGAGGTTGGGATCTCTGAACTTGCGGTAGACGTCGATCAGGAGCCCGAGGACATTGAAGTGCATGTTTATAGCGAGCGCCGTCGCGCCGCATCCCTGGGCGAGCCGCTCCTGCGCCTTGATGCGCTCGAGCATGGTCGCACCGAGCCCACCGAGCGCCTCGGGAATGATTAGCCGCTGGTATCCGCTCTCCTTGAGGCGCGCGTAGTTCTCAAAGGGGAACGATCCTTCCGCGTCATGGATTGCGGCACGTGGCGCGAATTCATCCGCGAGCTCCGCAGCGAGACCGACGAAGCGCTGCTCACGATCGGTGTAGAGTTGCTGCATCCTGTAACTCTCTTCGGCGGCGCCCATCGCGCGTGACTTCCGCCCGCCGAGGATGAGATTCGCTCAAGTCGGGCAAAAAGCCAAGTGCGAGCCTCCACGCCTTTCCTCATGAACCCCGCGTTGGGTAGAACGCTGCGACGATACAGGCGCGCCGTTTCGCGAAGCTAGACGCGTCATGACCCGGTTCGATTTCATCTGCCATCGGCTGCTGTTCACGGAGTACGGCGCGATCGGATTCGTGTTCCTGATGTACGCGGCACTGGGGGCATGTTCGAGGTCGCTTCACCAGCAGAGACCGCGCAACCGGCATTGCGGCGCGTACCTGATATCATTGTTACCGGCAGTTATCTCGCGTTCGGCAGCCTATTGGTTCGAGAGGTGGGTCGCGCGGTTCCGGTAACGAATCATCACCTGCCCGACCGTGGGATTTCGCTTTCCAATAGCCTCCTCGCCGCCTTCGGATTCGTCGCCGACTTCAGCTAATATTGGTATCACCGCCCGCAGTGTGCGTTTTGCTTTCTATGGGTGATTCACACCAACACCGCCCTCAACGCTACCACCTGCCTGATAACCTTCTGGCGCGAGGCGCCGGTAAAGCGCGTTCTGGTTGGCTTTCCGGCGCATTGGCTGATTGGTCTCGAGCTGCGCGCGATCGCGATAGTGCGGTCGTCTACACCGGATGGCTGAGGTTCACGCACTCGAACGGGTAGCTGAGTCTCGGCCCGCTGACCCCCGATTTCTGCGCCCGCAGCTCCACCGCACGCATCATTCCAACCTGCCCGAGCATCACAATAACAACTTCGCGCAGAATTTTCCCTTCATCGATATCCTGTTCGGTACCTACTACCGACCGCGGCAGGGCGAATTTACCCGACCGGCGTTGAGCAGCGAATAGCGTAGGCCTCGGTCGCCGAAATCACCGTGAGCCCGTTCCAGGAATAGGCGCGATCATTCGTGAAGCTGTTCGCGATGAATTCGGAGCCCACGCGAAAGAGGCCGGTACATTCAGCATCACGGCGGAAGCGACGTTCGACTCGGGTCGCTGCCGCGCGCGACAAGTCAGGCATCGTCGCCAGGCGGTTGTTGACGAGCAGACGCGTCTGTTAATTTTCGGAGAAACCTCCAGAGGAGTCTCGCGTGGGCAGCATCAGCGCGCTCGACGAAAAGACTGGCCGCAAGTTTTACCTTGACGATCCCGACGATCTGAAGCGCGGCGAACCTCTTGTCTTTATCCTGAGTCTGCACGGCGGCGGCTCGGTCGGTGCATGGCAACGCGCTTACTTTCCCGCCTATCAATACAAGGAGAAGTTTCGCCTCGTCATCGCGACGCCGTCCTCGAAGACCACGCAGCCGATGCGCCGCTGGGTGGCAGAAACTGACGATGACCATCTGCGGAGCATCGTCAGCTACGTGTTCGACAAGTATGGAAAGGAAAATATCGCGGCGTTCTGGCTCGCCGGACATTCGCAGGGCGGGATGACCTCGAATCGGCTGCTTGGCGATAAGTTCTTTGCCGAACGCGTTGACGGATGGCTAAGTCTCTCCGGCGGACGAATCGGCCCGATCGAGTTGCCCGAGACATTCTTCTCTCCGGTGCGGGCGTCGCTGACGCCGATGCCGCAGGGTAGCGATGCGCCGCGGCCGGGCAGGGCGACGATGCCCGACTGCGATTTCTCCTTCATCTTCGCGAGCGGAGAACATGAGGTGGTCGCGCTGCCAGAGACTTCGCCGTGGGCCGACAAGTATGGCGCGGGACCGCGCGTCCGGATGCCCGACTTGGTCGATACCGAGCCCGACCAGATCTACGACACGCTCCGCGATGGCCGCTCAAACCGGTCGTGGGGATTGAAGCCACGTCCTGGCACAGCGCAAATTTATATCTATCTCAACGCGCGCGGCGGCTGGCTGATCGCCGATGTCGTCCGGCTTCATAAGGGACATACCGAGGGCCTCGAGCCGAAGATCACCGAGGAGCTGATTCGGATGATGATCGCGGCGCCCGGCGGCAAGGCGAAGGCACTGCGATAGTGACTCCCGATTTGCGCATCAATACTGATCGTGGCGGTGCAGCCACTCCATAGTGAATTTGAAGCCGCCCTCATCGCGGCCTTTCGGTACCAGGTCGAGGTAATTGTACGCGCCGTTCAGCAGGTCAACGCCACGCGAGTAGCATGAGTAGGTGTGGAATAACTCGCTGCGCTCATTCTTATAGAAGACGCTGATTCCTACTTCATCCGACAGAGCAGTCGAGCGAGCCCGATAGTTGTAGCATGCTTTTCCTGCCGCGTTCTGCTCTGGCGTGAACGACACACAGTAGTCGTAATTGAAGTCGCTTCCATAGGATGACACCCACGGGAAGCTCCAACCCATGCGCTTTTTGTAAGCCTCAAGCTTCGCGAACGGGGCGCGCGAAATGACGGCAAATGTCACATCGCGATGGTTGAGATGGATCGGGATGCCATTGAAATTGTCGGCCCAGAACGAGCATGACTTGCAACCCTCGTTCCAGTCGGGATTGAACATGAAGTGATAGATGAGCAACTGCGATCGTCCTTCGAAGAGATCGGCCAGAGAAACGACGCCATTCGGGCCTTCGAACTGGTAAGACTTTTCCACACGCTCCCAGGGCATTTCCCTGATGCGGCGCGTGATCGCATCACGTTGGCGCGTGAACTCCTTCTCGGCGGCGAGCAGCTCCACGCGCGCCTTCAGCCACTCTACGTGCGATACGACTTGGTTGGACATAGTTAACTCCTTGTTGATTAAATGTGTTTTAAGTGCTGTCATACAGAGCCGCATCTGCAGGCGAAGAATCGCGGAAAAACATCCGAACGACAAGAAGAGGATCCGGATTCTTCGATCCGCTCGTAGACTCGCTTCGCTCACAATGACACGGAAGAGCGGCTTGTGCAGAGCTTCTTACCAATACAGGAACGGTCCCGGAGAGAATGGTGATGCCGCGTAGAGTGAATATGGCGAGTCCGATGGGGCGATCAGTTCTTTTGCGGAGCAGGAAAGAACCGCAGGGTCCGGACCGTGCGCGGACAAGGAAAGCATCGATGGCAGTTGTATGCGCCGCCCTTAAGTAGGGAGCGCAACCAATTCCAACGCGCTCCCTACTTCATGATTTCGCGAGGACGAATGGCATCATCCGCAGGTGCGGTGATGATGGATGCAGAACCATCGATTGTGGCATCGATGATCCCCGTGGCGGTGATGATGGTATTCTGCGGCGACGATCGAAGACGACTGATTCTGTGTCGGCTGCCAAGTACCCCAATCCGCCGCACTTGCTCCTGCGGGCATCGCCAGCATGAGAAACGCGAACGATGCGGAAAACGCAGTTGTCCAAAGTTTCATAACGTTCTCCTGCGATAGGGGGAGAGGCAAGCGCTATGCCATCGCTGATTTTCTAAATTATTTTGATGAGCAGAAGGACGCAGCTCGGTTGGAAGAGATAGAGCAAAAATTGCCGACAGGCGCGAGCCGCCATGACGTTTGTCAATGACGCTTTTTCGACAGGCGCGAAAAAAATAGCGGGGCGCCGTTGGGGATCCAAACGCCCCGCCTTGTCAGGCGCGATAATTCGCGCTCAAACCCCTGAGGCCTTAGAAGTTCGCCGCGCGCACCATCGCGTTAGTGGTGAAGAAATCCTTGTCGACCGCTCCCATGTTGATGTACCAGCACTCACGCTCGGGCGTCTCCATCCCCGGTAGGTAGCACATGGTCGAGAGCCCCGACTGCACGTCGGTGCCGACCGCGCCGACCACGAAGGAGCGCTTGAACGGATAGATCGCGACCTTGGCGTCGGGCACGGGGCGATCGCGCGTCGTCACATAGTAGATGTGGTTGCGGAACAGCACTCCCTTGCGATCGTAGGTATCGATGTACGGCTCGAACCACATTTCGCTATCCATGTAGATCAGCGTCTT
>JASHPB010000278.1 GCA_030038355.1 Candidatus Binataceae bacterium
AAGCTCGGTCTGGTTCGTCAGGTATGGCAGCCGCCCGCCACATCGGCCATTGCGAATGCGTACCCCACGGCTACCACCACGCCGTTGATGCCGTCGCGCAAGGGAGCGGACCCGGAGACATCCGATCTCGAGTCGATGCTGTCCGAGCTTCAGCTAGGTGAGTTCATCTACGAACAGCCGGCGGTAGGAGACCTCGAGTACACATTCAAACATGCTCTTACCCATGACGTTGCATACAACTCGGTTCTGATTGAACGCCGACGCCTGCTGCACGAGCGGATCGGTTCCACGCTGGAATCGATCTATCGCGAGAACCTGAACGATCATCTCGGCGCGCTTACCCACCATTACGCGCGCAGTGGCAATCCTGGAAAAGCGGTTGACTATTGTCTGCTTGCCATCCAGCAGAGCGAATCGCGCGGCTCATTAACCGAGGCCGTCGCACTTTTCGAAACCGGACTTGATTTGCTACAGAAGCTTGCCGACGACGACTCGCGCGCGGACCGGGAGTTGGACCTTCGCAACGCGGCCTATGGTGCCCTCGGGGATACCAAGGGCCTCGCTTCGGCCGAAGTCGAGCGTTCGATCGAGCGCGCGCTGGCCCTTTGTCAACGCCCTGGCATCAACTGGGAAAAAAGCTGGTGGGCACTGTTCGGCATTTTCTTCGTGCAGCAGTTGCGTCCCGACGTGCGCAGAGCGGAAGCGATCGCCTCCGAGTTGATGGCGCGCGCCGAGGAACGCGGCGCCGACGGACTTCTCGCCGAAGCCGGCAACTGGCTCGCTTACACCAAAATGGTGGCGGGGGATTTCGCCGCCGCCGCCCATGCTTTCGATCGAACATGGACAGTTCTGGAATCGATAACCAGAGCGGCAACGGGGCTGACGGACAAGGAGGTAGCGCGAATTTCTCAGGCACAGGCAGCGGTTCAGCGTTTCTACACATTGGAGAACAATCGCATCCTTTCAGGTTGGAACCTGTGGTTTCTTGGTTATCCTGATCGCGCGCTGGAGCGAATGAATGCTGCGGCCGCGATACCCCACTATAGTTCCAAGAGCTTACTCGGGGACTTACACGGATTCGCCTCGTACATTTTCGAGCTTCGGCGCGAGACCCGGCAAATGCGAGCAAGAGCGGAGGCTCGACTCGCAATAGCGACCGCTTCGGGTTTGTTCACGGGCAGGGCGCTCAGCGAAATCTATCTGGGATGGGCCGATGTGCTCGACGGCGACCTGGAGGGTGGCATCGCAAGGATCAGAACTCCCATGTCGCAGCTCAAGACTGGCGGCTCCGAATATATAACCGATCGTGGTCTTAGCTTTGTAGCGACCGCTCTGGGGCGCGCCGGACGATTCGATGAGGCGCTCGCCACGCTCGAGGAAGCCTTCCTTTTCATCGAGCGCACCGGTCAACGCTACTATCAGGCGGAGTTGCATCGCCTGAAGGGTGAACTGCTCTTGGGTCACGGCGTAGCGAATGCGGCTGCGGCCGAGCGGTCATTTCACACTGCGCTCGATATATCGCGCGAGCAGCGAGCGAAATCATGGGAACTGCGCGCAGGCATCAGCCTCGCGCGGCTGCTGCGAGACTTGAATCGCTGCGAAGAGGCGCGCCAGCTGCTCACTCAAGTCTACGGATCGTTCACCGAGGGTCTGGACACCGCGGATTTGAGAGATGCCAAGGTGCTCTACCAGGAATTAAACGCCTAGCTGCGAGGCAAATCGGCGCAACCTGAAGACCATCCAGATGTTGAGAAAGCCACGTTCAAACTCCAGAAAAACCTTAATGTCCAACCATGCGACGGAAACTCAGCGTACCCGTTTGCAAGCGGAGCGCATTTTGGGCTTCTGGCTGACTCCTGATCAGGGCGCCAAAGATGACCTGCATCTTTGGAAGCGATGGTTCGTGATCGATCCGGAGTTCGATAGGCGTTGTAAGGGTCTATTTCTCAAGAGCTACACAGATGCAGCCTTTGGGCGGCTGGACGGATGGAGAAAAGCGCCTCGCAGTTGCCTAGCGCTGGTATTATTGCTCGATCAATTTCCGCGCAACATGTTCCGTGGCAGTGCGCGAGCGTTCGCGACTGACACCAAAGCGCGCGAGGTCAGCCGCCGTGCTATTGCATCTGGCTTCGATCGCAACTTGCCCCCAATTATGCGGTACTTCCTGTATTTGCCTTTCGAACATAGCGAGGATCTGCACGATCAAATGGAATCGGTGCGGCTCGCTCGGGACCTCGCCGGGGAGTACGGCGAATCCGCTGAAAGTAAAGAAATTCTTCGGTCAGCCGAGTTGCATCTTCAGACAATTCGTCGCTTCGGAAGGTTTCCCGGCCGAAACCAGGCACTCAGACGGCGATCGACGAAGGAAGAAATCGAATTCCTCAAACAGGTGAATCCGGGATGCCGAAGCGCGATGCTCCCTGTGACGTGACGGCAAAGGGCAACAACCGTTTGTCCCAAACGACTGAGGCCCGCTTTAAATCCGAAGCGCAGGTCGGGCCACGGATTCCGTTGCTCATCGAGGTTGCCCCGGCAAGCGCATGATGTCGCCGGATGAGTTGCTGGATTAGGTTACGCGGGCCGTCAAGCGTTTTAGGGTCCACTTCGACCGCGGCATTGAAATTGAGATGCATAGCAAGACGGACGGTGCCGACAGGTTCGAGTCTTGGCGTCAGATCGACGGCCGCCCGCCGCGATAACGTCATACCCCCCAAGTCTGAAGTAGAGGGACTTCCCTGTATCCGAAGCCGTTCTGGTTGAGCCGTTCACGACGAGGCCCTAGTTCCTTTTGGACTACCTCGCGAGACCAAGCTTAGCTCTAAGCGGCGGACCAACGACCGTGACACCGAACTTCTCGGCGACGGCCATTAATTTCTCCAAATCCTCCCCTGTCGGATCAACTTCGTTCACCGCGACGAAGAACGCGTCCAGGCCGCCGGGCGTCATAAGATTGCACACTCTCACGGGCGGTTGATCTTTTTGGATATTGTCGAAGGTGTGGGCAACCCCTGGCGGCACGGAAGCGAAGTCGCCCGGCATCAGATCGATCATCTCATCACCCACTTGAATCCTCAGCACGCCCTCAAGGACATAAAAGGTATCGTGCTGCACACGGTGGACGTGCAGCGGCGGGCCGGTCAGGTACGCGATGTTCCCGATCGCAAAGTCGAACGGAGCGCCCGTCTT
Source organism: Candidatus Binataceae bacterium (assembly GCA_030038355.1). Classification (GTDB taxonomy): domain Bacteria; phylum Desulfobacterota; class Binatia; order Binatales; family Binataceae; genus JASHPB01. The sequence continues at coordinate 3,187 of JASHPB010000278.1, forward strand.
GCTGCCGTGCTTGAACACCCAAGTGGGCTCGTAAACTTCGCCTTTGGAGCCTCGGACCACTCGTGCCTCGGCCATTGAGTTCGCTCCTCGGTTGACTGAGATATCTTTCAGCTTTCCGAACAGTAGATGCTTAGTCCTTGGAGATCCCGGCGTCAACGATTTGTCGAACGGGAATCCTTGCGACGGCTACTGGGGAGAGGTCGTCGAAAAGCTCGTCCCGACAGGAGCTGGGGCCCGGTCGTAAAGCTCCGCTACCTCGTCGAAGGTATGCGCCCTCTTTGTCTCGCAGTCTAGTCTACTCCAGTGCAAGACAGTACCAATTTCGGGTTTTCATTACGATGTCGCTCCTTTCTCCAGCGCCTCAGCTATCGAGTCACCCGGCATCGGAGGGTGCATCGGTGAAATTTCGCGCGTCCTTCCGCGGCGGCGTCGCCGAATCCGATCTATCTCGCTGCGAAAGATTCGCCAGGCGATCCGCGGCGCCCATAGTGCCGACAGCGGCAGAGCTTGCAAGATCGTAAGTAGCTGACTTATGACTTAGCGCGTTATTTCTGACGGTCGAAAGGAACAACAATGACCAAGGCAGAATTTTATCGCCACGCGCGTACCGATCTGACCGGCCCGCTCGCAGGCGTGAGAGTGCTGGAAGCAACCACGACCGCTGCCGGTCCGCTCTGCTCCGCTACGCTCGGCGATCTCGGTGCGGATGTAATCAAAGTAGAGGTGCCGAGCGGCGAAGTAAATCGGCGTCTCCCGCCCTTCTATCCCGGCACCAACATCGGCGCTATCAACGGGAATATCAATCGAAACAAGCGCAGCCTGAGTCTCGATCTCCGAAGGCCTGAAGCCTGCGACATCTTTCTCAAAATTGCTGCCAACTCGGATATTGTGGTCGAAAACTTCAAGAAGGGCACAATGGAGGAGTGGGGCGTCGGTTACGATCAGGTCCGCAAGGTCAAGCCTGACATAGTCTATGTCTCCATCACCGGCTGGGGACAGTTCGGTCCGAATTCGGATCGAGCCGGATACGATCCCATTGCGCAGGCCGCGTCAGGGTGGATGTCCATGAACGGAAGCGTTGAGGGGCCGCCGGTCAAAGCGGCCACTGCGATCGGCGATGAAATGGGCGGACTGAATGGAGCAATCGGCGCGATGGCAGCGTTGATCCATCGCAATCGAACTGGCGAGGGGCAGCATGTCGACATCTCGCTGCTCGAAGGGCTTGATGGCGGACCGGCTGGAGTTCCTTTATCGGTCGCGGCAATGGGAATCGTGCCGCAGCGCCTGGGTAACGAATTCGGGTTCGCGGTGCCGTCCAACTCCTATAGGTGCAAGGACGGGTGGATATATATCGCGGTGCTCTTGGACTCTCATTGGAAGGCACTGGCGCCGATACTTGGAAATCCGGAACTGGCCGAAGATCCGAATTTTGCCGAGTTGCCGAATCGATTGGCGAATCGAGACGCGTGCAACGCGATGGTCTCGGCGTGGGCCGCCGAGCGCACGCGTGCCGAAGCTATTGCAGTGCTGCTGAAGGCGGGACTCGCCGCGAGTGCCGTCAACACATACAACGAATCGGCCAAGGATCCGCACATTATTGAACGCGACGTGCTTCAGCCGGCCCGGATCGAAGATGGCTCAATCGCGATTCATACTGGACCAGTCGCGAAGTTCTCACGCACGCCAACACGCGTTCGAAGCGGCGCTCCTTCGATCGGGCAGCATAACGACGAGATACTCGCGGAGATTGGAATCGGCGCGGCTTCACTGAGGCGCCTGAAGGAAGAGGGAGTCATCTAGGGTCCAACCGCCAACCATCGCCTCGATCTGCCTCGCGAAGGTTAGCGTGTCCGATTAGTATCTTGGTTAAGTCGGTTGTGTTTGAGGGCCATGGCTAGTTGTTTGCTTCGGTCTTCTTCATCATGTTAGGGCACCATTTAGGCACCGCCGCACTTCCGCGGGGAGCAGGACAGGGCACAATGTCTGCCCAGTCAAGGCTTCGGCGCAGCGCCGTACGCTGCCGGTGAGTTGCTAAATATGGCCACCCTCGCGGAGTCGATCCAATCAAATTCCATTTGGTACGGGCGTACAGCCGAGATTTGCGCTTATGGGCAACGTCACAATGGACTGACGTGTATACCGGAGGGTATTTTTTGGTGACAACAACATTGTCGTTCAACCCAACATCGTTCGAATCAAATCGATTCACGATGTTACGAGGACTACAAAAATCATCCTGAACCAAGGAGTGCAGGAGTCAACGGGTATCCCTCGGACCGCACCTCGACGAGTTGGTTCAAGCGCTTGAGAATCGAAGCGGTCGCACTAATGGACGTCGGTAAAGAATCGAATTTGTTAGAAGACGTATCATAGATGCGCAGAGGAAGGTCGGCCTTTCGCATAATGATCCGGCCGAGATCTACGGATGCACCGCCGGGCTTGAACATCACGCGGATGACACGTGGTGATTGCTCCCCTCGCATCGGCTATGCTGTGAATCGGTCAATGCACTGAGATTCATGGCTTCCGAACCCACGGCCGCCAGTTCATCGGACGTACCCGAGATCTCCCGCGAGGAGCTTCGGCGCCGGCTGCACGATTCTTCGCTCACCATCGTCGACGTGCTGCCGGAAGCGTCGTACCTCGTGGCGCATATCCCGGGCGCGCTCAACCTTCCCCTTGAAATGCTGGCCAGTCGCGCGCGCGAGCTTCTTCCAGATCCAGCCGCAGAGGTCGCCGTCTATTGCGGCCAATTCACATGAACCCGCGGGCAGCAGGCGGTCGCCTTGCTCAATGACCTTGGCTATCGGAACGTTCGCGACTATCGCGGAGGAATCGCCGACTGGATGGAATCGGGGGAACAGACCGAGGGCGTAACTGATCCGGCCACCGCGGAGCCGAACTCTGCCTCCGCCATCCCTACCGGCCCTGCACTCGCGACCTCGCCGGACGGAGCCGTCGGCCGCGGCCCGGCGCGCGTCTCCCGCATGCGTCGTTGGGATAACTCTGTTGTGGATCTGATTCAAGCACGCTCCACTTTACAGATCTTCCTGATTTGGACCGGAATGATCCTGCTGAGCGGCTTCGCCTATTGGTTTGGTGCTGTTGTGGGCGAACACGGGCTCGTAGAGGGAGGCCGCCCCGTTGGCGCGGACCTTAGGGGATTCGCAGACGCACTCTACTTCAGCTTCGTCACCGCGACGTCCATTGGTTACGGCGACATCGTGCCGATTGGGGGCGCGCGTGTAATCGCAGTCGCGGAGGCGATCATCGCATTGCTCATTTTTGGCGCGGTCGTGGCCAAATTCGTCTCGCATCGGCAGGAAGAGCTGGTGAGCGAAATTCACCGGGTCACCTTTGAGGAACGGCTCGATCGCGTCGAGACCAATTTGCACATGGTGATTTCGGAAATCCTGTCGATCACTGCGATGTGCGATGCGAAGGCGCCGCTGAATCGAATCAGCACCCGGTTGGAAAGCGCCGTGATCCTTTTTTTGGGTGAGTTGCGAACCACCCGCGATCTGTTGTATCAGCCGCGGCTGGCGGTTGAGGAAGGCGTCTTGGCCGCGATTCTCGCCACCTTGGCTTCGGCCTTGAGCGTGCTGGCCGACCTCCTAGCATTGCTGCCGCCCGAATTCTCGCGCTCGCAAACACTCACGATCACGCTTGATCGCCTGACAAGTCTGGCCGAGGACATTTGCGGAGAGTGTGTGCCCCACACCTACACGCCAAGGCTCGTATTCTGGATGGATCGCATTCAGGCAACAGCGCGCCGAATCAAGTAACTTGAGTCTCCTCGCGATCCATCCGCAGGACCTTAGGCAAAACAATCGCTCGAAACCGTTCGAGGCGTTGTCTCGATGGCCGACGAGATTTTCAATTTGGCCTGTGTAAACCGTGAATCCGTTTGCAGATCAGAGGGACACCGCATGAAGCAGGGCGCGATGACGTCGCCAAGCTAGTGAGTCACGTGGCAGTAATCGATCGTGACAGCGCCGGCTATGATATCCGGACTTTTTTACCGATGGCCCCAAAAGTTTATTGAAGTGAAGACAACTAAGAGTAGTGCTTTGACGGACTTCTTGGCAAGTTTCAAACGAGGTTGCATTCTGAAAGAGCAACAAGCGAGCTATATTATCTATCGTTTCCATAAACTCCGACGAGAATCTCAATTCAGCCCTTTGCTTTCGGGTCTCACCACATCGGCAGTACCCCTATCGATGGAGGACAGCATCCCGTTTGTCGTCGAGAGCGTCGAACGCAGCCGTGGCAGGGCGGGGCTCTGCTTCATCGACTGCAACGGCCGAACCCTTCCCTGGTGACCTCGAGGGCACCGGACAGACTCACTTCAGGAGATGGAGATGTATGCAGTAACCGGTATCACCGGAAAGGTCGGGAGCACCGTCGCACATGACCTGCTCGCTGCCGGCCGGAAGGTCCGCGCCGTGGTCAGAGATGCGGCCAAGGGCAAGCCCTGGGCCGCGAAGGGCTGTGAAGTGGCGATCGCCGAGATCGGTGACGCCGCGGCACTGACCGCGGCTTTCGCCGGCACCGACGGCGTTTTCCTGATGACGCCGCCCAACTACGACCCGGAACCGGGCTTCCCGGAGACGCGAGCCAATGCCGTCGCCATCGAGGCAGCGATTGCGGCGGCCCGCCCGCTCAAGATTGTATATCTGTCGACGGTCGGCGCGCAGGTGGCTGAGCCCAATCTGCTCAATAACGCGAAACTCACGGAGGAAATGCTTCGTCGCGCGCCGGTCCCGGTCGCCTTTCTCCGCGCAGCCTGGTTCATAGAGAATGCTGCTTGGGACGTGGAAGCCGCACGCACGGGAGTAGTCCCAAGCTTTTTGCAACCGCTCGACCACGCCATCCCTATGGTGGCGACGGCCGACATCGGCGGCACGGCGGCAGCACTTCTGCAGGAGAGCTGGACCGGCGTGCGCATCGTCGAGCTTGAAGGACCGCGCCGCTACTCGGCCGCGGATATCGGCCGGGCCTTCACGGCAGCCCTCGGCCGCGAAGTCCGAATGGAGCCGGTCCCCCGCGAGACCTGGGAACAGCTCTTCAGGTCACAAGGCATGAGGCATCCTAATCACCGCATCCGAATGGTCGACGGCTTCAACGAAGGCTGGATCGACTTCGAGCGCGTCGGCGAACACCGCCGCGGAACCGTGACACTCGAAATCGTAATCGCCAGGCTGACCGGCAAGGAAGGCACTCTATGACCGGCGACATCACGCAAAGTTGGCGGCCGTTAGGACTGATGCCGATCGCAGCCCTGGCTTTCGCCAGTTCAATGGATGCCCTTCGAGGTCACCCCGAGCACGTGGGCTCGTCAATCCTTTCTGATTGTCGAAATGGACTGGCCTTTCTCCGGTCTCAACAAGCTCGGCATGAGTCCGCTCCGCAGTGCCCTGAGAGCAAGTGAACCCCGGACCCGCCCGCTCTTCTTTTCTTCCACAAACATTCCGCAGCCAGCCGGAGCCGAGCAGTTGACAGCAACGTGCCGCGTTGCGACCCTTGGAGAAATACTTGCGAGAAAGACGCCTATGCCATACGCGAAGCGACCCTGCTACGACGCCGACAGTCACATCATGGAGCTGCCGGATTTTCTCCAGAAATATGCCGACCCGGACCTGCGCGCCGCGATGCCATCAGTGAGCTACGCTGCCTCTCTCGTCACCGATGAGGAAGTCGCGGAGATCATGAAGCGCGGTGGCCATCACACGCCGGACCACGTAGCGGAGCTGCGCGCGATGGGCGATGACCTCATCGCGAGGTCAAAAGAGATCCAGGGGTTGGGCGCTTTCGATGGCCACGAGCGCGTGCACGCGCTCGACCTGCTCGGTTTCAAGAGGCAGCTCGTGTTCGCTACGCATAGCCTCGCGATGCCGTTCTCGGTCAATCAGAAGATCTCCCCCAAGCTCCGCTATGGCGCAGCCCGCGCGCACAATCGCCACATGGTCGACTTCTGCTCAGCGGACAAGCGCCTGATGGGCGTGGCAGCCGTGCCGCTCGACGATCCCGAGCTAGCGCTCGATGAACTCGAGTTCGCGCTGCGTTCCGGCCTGCAAGCGATCTGGATTCCGCATCATGCCTGCGGCGACAAGTCGCCCGGCCACACCGCCTTCGATCGCTTCTGGGCGCGGCTGGTCGATGCCGACACGCCGTTCGTGATGCACGTCGGCGGCGCGCCGCTCCAAATGGCCACCGAGTGGATGAACAACGGCCGGCCTCCCGTGAAGGACTGGATGGGCGGAGGCGAGAACCTGCGCACCAAGGACATGGCGATACTCCATCAGGCGATCGAGACGTTCGTCTCGATGATGCTCATCGATGGCGTGTTCGAACGCTTCCCCAAGCTGCGCGGCGCGGCCATCGAGCTGGGCGCAGGATGGGTGCCAGCGATGCTCACGCGGCTGGATTGGACGGTGAGCATCTGGCGGCGCACCGACACCAGCATCGCGGGTTTCAAGCGCAAGCCGTCCGAACAGATCATCGAGCAGATGGCGTTCACGCCGTATGTTTTCGAAGAGGTCGGCGAGTTCATCGACCAGTCGCATCCCGATCTCTATCTCTTCTCGAGTGACTACCCGCACACCGAGGGCGGCCGTAATCCGATCAGCCGCTTCGAAACGGCGCTCGGCGATCGCTCCGAGAAGATCCGCGACAAGTTTTACGCGGAGAATTTCCTTCGCATCTTCCCTGACGCGCGCGTGTAGAAGGGCTGTTGCGACAGGTCCTTCTGTCTTCTCCCGTTATGCTTTC